>CAIOTD010000001.1 GCA_903861115.1 uncultured Burkholderiales bacterium
GGAATATTCTAAGGTATGCACACATCAGGAAAAACCCTTTAACGCTAGCCGTGCAGCTTGTGACACATTAGTCAAAGTTTTAAAAAATGAGGTTCCCCGGGGGCGACAGCCTTTGGGGTCAGGGGGTGCTGGGCTGAGCTTGGCGCCTCTGTGTTCACCTTGTTCATTGTTTTAAAGACCCAACCGTTTTTTTCTATCACCCTTCACCGCTGCCATGCCCCAAAAAAAGTGCACCCTCTTAGCGTTCCTTGATCACTTTTTACAAAAGACGTGGGGGCTTGGGTTCAAGCCATGGATGGGGCTCAGTGCGAGCTTGATGCTCTGCGGCAGTTTGCTCGCGCAAACTTATCCATCCAGGCCGATTCGGGTCATCTTGCCCTACGCAGCGGGCGGCTACACCGATCAAATCAGTCGCATTTTGGCAGAGAGCCTGGGCAAAACCTTGGGTCAACCTTTGATCATCGAGGCCAAGGCCGGGGGAGGAGGCAGAATCGGGGCAGAAGCCATCACGAAACTACCCCCCGATGGTCATGACTTGCTCCTCACCACCAACGGTACCCACACTTACATGGCCGTGACCGAGAAAAATCTCTCCTACGATCCGATCAAAGACTTCACACCCATCTCCCTCATCGGCACTTACGGTCTCTTGATGGTGGTCAACCCAAGCGTGCCCGCCAAGAACTTGAGCGAGTTCATCGAACATGCCAAAAAGAATCCGGGCAAATTGAACTACGCAACGTCCGGTGTGGGCAGTGGTTTGCATTTTGCGGGCGAACTTTTCAAATCCATGGCCAATGTGGACATGGTGCACATCCCCTACAAAGGCTCTGGCCCTGGCATGCAAGATGTCATTGCGGGCACTTGCCAAGTGATTTTTGATGGGGGGGCCAAACCCTTTGTCGACACGGGCAAAGTCAAACTCATTGGCACCACCAGTGCCAAGCGAGACCCGAGATACCCACAAATGCCCACCTTGGCCGAGGCTGGACTGCCAGGCTACGACCTCACCTATTGGATTGGCCTTTTGGGTCCAAAGGGAATGCCCAAAGAGATTCAAATGAAACTCAATGCTGCCGTTAAAATTGCGGTGGCCGATCCTCAAGTTCAGCTCAAACTCAACAACATGGGACTCAATTTAATTGGAAGTTCCCCAGAAGAACTCGTTGCCGATATTCGCCAAGAAACAGAAAAACTCAAGGCCATCGCGGCCACCATTCCAGGCGGTGTTCAGTAAATTCCAAGCCCAGTCAACACAGGTGCAAGGTGCTTTGTTTCACCGGCGTTTGCAAGCCCTTTTCTCTGGGGATTGCGTCCAAGTGAAAGCGAAGAACATTGAGCCCCCAGCAACCGTGTATTTTTAATTTTTTAATTTTTTATCATTTCCAAGGAGCCTTGCGTGCCAATCATCAAAATACGAGACGTCAACATCAACTACAAAGTCGTTGGTGACAAGGGCCCTTGGCTCACCTTGATCACGGGGGGACGCAGAGGTTTTACCGAGTTCAATGCGTTTGCGCAAAAAATTGCCGACAAAGGCTTTCAAGTGCTCTTGCACGACCGAAGAAACACCGGCGCCTCAGATGTGATGATTGCTGGCCAAGACGGCGAGGAAGAAATTTGGGCCGACGATTTGGCCTTGCTGCTGAAATCGCTGAACGCCACACCCGCCTACATTGGCGGCACGTCCTCAGGCGCGCGTTTGTCCATGCTGGTCTACAACCGCCATCCCGAGATTGTCAAAGGCTTGGTCCTCATGCGCATCACGGGCGGTGCGTTTGCTGCAGGACGCTTGCCCAACAACTACTACGGCCAATTCATCAAAGCCGCTCAAACCGGTGGCATGGCCGCTGTGTGCGCAACCGAGCAATACCAAGAGCGCATCACCGCCAACCCAGACAACTTAAAGCGTTTGATGGCCATGGACCCCAAAGACTACATCGCCACCATGGAGCATTGGTTGAGCATCTTCAAGTCCGGTCCCATCGCTCCCGTGCTGGGCATGCCAGAGGCCCAATTGAAAGCCATCAAGGTGCCCACCTTGGTCATTCCCGGCAACGACAAAACCCATGACTCTTCCGGTGGACGCGCAACACAGGCTTTGATTCCAGGCAGCATCTTGTTTCAACTGCCCATTGAAGACCAAGACGTGGACGTTTTGCCCTTCTCTGCTTGGGCCGATCACGAAGCGTCCATGGCCACTCGCATCACAGACTTCATCAAAGACATTGAAGCCAAGCACTGAGGCCATCCACCCCTTTGCCAAAGGCAAAGCCCATTTTAAAAAAATCAAAAGAGACACCGCAAGGGAGACAACGCAATGAACCACACTCATCCGCACCGTGCCTGCGCGCTTGCCAAGCGCCTTTTCATGGGATTGTTGATCGGCACGGGTGCACTTTTCGTGCACGCGCAAAGCTACCCCAACAAGCCCATCAAAGTGATCATCCCTGCAGGTCCTGGTGACAGTTGTGACACCTTGGTGCGCATCTTGGGGCCCAAAGTCTCTGAAAAATTGGGGCAACCCATCGTGATCGACAACCGCCCGGGCTCTTCGGGCCAACTCGGCCTGAGCCTCATCAAGCAAGCCCCAGCCGATGGGTACACCATCGGCTGTGGTCAGGGTGGCAACATGGTGATTGTGCCTTTGGCTTACCAAAAAGTGATGTACGACACGAAAAAGGACTTTGCCCCCATCGCCCTTTTGGCCTCCAACTTCTTGGCGCTTGTGGTGAGCCCCACCTTCCCCATCAAGAGCACAGAGGAATTCATTGCCTACGCCAAGAAGAACCCTGGCAAGGTCACCTTTGGGACCAATGGAGAAGGTGCGTTTCTTCACATGGCCACGGAGCAGTTCAGCTTGCAATCGGGCATCAAATACTTGCATGTGCCTTTCAAGAGCATGCCCGAGGTCTTCAACGGCATGTTCAGCGGTCAAGTCGACGCCACCTTGTCCTCCTACATCGCCTCCCAACCCTTGACGGACGCGGGCAAACTCAAACTCATTGCGATCGCCAGATCGCAGCGCTTGAGTGACCACCCAACGGTGCCCACCATTGCAGAGACCGTCCCCGGCTTCACCTCGGGTGGTTGGTTTGGCATGATTGCACCCGCTGGCACACCCAGTGAGGTCATCAATGTGCTCAACAAAGAGTTCAACATCGCCATGGCCCAGCCCGATGTGATCGAGCGCATGAAAAAACTCGGCCTAGACACCCACACCGAGTCCCCACAATTCTTTACCGACACCATCAATGGAGACTTTGCACGTTGGGGCAAACTGCTCAAAGACATTGACTTCAAAAAAATGTGATCAAAGAGGCTTGCCCTCTTTGACCCCACGCCAGGAGGAGACTGTCCTCAAGTCTCCTCAGCGGTGAAGCCCGAGGCCTTGATGACCGGGCCCCACATCTCCAAATCGGCCTTGATCACTTTTGCAAATTGCTCAGGGGTGCTTTGCACAGGCACCATGCCCATTTTGTCCAAGGCCTCCTTCATGCCCTCGTTGTTCAACGCCTCATTGATCCACGCCGCCGTTTGATGAACAAGCGCGCTCGGCGTGTTTTTGGGACACAAAACGCCCAACCAACTCTCAATGACCAAATCTTTGTAACCGAGTTCAAAAAGCGTGGGCGTTTGGGGAAGAAAACGACTGCGCGCCTGGGCCGTGATGGCCAAAGGACGAAGGCGAGCTGACTTCAAATGCGGGATCACTTCACCCAAGGGATTGAAGCTGGAGGCGATTTGTCCGCCCATCAAATCTTGAAGTGCGGGTGCGCCCCCTTTGTAAGGCACATGGAGCAAAGGGATTTGTGTGGCTTTTGAGAGCAAGAGGCCCGCAAAATGAGGAGAGGCACCTGCGGAAGTGGACGCATATGCAGCCTGCTCAGGGTGTGCTTTGCACCACCCCAAAAAATCTGCGAGCGACTGCACTTGGTCTGGCACCATGGGACCCACACACAACACCAGTGCAGACTTGGAACACATGGCCACAGGCGTGAAGTCTTGGATGGGATCGTAAGAGAGCGCTTTGAAACTGTGCGGAAAAATGGTCAAGGCAAAATCCACCGTGAAGAGCAAGGTCAATGCATCCGGGGCACTGGCCTTCACATACTCCGCGGCCAAGCGACTGGCCGCACCGGCACGGGTCTCCACCATGAGGCCTGTCGGGTAATGCAGCTTGAGTTTGTCTGCCAATGCACGCGCCAACACATCCGTGGCGCCGCCTGCAGGAAAGCCCACCACAAATTTGGCCATTTTTGTGGCCGAGTGGCTTTGAGCCAGCGAGGCCATGGAGCGAGAAGCACCAAGCACCAGGGCGGCTGCTTGTGCGAAGGCCTCAAAAAAATGGCGACGATTTCTCATGGCTTGACTCTCCCGAAAAAACAATGGCCCCGCAGTCCCTCTCTGGCAAACCTTTACTCGGGTTCGATGCCCGCGGCTTTGGCCACCTTGGCCCACTTGTCCATTTCGCTTTTGATCAACTGCGCAAACTCTTGTGGCGAATTGCCCACCGCCTCGGCCCCATCTTGCATCAACTTGTCTTTGAAGCTCTTGGTCCTGAGTCCTTTCACAACGCTTTGATGCAGCTTCTCGATGATGGCCAAAGGTGTGCCCGCTGGGGCCAACAAGCCATACCACTGAATGGAGAGGTAATTGGCCACGCCTGCCTCGCTCACGGTAGGCACCTGGGGCAAACTCTCAAGCCGGCGTTGACCCGACACGGCCAATGCGCGCACCTTGCCCGCTTGAATCAGGGGCATGGCCTCCAAAGCGTTGGTGAAGACCCCAGAGACTTGACCGGCCAACAAATCAGAGACCGCAGGCGAGGTGCCCTTGTAGGGAATGTGCTGAATTTGTACGTTCGCCATGGACTTGAGCAACTCCATAGACATGTGCGGTGAGGTCCCAATCCCTGCACTGCCGTAACTCAGGGTTGAATTTTTTTGTCGTGCCAAATTCAAATACTCCTGGAGGGACGTGGCTGGCAAATTGATGTTCACAATCAAAATGTTGGGCACGGTTGCCGCCACAGAGATGGGCGCAAAGTCTTTGATGGGATCAAAGCTGATGTTTTTATACAGCACCGTGTTGAGCACCAAAGTGCTGGGCACAAACAGCAAGGTGTAGCCATCGGAAGCGGATTTCGCCACCGCATTGATCCCAATCATGTTGCCCGCCCCCGCCTTGTTCTCGACAAAAAAGGATTGACCCAAATCGGTGCTCAAATGTTGTGCGAGCAATCTGCCCACAATGTCCGTGCCCCCGCCAGGCTGACTGGGCACCACAATCTTCACGGGATGATTGGGGTAGGCGTCTTTGTTGGATTGGGCCAAGGCAAGGCTTGCAAAACAGGCAAGGACGAACAAAGCAAGGCGGGTCAAGGGGGGACGTTGAAGGTTCATGGGGTCATAGCGTCAAGAAAGGGGTGAAATGGGAGCGATTGCGATTGCGTTTGGGTTTGTGTTTGCACTTAGACATCAAGCGCCGTGTCGCCAACACTTGGATGAATGGTGCCCACACAGTCGCCAAATCCAATCGAGACGTGGCCCGCTTTTTTGGCCCAAGCGCTCAAGATGATTTGGTCGCCGTCTTCCAAGGCTGTTCTGCGCTCTCCCGAGCTCAGCGTCAAGGGCTTTTTGCCCGCCTCGGTGATTTCGGTGATGCATGCACGAGCGTCGTCTGTGGGACCTGAAATGGTCCCACTGCCCATCAAGTCGCCTGGGTTCATGTTGCAGCCATTGCTGCTGTGGTGGGCCAACATTTGCGCAAAGGTCCAGTACAAATGTTTCAAGTGCGATGTCGTGATGCGTTGGGCTTGCAAGTGCTCGGCTCTTTGTTTTTCCGAATGAATGAAGGCTTGCACTTCAATCTCCAAGCCCCCGTGCGATTGGTCCAGGGGATCGCTCAAATAGGGCAAGAGCGCTGGATCCTTGGGGCCTCGTGCTTGTGGTTTTGATCGAAAGGGTCTCAAGGCCTCACTGCTCACCACCCAAGGAGAAATGGAGGACATGAAGCTTTTCCCCAGAAAAGGCCCCAAGACCTGCTCCCACCACTGTATGCTTTTGGCCGACCAATCGTTGAGCAAACAGTAACCAAACAGATGCTTTTGAGCGTCCTTCAACGCAATGGGCTCGGACAAGGCGTTGCCTTGACCCACGAAGACCGCCAACTCCAGCTCAAAATCCATCATCTGCGCAGGACCGAACTTTGTCGCGCCAGCAGCATCCTTGAATTGACCGCGAGGGCGCACGACAGGCGAGCCACTGACACGAATCGAGGAGGCACGCCCATGGTATGCAATGGGCAAGGATTTGAATGCGGCGGGCAAAGGATCCTTCAAGCCTTTGAAGCGACCATGGCGCTCGGTGTGGTATTCAGAAGTCAAGAAGTCCGTGTAGTCCCCAATGCTTGCAGGCAAACACATCTCAACTTGGGACAACTCGGGCAACAAGGTGCTTGATAAGGCCGAGACCATGCTCTGCGAGCTTGCGCCCACCGCCAAATGTCCACTCAGTTGTTCTCTCAAAGCGCTGCTGAAGGACTCGGGCAAAGCCATCAAGGCATTCAATTGACCACTTGCCAAAGATTTCAATGCTGTCGCTGCATCCCCCGTAAAAAGATGAAAGTGTTGTGCGGCCGTGAGGTCAAAGATGTGCTGCCCAATGGCCACGCCCACATGGCGTTGACCTTGTCTTAAAAACACGCCCAAGGGCAGATTTTGAATCGGAAAAGGCGTATCGCTGGCGTTGGCCGAGGGGAGCCAAGAACGCCTTTGCGGGTCATGGGTTGCATTCAATTCAAACATGTCACTCTTCTAAGATCAGATGCTCGGGCCGTCCATCCAGGGGACAACAGGGTTTGAACGCCTTGGCTGAATGGCGCGGCGGACTCAAGCCAAGGCATGAAGGCCGCTCAATCGGCCTCGGGTTTGAACTCTTTGATGAGTTTGCCCCATTTTTTGAGTTCATTCTCAATGTCGAGTTTAAACTTTTCTGGAGAGCTTTTAACGGGATCGAGACCCGTTTGGGCCATTTCAGCTTGAAACGCCTGATCGTTCTCGGACGCGGTGATGGCCCCAGAGAGCACCTTCAACACGTCGCCAGGCGTTTGAATGGGTGCCACCAAGCCCACCCAAGAGTAGGCCTCATAGTCGCCTCCAATCACCTCACGCACCGTGGGCACATTGGGCAACTGAGGCGCTCGGGCCCGCCCGCCTGTGGCCAAAATTTTGAGTCGATCCGATTTCACAAAAGGCATGACCGAGGGAATCGTCTCCATGGTCATGTCCACTTGCCCGCCCAGAAGATCGTTCAATGCAGGCGTGCCCCCTTTGTAAGGCACATGCAGCATCTCAAAACGCCCTTCACTCTTGATCCATTCGCCAACGAGGTGATTGAGAGAGCCGTTGCCCGCTGAACCGTAGGTCAAGTTTTGCTCTTTGGACAAAGCAATGAATTCTTTCAACGTGTTGGCCTTCAACCCAGCCCTGGAGGCAAAAATCACGGGCGACCTGGCCACCATGGCCAAGGGTGCAAAAGAATTCAAGGGCTGGTAGTTCAGCTTGGGGTACAAAGCGGGTGCCACCCCTAAGCTGCTGGTGCTACCCCAAAGCAAGGTGTAGCCGTCTGGGTTTGACTTGGCCACCAAGGTGCTGCCCGTTGTGCCGCCGGCGCCAGGTTTGTTCTCCACCACCACGGACTGCTTGAAGTGGCTGCTTAAAAATCGGGCCATCAACCGGGCACTGGAGTCGGTGGGGCCACCGGGCGGGAAAGGCACCACGATCGAAATAGGTCTGGAGGGGTAGCTCTGCGCGTGCGCAGTCAAACAACCAAGCAACGACACAAGAGCGGTCAACAGCAACGCTTTGCAGAAATGGGAGAGCGTGCTCAAGTGCCCTTTGAGGCCTTTGAGGCTTTTGACAAGCTTGAATGACTGAGCGCTTTTGAACAGGCAAGAATCTAAAAGAGATGTTTTCATGGTGGAATCGGTCAAGACGTTTCTTTTGAGGGCCGTGGGGCAATGGACAAGCAAGCGCGAGGCACTTGGATCCAAATGCATACGATCATTAAAAACAGCGCCGACACAAAATGGGTTCAACCCGGGTCTTGCCGTGCGCGCTTTGAAAGCCAGCGCATTTTATGTCGACACGCGCTCGTTGTGGTTCTCTCATCATCCGAACAAGGGTAATTTCTCCTCATATCAAGGGTTAATACCGAATGCATATGCGTGGGGTTCATCAGATATTGCACAAAGGCATCCTTTTAAAAACAACCCTTGGAGACAACAACACATGAAACCACTTTTACTCAAATGCACACAGCTCACCGCCTGCTGCTTGCTCGCCTTGGGAACACACTGGGCCAGCGCGCAAGCACCGGCCAATCCCGCAGATGTGATTCCTGACAAAATGCCTTTTGATTTGCCCTTTGGTACACCCATTAAATTAGAAAAAGCAGATCAAGTCTTGTCCGCCGCGGTCTCTGAGGCTCAAAAAAGAGACTGGAAATTGGTCTGCTCCGTCTCAGACCCCTATGGCCAGATGGTGGCCATGAAGCGCATGGACAATGCACAAATTGCCTCCATTGACATCGCCATCCACAAAGCTCGCACCGCGGCCAAATACAGGCGCGAGACGAAACTCTTTGAGCTGGGGATTGCCAACAACCCCTACCTGGGAACGCTCGACGATGTGATTGCCTCAAGAGGGGGCATCCCCTTGGTGGAATCGGGCAAGCTGATCGGCGCCATTGGTTGCTCTGGCGGCACAGGCTCTCAAGATGAAGTGGTTGCCAAAACCGGTGCCGCGCTCGTCAAATAAGTCATTCAGCCCCCACCCCAAGCAAAGCCAACAAGCGCTTGGGGACTGCTCACCCCTGAGGCCAGGGGCTCAGCCTTGAGGCGATGGGCTCAGCCTTGAGGCGGAGGGCTCATCCTTGAGGCGGTGGGCTCATCCTTTAAGAACAAGGTCACCAAGGGCTCGTGACCCACTTGGCAACTCCAGTGGCCGTGAATTTTGGGGTCGAACGTGGCCCCAGCGGGCAGCGTGTCGGCCGAATAAAAATGCTCCCCCGCCTTGAAAGTCTTGCCCTCGCCCGATTGCAGACCAATGTGCATTTCACCGCTCAAGATAAAAACCCACTGCGGCGCACCCGTGCAATGAAACTCGCTCTTAAAGCCCACGGGACTTTTTCTGAGTTGGTAGCCCGCACTGGGCTTGAGCGCAGACAATCGAGCCTCGGGCTTGCCCTCGCTCAGCGCCACCTCTTCGGTTTTGAATTGAGCGTGACCACTCTCTGAGGTAAAAAGAACAATTTTTGTGAACATTTCACTCATGCGGTAAGCCTTTAAAAGGAGTGGATTGAGATGTTTTTAAACGGGTTTAAGCGATCAACGCCGATTATCCCCTTTAAAAATGGGACTCTAAAACCCGAGCTCTGATTTCACAGGATAATAGCGCTTTTGTAGACACACCCAAGCGATGTGTCAACGCGTTGCCCTTATTCGAATTGCTTATGAAACCTCAATACGCTCTTGTGACGGGTGCCAGCTCTGGCATTGGTCAAGCTTGTGCCTTGGCACTCCTTCAAAAAGGCTGGCATGTGGCCCTCTTGGCCAGAAGAGCCGAAGGCTTTGGTCCTTGGCTTCAGGCGCACGCCATTGACCCTGACAAAGCGCTGGTGTTGAGCGCTGACATCTCCAAAGAAGAGGACGTCAAACGAGCCTTCGCAGACATCGAGTCCCACTGGGGCAGGCTTGATTTGCTCTTTAACAATGCGGGCATTTTTCCAACCGGCAAGCAGCCTGATGAAGTGAGCGGTGAGGCCTGGAGAACGGCTGTGGACGTCAACATCAACGGCGCCTTTTACTGTCTCTCGGGCGCCTTTTCTTTGATGAAGCGCCAGTCCCCAATGGGTGGGCGCATCATCAACAATGGCTCGATTTCAGCACACGCCCCTCGCCCTGCGTCCATTGCCTACACCACCACCAAACATGCCATCACGGGACTGACCAAAGCGGCCAACTTGGATGGACGCGCGCACAACATTGCGGTGGGTCAGATTGACATTGGCAACGTGGCAAGCGACATGACGCAAGCCATGGCGCAAGGCATCACGCAAGCCGACGGCAGCGTCAAGAGCGAAGCCCGCATGGAGATGCAAGGGGTCGTGGACACGGTGATGAACATGGCCCACTTGCCTCTTTCTGCCAATGTGCTCTTTACCACCATCATGGCCACCAGCATGCCATTTGTGGGTCGGGGCTGATCACCCACTCACTTTCTCTTTGTCTTGAATTCAGGGCCTTTAACATGTTCAAAGCATTTCAACACCCAGGCGTTTTGATGGTCACTTTTTTATGTGCCACCATCATGATGGTGACCATGGGCACAAGACAAACCTTGGGGCTTTTTTTAGGCCCATTGAACACGAGCACAGGCCTTGGCATCGGCGCGATTTCTCTGGCCATGGCCATTGGTCAATTCGTCTGGGGTGCGGTGCAACCGATCTCTGGCGCGCTGGCTGACCGCTATGGCCCCAGACCCGTGCTCATTGGCGGGCTGTTGATTTTGGCGACGGGCAGTGCGCTGACACCTTTCATGGACAGCGCATGGGGTTTGATGTTCTCCATTGGTTTGATGGCTGCGATGGGCTCGGGCTCGTGCAGTTTTTCTGTCTTGATCGGCGTGGCCTCTCAAAGAATTCCCGCTCAAACCCGCGGCAGTGTCTCGGGCTTTATCAATGCGGGGGGCTCCTTTGGACAATTCGTGTTTGCGCCGATTACACAAAGACTCATCCAAGCCTTGGGCTGGATGGGGGCCATGTGGTCCTTGGCCGTGATCACGTTGATGGCCATTCCATTGGCCAGCAAACTCACCCGCATCGAAGCCCAGCCCCAAGTGCATGCACAAAAAGATTTGGGACTGGGTCAGGCCATCAAAGACGCTTTGAAGGACCCAAGCTATATTTTTCTGCACTTGGGCTTCTTTACCTGTGGCTTTCACATTGCATTTTTGATCACCCATTTGCCAACCGAGGTGGGGCTGTGCGGACTGCCCGCATCGGTAGCAAGTTGGTCCTTGGCCATCATTGGACTGGCCAATATTGCAGGCAGCATTGTGGCGGGCGCCAGTGTGGGCAAATACCGCAGCAAGATGGTCCTCGCCTTGATGTATGGATCTCGCTCTGTGCTGATCGCCTTGTACCTCTTGGCCCCCAAGACCGACATCACGTTCTACCTCTTTGCCGCGGGCCTGGGTTTTACGTGGCTCGCCACCGTCCCCCCCACCGCCACCCTGGTGGGCAAGCTTTTTGGCGTCAGGTACTTGGGCACTCTTTTTGGACTGACTCTTTTATCGCATCAAATTGGTGGCTTTTTAGGCGCCTACCTGGGCGGATTGGCGATCATTGAATTTGGGGATTATCAGTGGATGTGGTACGCAGACATGGCCTTGTCTTTGTTTGCGGCCCTCATCAACTTGCCCATCAAAGAATTGAAAATGTCGCCCAAAAATGAAACCGTGAGCGCCTAAGACGCATTGAAGGGCATGCGAGACGCCCTCTAAAGCGCCTCCTGCCCTGCCTGATCACCTCAACGGGCACCTCTCCCCCCTCCAAACTCGGGGGGCCGTTGAAAAAGAATGGCGCTTTGACTTTGGACCGGACAAGGTCCCCAGTGGAATAAAAATGCAAGGGAGAAAGACCTTGAAACCCTTGATCCCTTCATCCCTTAAAAAACCGGCGCAACGCGCTTGAGAGACAACTCGCTCAGTCTTTGGGCCTGTCGTGAGTGGATGTGATCGCGCTCACGGGCCACCGCGCATAGGTGTTTTCTCTAGGGAGCACACCTATGAACATGAAGAGCGACAAGTCTGCGGACCTACCCCTGCTTGCGCAGAGGGAATACCACTATCTGAAGTTTCATGAATAATTTTAATATTCATCCTCGTATTTATTCAAAAAAATATTTGGAGATGATTGATGCGTTTATTTCAAACACTGACTGTTTCAATTCTAGGCTTGCTGTTGTGTGCC
>CAIOTD010000002.1 GCA_903861115.1 uncultured Burkholderiales bacterium
CTGAAACAGCCCTCCCGCCCAAAAAAACGAAAGTTGCTCGAAAAAAAATCCGCTGATATTGGGACGCTTCAAGCTTTTTCAATGCAATGAAAAATAAAATAAATAACTCAGTTTTCGACTTGAAATAGCTCGACGACATCTCCATGTTTGATCCATCGATGAACGATTTTCTTCGTTCAAGAGTTTCATCAACCTGCTGGAGATTTCAATGTTATTTACCCCTTTATCAGTGGCCATCAATCAAGCGCAAAAGCGCCCCTCAGTTCAAGCTTTTGAACGATTTTTAGGCGATGTCGTGAAGACCCCGTCAAAGATCAGTTCATTCACAGAGTCCGAGGCATCCTATGCCTTGGAGATCGACGTTCCAGGTGTGAGCAAGGAGCATTTGCTTGTCAAAATTGAAGAGCAAATTGTTCGCATCGAAACCAAAGCCGAAGCGAAGAGAAAATACACCTTGAGCTTTGAGTTGCCCCTTGCAATTGACCCCGTAGCAAGCCATGCCAAATTGGAAGATGGTGTTTTGAATTTGGTATTGACCAAGAAAAAACCCGTTGACAATGTTGCCGTCCTAAACGTTCTCTAAAGTTAGATCAACAACGCTCAGCCCCAGAGGGTGCATTTGCATCCTCTGGGGCTCGAGGACAAAAACACAGCGGACAACAAAAAAACAACTAGGTACTCGCCTTCATTGCTGAGCGGCTTATTTCCGAAAGACTCCAGCGGGGCTTGACATCAAAGCTATAGCTTTTGGACCCACTTTCAATGCCAAACTGCAGTCGCATTGCAGCAGCCATGGCAATCATGGCGCCATTGTCCGTGCACAAATAAAGCTCTGGGAAATGCACCTTGCCCCCAAGCCGATTACACTCATTGATCAACTTTTGCCGAAGCATTAGATTGGCCCCAACGCCACCAGCCACTACCAAGGTTTTGAGTTGAGTTTGCTTCAAAGCCGCGATAGATTTTTTGACCAAAACCTCAACGATGGCTGCTTGTACTGAAGCCGCCAAATCATTTTTAGACGCCTCAATTTGTTCGGCACTCATTTTTTTGACTTGCGTGAGCACAGAGGTCTTTAATCCCGCAAATGAAAAATCAAGTCGACCACTGTGCAGCAAGGGCCGTGGAAAATTAAAGGCCTTGGAGTTCCCAAGTGCAGCCAACTTCGAAAGCGCTGCTCCTCCCGGATAATCCAACCCCAAAAGTTTTGCGGATTTATCAAATGCCTCCCCAGCCGCATCGTCCACGCTCTCCCCGAGGAGCTCATAGTGCCCCATGCTTTGGACCCTCATCAATTGTGTGTGTCCACCAGAAACCAACAAACAAACAAAAGGAAAATTCGGTGGATCAGCACTCAAAAAAGGAGAGAGCAAATGCCCCTCCAAATGATGCACACCCAAGAGCGGAAGATTCATCGAGGCAGCCAATGAGGCCGCCACACCTGCACCGACCAACAAGGCGCCCGCCAACCCAGGTCCTTTGGTGTAAGCGACCAGATCCACTTGGCGGATGTCCACGCCAGAGCTTTTCAAAACCTGGTCTAAAAGGGGAATGATTCGTTGAATGTGGTCTCGACTGGCAAGCTCCGGCACCACCCCACCATAGGGTTGGTGCATCTCAATTTGTGTGTGCAACGCATGAGACAGGAGTTGCGGCAGCTTTGCACCAGATGCAACGTCGCTTGGCGAATTGAATTGATCAAATTTGACCAGTGCAACGCCGCTTTCATCACATGAAGACTCGATTCCTAAAATATGCACAACGAATCCCAATCAACCAATCAATAAAGGATGGATATGGATATCCATTTATCGCACCATTATCCCCCAAGGCGATAAAAAATGTCAGGCCAGCAACACAAATTAGGCGAGAATACCTGCATGGGCATTAGTCATTACATCAAAGAAATCGGTCGCGGCAAAGAGGGTGCCAGACACCTCAATACCGATCAGGCCCGAGATCTCATGCAACTCATTTTGAGCGGACAAGTCAGCGACTTGGAAATTGGCGCCTTTTGTATCGCCATGAGAATCAAAGGCGAGACCCCGCACGAGATGATTGGTTTTTTAGAAGCCATTGAGTCCAACATGAACAAGGTGAGACCAACTCCCACCACTGCTGCGCCTAAAATTTCCAAACCTGTGATCGTGATTCCAAGCTACAACGGCGCCAGAAAACTGCCCTTGTTCACCCCCTTGTTGGCTGGCGCTTTAGCCAAGCTTGGTTTCCCTGTGATTGTTCACGGACACCCCACAGAAGACAAACGAGTCACCACCCAAAGGGTCTTTGAATTGCTGGGTTGGCCAAGCGTCACAAACAGCACAGCCTTGCACGAATCCGGCCTCAAGGAGGGTCAGGTTTTGTACGTGTCCATGGCGTACTTATCGGCCAAAGTTTGTGAACTCCTTGACGTAAGAAAAACCATTGGCCTTCGAAATTCAAGTCATAGCTTGGTCAAAATTATCAATCCCGTTGAGCGCGGTTGGCCAGTCTTGCAACTCTCAAGTTACACGCACCCGGAGTATTTGGCCTCCATGTCTCAGACGTTTGAACTTTTAAAGAAAAATGTACTTTTTTTTAGAGGCACCGAAGGTGAGGCCGTGGCCGACCCTCGTCGAACACCTAAAATGACGGGCTTTGTCAACGGCAGAGCTGAAACATTGATCGAACAAGTCCAAGGCACCGTTGAATTGAGCCACAATTATCCAGACAGTACGGACCCCGATGAGGTCGTTATCTACACCCAAAAGGTTTTGGCGGGAGAATTGGAAATGCCTTTGTCTATTCAATCTCAGATCCATGCAATTGAACAATTAAGTCTCAGAATTTCCGCTCTTTAAAGTCTTTTTTTTTAGCATGTCCAGCCCCGTCGACCCAACTCCAAACTCAATCAGCCAGTGGCCAGTGGTCCAACTGGTGGGGGCGGGCCCTGGAGATCCAGATCTTCTGACCATCAAGGCACTCAAGGCCCTTCAAGCTGCGAGCGTAGTGCTGTACGACGATTTGGTCTCGCCAGAAATTTGTGCTTTGATTCCAACCCAATGCAGACAAATTTTTGTCGGTAAACGGGGGGGATGCAAGTCCACCCCCCAAGCTTACATTGAAAAATTGATGATTCAATGCGCCAAAGAAGGCGAAAGAGTGGTTCGCTTAAAGGGTGGGGATCCTTGTATATTTGGTCGTGGAGGAGAGGAAATCGAAGCCTTGCACGCACATGGCGTCAGGGTCAGTGTGATCAATGGAATAACATCGGGATTGGCAGCGATGAGCTCTTTGGGCTTGCCCTTAACCCACCGCCATCATGCACATGGCGTGGTGTTTGTCACGGGACACGCCAAGCATGGGGAAAAAGGGGTCGATTGGATCGAACTGGGCCAAACAGCTCACAACTCTAAATTGACCTTGATCGTCTACATGGGCATGAGTTTGACCAGCGAGATTCAAAATGGCTTGTTGCGTGGTTTAGCCCCCGCAACACCCGTTGCGGTCATCGAACGCGCTAGTACAAAAGATCAAAGACATCTAACGACCACCTTGGAGCTTTTGCTGATCGACATCCAGGACCAAGCTTTTCACAGTCCAGCGGTGATTGTGGTGGGTGACGTCATCAAAGGGCTTGAAGCCATGCACAGCATGACACATCAAGATAAAGAAGTTGATCAGAAAAAAACAAGCGACCTCTAAATCTACTAGATTGATAATGTTTTGACAACTTGATGGCTTTTTTGGCCGTGATTTTGGCTGCGTACTGCTATTTTTTTGCGCCAATGACCCCTTAATAAGGGTGAAATCTCTTTGGTTGGGATATCTATCGTGCGAAAATAGCCGTTTTGGGCAGACTTGGACACATTTCAGTCAAAGCCTACCCTACAGCTCACACATAGGAATTTGTCATGGACGCAGAACGCGCTAATTTAATCGGTTCAACCTTATCAAACTTGCAAACACGAACCCTTGATCTTCGGGGGTATCTTTGACTACGATGCAAAGTCAGAGCGTTTAAGAACAGTCAATGCCTCTCTCGAGGACCCCAGTGTCTGGAATGAGCCGAAAAAAGCCCAAGAATTAAGCAAAGAAAAAAAATCTCTTGAAGATGTGGTCATCGTCTTAACAAAATTAGAACAAGAGATCGCCGACAACCTTGAGCTTTTTGAGATGGTCAAATCAGAAAATGATGATGCGGCCCTTGTTGACATCGAAGTTGAGACCGCCTCTTTGAACCAAAGCATCGAGAAGCTTGAGTTTCGCAGGATGTTCAACAACCCAGCAGACCCTTGCAATGCCTTTTTAGATATTCAAGCCGGCGCAGGTGGTACAGAGGCCTGTGACTGGGCGAGCATGTTACTGCGGCAATATTTGCGATATGCTGAGCGAAAAAATTTCAAAGCCACACTGGAAGACGAGTCGGCTGGGGACGTTGCTGGCATCAAAAGTGCCACCATCAAAATTGAAGGTGAATATGCCTTTGGTCTCTTAAGAACTGAAACAGGTGTTCACCGCTTGGTCAGAAAATCCCCTTTCGACTCCTCAGGCGGTCGACACACGAGCTTTGCCAGTGTATTTGTCTACCCCGAAGTGGACGACTCCATTGAGATCGACATCAACCCCGCAGATGTTCGTGTAGACACCTTTAGGGCCAGCGGCGCAGGCGGACAGCACATCAACAAAACAGATTCCGCCGTGCGTTTGACCCATCTCCCAACAGGCATTGTTGTTCAGTGTCAAGACGGAAGAAGTCAACACAGCAACAGAGACGTGGCTTGGAAGAGACTTAGAAGTCGACTCTATGACTTTGAGATGAGAAAACGAATGGAAGAGCAACAGAAATTAGAAGACACCAAGACCGATGTCGGTTGGGGTCACCAAATTCGCTCTTACGTTTTGGATCAAAGTCGGATCAAAGATCTCAGGACTTCAGTAGAAATCTCCAATACTCAAAAAGTGTTGGATGGTGATTTAGACGCCTTCATTGAAGCGTCATTAAAGCAAGGTGTTTGAGGCCTTGACCGCTTTCATTCGCCCAAAGGACAGCAAACCCTTCACCATGTTCTGCGTAAAAGTAAAAACATAACAAACGTATAAAAATTTCGAGGAGCCAAGACGTGCAAGAAGATACACCCGGTCAAATTGTTTTAAGACAAGAGTACCAAGCCAGTCCCTTTTTCATTGATCGAGTTGATTTGAGTTTTGACTTAGATGCTGTGAAAACGCGTGTCTTAAACAAAATGCAAGTTCGTCGCAATCCCAACGCGCCTGCGCAGGCACTCAAACTGAATGGCGAAGAATTGAACTTGGCTCGCGTCTTGGTCAATGGGCAAGGCACGTCCTTTAAGCTCGAAGGCAACCAATTGGTCCTTGAAAACTTGCCCGATGGACATGAGCCCTTTGAGTTGGAAATATTCACAACATGCAACCCCAGTAAAAACACCAAGCTAATGGGTTTGTACGTGAGTCAAAACTCCTTCTTCACGCAGTGCGAAGCTGAAGGATTTAGGCGCATCACTTATTTCTTGGACCGCCCAGACGTCATGTCATCTTTCACGGTTTTATTGAAAGCCGATAAAGCGCTCTACCCTGTTTTGCTCTCCAATGGCAACTTGGTCGATAGTGGTCTTTTGGACGATGGAAGGCATTACGCCAAATGGTCTGACCCCCACAAAAAACCCTGCTACCTATTTGCCTTGGTTGCCGGTCAATTGGTCTGTAGAGAGCAACGCGTCACCTCTCAAAAGGGCTCAGAGCATTTGTTACAAATCTATGTGCGTCCTGGCGATTTGGACAAAACAGAGCATGCCATGAACTCGCTCATGGCCAGCATTGCTTGGGATGAGGCGAGATTTAACTTGAGCTTGGATCTTGAACGCTTCATGATCGTTGCGACCTCTGACTTCAACATGGGTGCCATGGAGAACAAGGGCTTGAATATTTTCAATACCAAGTTTGTTTTGGCCAACTCACAAACAGCAACCGACTCCGATTTCGCAAACATTGAAAGTGTTGTGGCTCATGAATACTTCCACAATTGGACAGGTAACAGAGTCACTTGCAGAGATTGGTTTCAACTCTCTCTCAAAGAAGGGTTGACCGTCTTCAGAGACCAAGAATTTTCTCAAGACATTGCACACAAACCCTCTGCTCGCGCTGTCAAACGCATTGAAGATGTTCGTCTTCTTAGAACGGTTCAGTTTGCTGAAGATGCTGGCCCCATGTCTCACCCCGTAAGACCTGACCAGTACCTTGAGATCAACAACTTCTACACCGTCACCATTTACGAAAAAGGCGCCGAAGTCGTTCGCATGATGCAAACACTCGTCGGCAAAGAAGGCTTTAAATTGGGCATGGCACTTTATTTTGAACGCCATGATGGACAGGCTGTGACGTGTGACGACTTTGCAGGTGCCATTGCGGATGCAAATCCCAATTCCGCACTCAAAGAGCATTTAGAGATCTTTAAGCGCTGGTATTCTCAAGCAGGCACCCCCATCTTGCGCGCACATGGCGAGTACGATGAAACTCTCAAGCGTTATACGCTTCACCTCAATCAAATGCCTCCTAGCAACCATGCAAGCAATGAGCCCTATTTGATCCCAGTCGAAGTTGGTTTATTGAACGCATCAGGACAAGAAACACACCCCACCCAACTTTTGGTTTTGCATGAATCAAGCGCTTCATTTGTGTTTGAGAATGTTCCTTCGCGCCCTATTGCTTCTGTCTTGCGGCAATTCAGTGCACCCGTTGTGCTTGAGCAACCCTTGTCACAAAGTGAATTATTGAGTCTCCTGGCTTTTGATACCGATCCCTTCAATCAATGGGATGCTGCTCAAAAGATCTGCCTTCAAGCGGCGCTGGAAGCTTATGAGAAAAAAATCAATGGAGACCTTGCGTTCAATGAACCCATCTCAATTGAACTCATGAATGGCCTTAGACAAATTCTTCGAAATACAAGTCTAGACAACGCCTTTAAAGAGCTGGTCCTGACGCTTCCAAGCGAGTCCTACATCGCAGAGCAGTTGACCGTGGTTGACCCCGCATTGGTTCATCAAGTCAGGGAGGAGATGAAGTCACAACTGGCCAAAGATTTGTTTGAAGATTGGCAGTGGATTTATCATAACAACCAACTTCTAGGTGCTTACAAAGCTGAGCCGTTTGATATGGGTCAACGTGCCATCACCTCCATGGCCTTGCAATACTTGTGCCTACAGGCCGTTCACAGTGGTGACAAAGTGTGGCCAGGCGTGACCTATCAAAAATTCAAAGATGCTCACAACATGACGGAGCGGTTTGCGGCCATGAGCGCATTGGTCAACGCTGGGCATGAGCTGGGGGACAAAGCCCTTGAACAATTTCATGCCATGTTTGCCAATGAGGCTTTGGTTTTGGACAAATGGTTTGCCCTGCAGGCCAGTGCGTGCGAGAGGCAAACACCCATTTTGACGAAGGTCAAGCAACTCACACAACACGCTGACTTTCACATCAAAAACCCCAACCGAGCGCGGAGCTTGATTTTTAGCTATTGCATGTCCAACCCAGGGGCCTTTCACAAAGCAGACGCATCTGGCTATGTTTTTTGGGCAGAAAAAGTGCTTGAACTTGACGCCATCAACCCTCAAGTGGCCGCCCGACTCGCAAGAGGCTTGGACCGATATAGAAAACTTGCACAACCTTACCAAAATGCGGCTCATGAAGCCATCAAACGCGTGTCTGCAAAACCCGACTTGAGCAACGATGTGCGTGAGGTGATTACCAGAGCCTTAGGAGACACAAAATGAGCATTTCTTTAACCAGGTATTTGGTCGAAGAGCAAAGAGCCAAAGGACACATCCCCCCTGAATTGCGCCTATTGCTAGAAGTGGTTGCTCGGGCTTGCAAAAGCATCAGTCATGCGGTCAATAAAGGCGCCTTAGGGGGTGTTCTGGGCTCCGCACATACTGAGAATATTCAAGGCGAAGTGCAAAAGAAGTTGGATATCATCGCCAACGACGTGTTGATCGAAGCCAACGAATGGGGGGGGCACTTGGCCGCCATGGCCTCAGAGGAAATGGACGACATTTACGCTGTTCCCAATCGCTATCCACAAGGCGAGTATTTGTTGCTGTTTGACCCATTGGATGGATCCAGCAACATTGATGTGAATGTAAGCATCGGCACGATCTTCAGTGTTCTTAAAAAGAACTCCAACACTCCCACTGTTTCTAAGGAAGACTTTCTTCAATGCGGAAACGAGCAAGTTGCGGCAGGCTATTGTGTCTACGGACCACAAACGACATTGGTGTTGACTGTCGGAGACGGCGTGGCCATGTTCACCTTGGACCGAGAGCAAGGCTCCTTTGTGCTCACACAAGATCACGTCCAAATTCCTGCGGACACGAAAGAGTTCGCCATCAACATGAGCAATATGCGCCATTGGGATGCGCCTGTAAAGCGCTACATTGATGAGTGCCTACTGGGCAAAGAGGGTCCCCGCGCCAAGGACTTCAACATGCGTTGGATTGCATCCATGGTTGCCGATGTCCATCGGATTTTGACCCGAGGTGGTGTCTTTATGTATCCCTGGGACAAGAGAGAGCCCAACAAACCTGGTAAGTTGCGCCTGATGTACGAAGCCAACCCCATGAGTTGGATTGTGGAACAAGCGGGCGGCGCGTCAACCAACGGAAAAACACGCATCATGGACATTCAACCCAAAGAACTGCACGAACGTGTCAGTGTCATTTTGGGCTCTAAAAACGAAGTTGAGCGCGTAACGAAGTACCACACTGACGCATAAGGCCTGAGCGCTTGCAGGTCAACGATCTGGCATGCCCCTAAGACTCGACAACAAGCCCCCGCAAAGCACTGAATTTGCGGGGGCTTGTTGCTTGGATCAAATGTATTATCTTTTAGGCAATGGTTTGCATTGTTTTGCAGCACGAAGTCGCCCCATCCTATGGTTAGTTCTATGTTTTGAAAACTTGAAAAGAGTTATGCTTTTGCGTTGGCAGAAATTAGAACTGCGCTTGGTTCTTTGCTCAATCGATTACATACCCCATTTGCATGATCAATTTCAAATCCTCTCTCAAAATACCTAGGCGCTTTGTTTTGTTCATCGCAATGCTGTGTGCGATCAATGCAAGCCTTGCACAATCAGATTTCCCAAACCGCCCCATCAGACTGATTTGTGTTCATGCGGCTGGGGGAAGTGCCGATGCGCTGTCCAGAGTCCTAGCAGATCGACTGTCAAAACTGCTTGGGCAATCGGTGGTGGTTGAAAACAAGCCCGGCGCCGGCACGATGCTTGGTGCCACTCAAGTGGCCAATTCTCCAGCGGATGGCTACACGCTGTTAATGGCCAGTGTCACCACCTTGTCCATCAATCCGAGCCTCTACGCACAAATGAGCTACCAACCCTTGAAGGATTTTGCGCCCATTGCCTTGGTGGCTCAAACACCCTCCGTCTTGGCTGTCTCTCCCTCGGTGAATGTCAAAAACCTTAAAGAACTCTTAGAGCTTTTGAAAGCCAATCCTGGCAAGTACAACTACAGCTCGCCAGGACAAGGCACATCGGCTCATCTAGCTGGCGCATTGTTCACCTCAATGGCCAAAGTTGATGTCGTTCACATTCCCTACAAAGCCAGTGCATCTGCCGTGTTGAGCCTCATGTCAGGCGAAGTACAAATGACCTTTGAGAACAGTTTGGTGCCTTTTAGCAAAAGTGGAAAACTCAAACCCATTGGCATTGCCAGTCTCAAGCGTTCGATTTCTTGGCCTGAGTTGCCAACCATTGCCGAGCAAGGCCTGCCAGGCTACGAATCCACCGTTTGGTACGGTGTCGTTGCACCTAGCGCCACGCCTATAGACATTGTCAAAAAACTCAATGACGGCATCAACCAAGTCTTGGCGCAAAAGGAGATGCTCGATAAAATCAAGTCTTTGTCGGGAGACCCTGTTGGAGGAACACCGGAGTCCTTCACCGAAAGAATCAAAGCAGATACACACAAATGGGCTCAGGTCATCAAGATCGCTGGGGTCACGAGTGAGTAATCCAGCGCCGACGTCCTTTACTTACTAACACTCCAACCCAATTGAAATTCAATGTCATCTCCTAAAAATCAACCCAATATTGCCATCATCGGAGCGGGCATCGGTGGCGTCGCTTGTGCGAGTGCCTTGGCCAAGTTTGGCATCAAAGCACACATCTATGAACAAACACTACAGTTCTCTAGAGTGGGTGCAGGCATCCAAATGGGTCCCAATGCGACCCAGGTCTTGCACGGTCTTGGCCTCAAAGACCATTTGGCACAAAGCGCCTTCCAGCCTAAAACCAATCTCAACAGGGTATGGAACACCGGAGAGGTCAGCAACGACTACCCCCTCTCAGAGCATGTGATTGCCAAATATGGCTCGCCCTTTTACGCGTTGCACCGAGCAGATTTGCACGAAGCCTTGACAAAATTGGTCCCAAGCGAGCAAATTCATCTGGGTAAAAAATTAACAGCCTTGCACCAAGACGACAAGGGCGTTGAGCTTGAGTTTGCCGATGGCAGCAAAGTGCATGCGGATGCAGTCATTGGGGCCGATGGTGTTCACTCTTTGACTCGAGAGATTCTTCTAGGGCCTGAAGCGCCTCGCTTTACTGGACGCATCGCATACCGAACCACCTATCCATCCTCTCGATTAAAGGGCGTTGAAATTGGTGACTCAAGAACCAAGTGGTGGGGTCCAGATCGCCACATCGTGATCTACTACGTCACCAAAAAAAGAGATGAAATTTATTTTGTAACGAGTCAACCGGAGGATGCCTCTTGGACCACCAAAGAGTCTTGGTCATCCAAGGGGGATCTCAAAACGCTGCAAGAGGCTTACGCTGGCTTTCACCCGGATGTACAAGCAGTGATTGCAGCCTGCCCCGAAGTTCACAAATGGGCACTTTTTGAGCGCGATCCTTTGAGCACTTGGGTTCAGGGACGAGTCATGCTGCTTGGGGATGCATGCCATCCCATGACGCCTTATATGGCCCAGGGTGCTGCCATGGCCCTTGAGGACTCTGTCGTGCTGGCACGCTGCCTAGATGCTCATAGAGGGGACGATTTGAACGCCACCTTCAAACTTTATGAAGCCTTAAGAAAGCCTCGAACCTCAGAGATTCAAAAAGCCTCTGGTGCCAATCAATGGATGCAAAACAAAACCAATCCGGATTGGGTTTACGGCTACAACGCGTGGACAGTGCCTTTAAAAGCAACCCCCTGAGTTGATTGCCTTTGGCGCGCAGCGCCTAACGTCAACTCACTTCAATGGCGATCTTACCGGTTTGACCATTGCTCATGAGATAGGCTTGGGCTTGGTCAAGCTCAGTGAATTTGAAGCTCTTGTCCAAGATGGCCTTGATCGCGCCGCTCGCAACGCCTTTGGCGCAATCCTCATCAAAACGTCTTGAGCACTCTTGGGTTTGCGCCAACGTGCGTGTTCTAAAGGTTCTTCCAATGAGGCTCGCATTTTTCCTGGCCAATTCATCCAAATTGACCGTGGCCATGCTCCCTGCGTTGCGACCGACAGTGATCAATCGCCCACCAAGGGACAGGGCCTTCATGTTGGCATCAAAAAGACTAGATCCGACTTGGTCCATGATCAAGTCCACCCCCTGCCCCCCCGTGAAGGCAAGAAGTTGATCCACCCAAGCTGGGTCTTCTGTATTGAAGACCGCCGTGGCGCCCAAAGCTTTAAGTGAAGCCATTTTTTGGTCTGAACGTGTGGTTGCAAACACCTGCTCGACCCCCAAAAAACGAGCCATCTGAATGCCCGTGACACCCACACCCGAAGAGCCGGCAGTGACCAAAACGTTCTTGGCTGTTTTGATCTGCCCAGCAGTGACCAAGGCATCGTGCGCGGTGATGAAGACGTTGGGGATACAACCCGCCTCTAACCACGAGACACTGCTTGGTTTTTTCATCAAAGATTTCTCTGAAGCCAAAGCAAACTGTGCAAAACCCGCAGGAGAGCGGGTCATCACTTCGTCGCCGATGTGCCAATTTTGAACATCTTTGCCCACTTCACAAATGATCCCTGCAAACTCAATGCCCGTCACAAGTGGCTTGGCTTGAGGGTCCTTGTGCTTGATGACTGACTGCGTCTCCCCCCTATTGACCGAGGAGGCTTTGACTTGAACCAACACGTCGTGAGCGCCTGGCACAGGCTTGGCCACTTCAGTGGCTTGATATCTGCCGCCCTCAGGGCTGGGCATGACCAACATTTGAATCATGGTATTTTGGTTCATTGGACTCTCTCTTCTTGAATGGAGGACCCTAGATGGGGCTGAAATTAAAGCGCTGACGCCGTCTGATCCGCTATTATAGGAAGCATCCCCCGTGGTCGCACTCAACGTGTACCCTAAAAGCACACCAAGTCCTTATAGAAACGAGTCTCCCTATGTCCGCCAATGAACAAGACATCATGCGCCAAGCCGTCGAGAAGGAATTGGCACTCCATCAAATCAATGACGTTTTATGGAACAAGGCAGCCAACCTTTCCCAAGGCAATGAATTAAAGCGCAGAGAACACTATATTGAACTGCGCATGAAAGCCATGCAAGAAACAGTAAAGTCCCATGTTTTAAAAGAAATCAAAGCAGAATTTGCTAAAAAAAGTGCAAGGCCTTCTGACTTTTTAAGTGCAAAGGATTTGTTCAAGAAAAAATAGATCTCCTGGCCCTACAAAATATGCTCAGAGACTTTTTGTTTTTCCAAAACAATTCAAGCACTTTAAAGAATAATTCAAACGATCGATTCTTGAATTCAGCGCCACACAAGCCCTATCGACACGCCGGGTCAATAAAGTTTCTCTTTCTTCATGCACGTGCGTCCTGGGCTTTGCGCTCTGGCTTGGCTCGAACGGTTTCAATTCTCCTGCCATCAAGAGACGCCACCTCAAAGATCCAACCCGAACAAACAAACTGATCTCCAACTTGAGCCAATTGCCCTTTTAGAAAAAGAATCAATCCTGCCAAGGTGTTGTAGTGCCCAAGCTCCTCTTGCGGCAAGGCGCTTTGAATGTGCAGCCTGTCCTTGAGTTCATTGAGAGAGATCAAACCGTCGAGCATGATAGACCCATCAGGCTGCAGCTTCACCTCCTCTTGGGACTGCTCAATCGCAATCATCCAAGCCCCCGTAATGGCTTCCAAGAGATCTCTGGGTGTCAAAAGCCCTTGAACATCGCCGTACTCGTCGACAACCAAAACAATTCGCGACGCCGTCGATAAGAGTGAGTGCATCAAAGTATCTGGGCGCTTGAATTGCCCCAATAAATCAAGCCCACTCAGCGTCTCTGGAACAAAGGAGGCGGGCACCATCATCTCAGACAAGTCACGCGTGACGCTTGCTGAATGGACCATCTGCCCCAAGCTCACCACGCCTGCAACTTGGTTCAAGTCGCCCCGACAAACCGGATACCAAGAATGAGGGGTCAATTCTTTGAGTTTGAGCAAGGCCTCTTGCACGGTCATATCAATGTGAAGCCACACAATGTCTGACCTTGGGACCATCATGGACTTCAGGGGGCGGTCATCCAAATCAAACACGTTTTTAACCATCTCATGTTCTTGTTGTTCGATCAACCCGGCCTTCACACCCTCGCTCAAACTCGCCGTGATCTCCTCTTGCGTGACGCTGGAGGCCTTTTGGGAATTGATACCGAGCAAGCGCAAAATCGCAAATGTCGTCCATGACAAAGTTGCAACCAATGGTTTGGCGATAAAGGCGAGCCAAATCATCAAGGGAGCGGTCATCCTCGCCACTGGCTCTGGGTAAAGTTGACCGATGCGTTTTGGCACCAACTCACCAAAAATCAAGGTCATGAAGGTAATGAGACACACCACCAAGGCGGTTGCAATGATGTCTGAGGTGTGAGCAGACAAACCCTCTGCTTTGAGCCAAGTCGACAGTTCGTGACTGTAGGCTGCATCCCCTAAAATACCATTCAAAATCCCTATGCCTGTGATCCCAATTTGCACGGTTGATAAAAATCTCGTTGGGTTCTCCATCAACTCAAGCGCCGATTTCGCCCCCCGATCGCCCGTATCGAGCAACACTTTTAAGCGAGGTTTTCTGCTCGAAGCCAAAGCCATTTCTGACATGGCGAACAAACCATTGATAAGAGTGAGTATGATGATGACCACTAAGTTCATTTAAAACCCTTTTGTCGCTGCGCATTGAGCGCACCCGAAACCAAAGCACTTAACACACACGCAAGACACCGGACCTATGGCACATTATCTAATTGGCGACATCCAAGGCTGCAACAGCACTCTAGGCAAGTTGTTGGACATGATTGATTTCTCTCCCAGCAAAGACACCATTTATCTCCTGGGGGACTTGATCAACCGTGGGCCAGACAATGTAGGCGTTTTGAGAAGACTGATGTCCTTGGGCGATAGTGCAAAGTCTATCTTAGGTAACCACGATCTGCACTTTTTATCTGTAGAAAAAGGACTCAAGACCCCAAAAAATGGCGATACCATCCAAGACATCTTGGACGCAAGGGACCGCGAAGCATTGACTTTATGGCTCAGATCGCAACCTTTGGCGATGATGGCTCGCAACTACTTGCTGGTTCATGCCGGCGTGCACCCCCTTTGGAGCACAGAACAAACCTTGAGCCTGGCAAGAGAAGTTCACTTGGCCCTGATAGAGCCGCATTATGAAGATTTTTTAAGACAAATGTATGGCAATGAGCCCGACTCTTGGAGTGACTCGTTGCACGGGATGGAACGCCTCAGAATCATTGTCAATGTGCTGACTCGAATGCGTTTTTGTAGTCCCGCAGGACAACTCAATTTCAATGCAAAATCATCCCTCACGCAAGGTCCTCTTGGCTTCTTGCCATGGTTTGAGATCGAGGGTCGAAAAACTCAAAATCAATGCATCGGCTTTGGCCATTGGTCAACGGCCGGAGGGACAGAAAAAAACAAAGTGGTTTGTCTGGACACGGGATGCGTTTGGGGCAGAGGCTTGAGTGCATATCAATTGTCCGACACTCAAGCAAGCGCAGGCGGCACTTGGTTCACAGCCCAGACGCTAGAGACGCCAGCAGCGTTCAATGAATAGATGCGTAGGCACGTTGCGACAAGAAACCCAAAACGCAAAGAGGAAAGCGCTCGAATTTAAGTGGGCGACTGCGTTTCGGTTTTGAACAGCGCTGCAACTTTTCTCTTGGGCTTGATGTTGGCCGAAATTGATCTTGAGGTGGGCTTGTCAGAGGCCTCCCATGACGGTAACTGCTCTGGTGCCGTGCTTGGCTCATAGGGCTTGTCAAAGAAAGGATCGATTGGCACAGGTTTTTTCTCGTAGGAACGATGCCCAAAGGAAGATGCAACCGAACTTTTATGAGCGTGCTCAAAACTCTCCCGAGGACCTCTTCTGTTTCGACCATCGGAGCCCTCTCTAAAGCCACGACTGTCTCCACTGGACTCCCGGTGCCTAGAAGAATATCCATCGTCAAACTCAACCGTTTCGAGTTCAACTTTGGTTTTGATCAGCTTTTCAATGTCCCCAATGAGTTTGGAATCTGTTGCAGAAACAAAACTGATGGCCAAACCCGAGGCGCCCGCACGACCCGTGCGACCAATGCGATGCACATAATCCTCAGCGTTGTAGGGCACATCAAAGTTAAACACCGCAGGGACATCTTTGATGTCCAAGCCTCTGGCCGCAACATCGGTACAGATCAACAAATCGACCTCACCGCTTTTAAAAGCATCCAAGGCCTTCAGGCGCTCGTCTTGACTCTTATCCCCGTGCAACGCACTGGTTTTAAGACCATCGTGCTCAAGAGAGCGGGCCAAGCGGGCACAACCCAACTTGCTGTTGACAAAAACAAAGGCTTGGGTGATTCCATTTTTAAAAATCAAATGCTTCAAAGCTCTTCGTTTGTCATCATCGACCACACTGTAAAAGTGCTGCTTCACGGTGGATGCCGTCTCATTGGGCCGAGCAACTTCAATGATCACAGGGTTTTGCAAATAACTCGATGCGAGTTTCTTGATCTCTGGAGAGAAGGTGGCGGAGAACAAAAGGGTTGTTCTTTGCTTGGGCAAAAAGCTCAAAATTCTTTGCAAATCAGGTAAAAAACCGATGTCCAGCATGCGATCGGCCTCATCCAGTACCACGTACTCGACTTGGTTCAAGACGACATTTTTGGCTTCGATGTGATCGAGCAATCTGCCTGGTGTCGCGACCAAGACCTCCACCCCTTTTTTAAGCTCCAGCGTTTGGGGCTTCATGTCCATGCCGCCAAAGACGACGGCACTTCTGACTTGTGAATACTTTGCGTAGAGCTTGACTTGTTGGGCCACTTGATCGGCCAACTCTCGCGTGGGCAAGAGGACCAGTGCTCGAACGGGATGACGCGCAGGCGACGTCGATGAATTCTCATGCTTTAAGATGCGCTGAAGCAAAGGAAGTGCAAAGGCGGCGGTCTTGCCTGTGCCGGTCTGGGCTGCCCCCATCACATCTTGCCCACTCAGCACCACAGGAATGGCCTGAGCTTGAATGGGGGTCATGGATTCGTAGCCCATTTCGGCTACGGCGCGTGCCAGCACGGGGGCCAGCTGAATATTTGAAAATGAACTCATGTAGGACTGCTATTGTCTCACCGATAGCCCTTGGAAGATAGGCGTCTTCACGTTTTTGGCAACGTCACGCCGCTTTGACCTTGATATTTACCGCCTCGGTCTTTGTAGCTGGTCTCGCAAACCTCATCGCTCTCAAAAAACAAAACCTGGGCACATCCTTCGCCGGCATAAATTTTGGCAGGCAGTGGCGTTGTATTGCTGAACTCAAGGGTCACATAGCCCTCCCATTCGGGCTCAAAAGGGGTCACGTTGACA
>CAIOTD010000003.1 GCA_903861115.1 uncultured Burkholderiales bacterium
AGTCCCACTCCAGTCGGGCAGTTTTGCCAAGTCTTGCCAATCGCGTGCGGAAGGCGTGACGTTGTAGCCCGGCTTGCTACCCACTTGTGCATGAATAGACAAGGATGCACTTAGAAAAATGACACCCAGACAAGCAGCACTCAACACTTGATGAACACGTTTCATTTAACGATCCTCTTGTTTAATTGACCAACACTGGCTCAATGGTAAAACCAATCCAGCGACCACACAAAATCACTCCCAACCAAAGACATAGAGAGATCAACCCAGCAAGTCTGGCAGAACTTGGAATTTGAGATTGCCGGGCCCAACGGTGTTGATCTAGACTGATCAAGCGCTGAAAAACCAACATGTTCACGCCAGCCAAAAGCAACAACGCTATTTTGATTTGAAAGTAGGTGTTCGCAGAATAATTCACTGCGTTGGAGATGAAGAGCAATGCACCACTGATGAGGGCAAAGACAAAGGCAAACCAAGTAAAAGGTAACAACTCGGTCGAGACCTTGGTGAAATCACTGCGCTTGAAGGTCAAGCCCAACAAATGCAAATCAACCATTGCAATGGAGCCAAAGACGACCGCATCCGACAGCACATGCAAAGATTCAATGCTTGGAAACAAATAATCATTCTCTCGAATCATGACACCAAGACTGGAGTCATTGAGAAATTTCAACAAGTCACTCAATTCGTTCATAGTGTTCACTCAAAGATAAGCAATCCATCGACCTGCGAAAATGATGCCCATCCAAATCGAAATGGATAACATGGCAAAAAATTTCACCCGAGAGCTCACCTCCACCAGCTTGTGTGAAAAGTCAGCCTTTGGCGATGCAAATTGAAGAAGGTATCGATACAGAAGCAAAACTATCGCCAACAAAACCATCTTCAACTGAAATGCATCGTTGGCAAGCGATCTTGCAGGTTCGGCGATGATCAAAAAAACACCTGTGATCAACAGTACAGGCAAGCCGATGACGACGTTGTACTTGAAGCCACTTAAAAAGGCTTCATCGGTGAGCTTGTTGGTGATCAATCGAATATTGAAAACAAGCATGGCAATGAACAGGGCTGAGATGGCCAAGATATGCATGCTTTGCAAAAACGCAATCAAATCGGAGTTGTTCTGAATCGTTTGACTTAATTCAGTCTCCTGCAATGATTCACAAAAGGCTAGAAGGGCTGGAGGTCTCACTTTGATTGGATCTGCGAGTGGTACGATTTTTCATTGTAAGACGTCGCCCCTTTGATCCAGGCGCAATAAAGTCGGTAAATACCCTTACCGACAAAGGCGTTGAACGGTCCATTGCTTGAATGCGTCCATGCACCCATGCACCTCGTGCCGATCAACAACGAACGGGTTTAAAATCACGCTCAATCATTCATTGCGCTCAACGCAAAATTAAAAGTTCATTTATGTCATCGACGCTCACGCCAACACTCCTACCCGCCTTAGACGTTTTAAAACTCTACAAGCCGCACGACTTCACGCTCTTTGGCGCCTTGCAAAGTCGACTAGAAAAAGAACCTGGAAAATTGTTTTGCATGCACGCAGGACACACCTTCACCTGGCAATCGTTTCACGACGATGTCAACAAAGCAGCCGTGCTCTTTGAAAGCAAAGGCATCAAAAAAGGCGACCGATTTGGTGTGATGGCCAAAAACCAATATGCACACATCGTCATCCTTTTCGCACTGTCAAAAATATCCGCCATCATGGTTCCGATCAATCCTGACTTCTCCGTTGGTGAGGCCAGCTATGTGATTCAACATGCAGACCTTTGTGGTTTGGCCGTCGATGAACATGGGGTCGATAACGCCTTGTTGGCGCTGAAAGAAAAAAACTTGAACCCTTGGCTGCTCTCCTTGATGCAATCAACGAAACGCGTTGACAAAGAGATCCCCAAATTCACCGATCTATTGACCTGCGTGACACCAGCAGCAGGAAAACCATCCCAAGCCTTGGCCGATGAGACCTGCATCATCATCTACACATCCGGCACCACGGGATTTCCCAAAGGGGTCATGCACAGTCAACGCAGCTTTCTCTTGGCCGGGGAAGCTTTTGTGGAACGCGTCTATCTTCAACCGACCGACCGGGTGATGATTGTCTTGCCCATGTTCCATATGAACGCCTTGTTCTACTCCGTCTCCGGCGTCATTGCCAGCGGCTGCACCATGATCATTCAGCCCAAGTTTTCTGCTTCTGAATTTTGGATACAAGCCGCAGAACTCAAAGCCACCGTGGTCAACGTGATTGAAGCCGCCTCAAACATTCTCAAAGCTCGCTCTAGAACTGAGTTTCGAGCAGACCATCAATTGCGGTGTGCTTATGGTGTGCGTCAAAGCGCCCAAGCGGCCTTTAGAGATGAATTCAAAGTGCCTTACTTTGTCAGCGGGTACGGCATGACAGAAATCCCTGGCGTCACATGCAGCCCCTATGGCGGACTGCAAAAGGCAGGCAGCATGGGACCCGAAGGCAAACACCCCGATCCCAGTCAGCCTTGGGCCAAGTGCAAGGTCGTCGATGAACTTGGCCATGAAGTTCCTACGGGCGTTGTCGGAGAATTGATCGTAAAAACCCCGATCGTGACCCAAGGCTACTTTAGAGATCCCGAACAAACACAGCAAGCCTTCAGGGACGGCTGGTTTTTAACGGGTGATTTGGTCACCTGTGACGAAGATGGCTACTACACGTTTGTTTCTAGAAAAAAAGACATCATCCGTCGACGTGGCGAAAACATCGCTGGCGCAGAGCTAGATCGCGTTGTCTTGGAGCACCCCAGTGTTGCAGAAGTGGCCACCATTGCAGTTCCCGCTGAACTGGGAGAGGATGAAATTTTGGTGGCGGTGGTGTTGAAGCAAGACGCAAAGATGACTCACCAAGAGGTGGCCGATTGGTGCGCACAAAAACTCTCGGCAATGAAGGTGCCACGGTTTGTCATCTTCTTGGATGCACTGCCCTATACACCGACCAATAAAATTGCCAAAGCTGTTTTGCGTGGTGATGCCTCCCTCAGACAGCGTGCCGTTGATTTACAAGTCAAAAGGTAATTACCCAGCCCTTCAAGCTTGGCACTTCAAACCTGTGCACCTAGGACGATGGTGGCTTGACTTGACAGCACGCCACCGTTGCCATGTGCAAGCGCGACTTCACAATTGCTGACTTGTCGCTCACCACACTCACCACGAATTTGCCGTGTAGCTTCAATCAAAAGCATCAAGCCATACATCCCTGGGTGACAGTATGACAAGCCCCCACCATTGGTGTTGACCGGACAGGCGCCGCCTGGAGAGATGCGTCCACCTTCCACAAAACGCCCACCCTCACCTTTGGGACAAAATCCCAAGTCCTCAAGAAATAAAAGGGTGTTGATGCTGAAGGCATCATAAAGAAGTGCCACATCCACATCCTTCACACCAAGCTTGGCCATTTCAAAGGCAAGGGGACCTGAACGACTTGCTGCCGTGACCGTCAAGTCCGGCATGTTGGAGATGTTCAAATGGGACAAGGCCTCACCAACGCCCAACACATAGGCGGGCTTCTTTCTTAGGTCTCGCGCTCTGTCACTCAAGGTCAAAATAATGGCGCCCCCACCATCAGAGACCAAACAACAGTCTCTCACGGTCAAGGGATAGCTCACCATTTTTGAATTCAAGGCCTCTTCAACCGTCAAGGGCAACTTTTCCCACGCAGAAGGATTTTTAAGCGCCCACTCTCTTGCCGAGACGGCCACTTGCGCCAAATGCTCTCGCTTGGTCCCATACTGATGCATGTGCCTTGCTGCAGCCATGGCATAGGCCGAAGCGGGTAAAAAAGGATTGTAGGGCGTCTCGTAGGGGTTGTATTCTCGAGGTGAGGCTGCCGCACGACTCACCGAGCGTTGCGTGCTGCCATACGTGATCAATGCCACCTTGCACAAGCCCAATTCCAACGCCATCATGGCATGGGCCACGTGCGTCATGAAGGAGGCCCCTCCAATGTGTGAGTTGTCGTGGTAAGTGGGCTCAATGCCCAAATACTCCTTCAACGCCAAAGTGGGGTAGCGCGTTTGCGTCGAGGCAGAAAAGACAGCATCAATGTCAGAGACTTTGAGCCCACTGTCATCCAAAGCACGCAAGGTGGCTTGCACCATCAAATCAATTGGGCTGGTTCCTGGTGCACACAGACCAAGATCAGACTCTGCAGCACCAACAATGGCCACACTTGCACGTTTTAAGCCCCTCATTTGTCTTCTCCTTGAACGAAAACAGGCAAGGCACGGCCCTCTTTGTCCTTGGTCATTTTTAACTTCACGCGCATACCAATGCTCACCTGCTCTGCGGGCAAGTCCTCGACGCGACTCATCATGCGAAAGCCCTCGTCCAAATCAATCAACGCCACGTTATAGGGCGCTTGACCTTTGGGATAAATCACCGTGCTCGAGTAGACCTGTCCAAGGCCCTTTGAGATTTGCCAGCTCAAGCTTTCACCCGTTTTAGGTGCAACAATTCTGGGATAAAAAACAGCTTGTCCCGATGGTGTGACTTGATAAGCCAATTTACCTTCTTCACAAAACTGCTGAAAGATCCCCAGGGGTGACTCGTGGTTTAAATTAAACGTACTCATCGTCAAGCTGCTCCAATGTTTTTCTCTTTTCGAATGTCTCTATGTGCACTACTGCGAGCTCACAGAGTCTCGCATGTTTTCCAACTGCTCTTTCGCATGCACGGTTAACTTGTCCAAGCAGCGCTCAAAAACAAGACGCTCTTGCTGACTCAAGGCTTTGAACAAGGCCTCATTGCGCTCAATCGCACTGGGGAATGCTTGCTCGTAAGTGGACTGGCCCTTGGGGGTCAAAAAAAGTAAAATTCCCCTGGCATCCTTTGCATCAATCACACGCTTGAGGTAGCCCCGCTCAATCAAAGAGGCCACCATTCGGCTGGCTTGACTTTTGTCCACATCCACCTCGATGGCCAACCGTTGCAAAGAGACTTGCTCCAATTGCCCGAGCAAGCCAATGATCCTCCATTCACGAGGAGCCAATTGAAATTCAACCTGGTTCAAATGCGAGGCGATTTTGCTGGATAAATTCGCCAACACATTGATGCGATAGGTCAGCAAGTCTTTAAAATTTTTTGCAGTCATGATGGGCATTCTAAAAAACTCAATTCGCGGCTGTCTTGGCCGTCAACTGCCAAAGCAACATGGCATGCTCTCGAAGCTTGTTCTTTTGAACTTTAGAGCTGCCAGTCATGCCAATGTGCTCAAAGGATTCAACAAAGGCCAAATACTTGGGGACTTTGAAGTTTGCACATCTCTCCTTGCACCACGCCTTCAATTCTTCCTCGCTCACCGCTTGCAGTCCGTTGGAGATCACGAAGGCTGCACAAACTTCACCCAGTCGCTGATCTGGCACCCCCACCACCTGCGCTTGCTGAACAGCTGGGTGCGCATGTAAAACTTCCTCCACATCCGACGGCGCCACATTCTCACCACCTACTCGAAAAATGTCTTTTAAACGGCCCACCATTCTGACGCGCTGGTCTGGGTCGTACTCACCCAAGTCGCCAGTTTTGAGCCACCCATCCTGCGTGAATGCTTTTGCGGTCTCTTTGGGCATGTTGTAGTAACCCTTCATTACGTTCCAACCTTTGACTTGAATTTCTCCTGTTTCATGAATGGAGACCCCTGCATCGCTCAGCGGATCGGCCAATCGAACCTGAACACCCGGCAAAGGCGTTGCAAAGCCAGACTTACGAAGTTCAAAGGGTTCATCACAACTTGAGAACAACACATTGGGCGAGGCCTCGGACTGGCCATATGCATTGCAAATCGTTTTGATCCCCATTTCATCGTGTATTTTTTGCATGACACCTGGATCAACTGCGGCCCAACCACCGGTTAAATACAGTCGCTTAACATCAAACGACTCATCGCCCATCAAGGATAGAAAAATCGTGTCGTTGCCTGAGATGAGCGTGCACTTTTCTTCAAAGAGCACTTTTAAATTTTCTTTGACATCAAATTTAGGCAACGTCAACAAACAGCACCCCGTGTTCAAACTCACCAAAATCGACAAGGTGCTGCCAGCCACATGAAAATAGGGGCGGATGCTGAAATACCGGTCCTCGCTGCTGACCCCCATTCTGCTCGCAACCGCCCTTGCATTCAAAAGCATGTTGCTGTGAGTGAGCATCACACCCTTGGGAAAGGAAGTCGTGCCAGAGGTGAATTGAATCAAGAGCACATCGTGGGGCGTCACAAGGTCGCTTTTGGCATCGAAAAGCGACTGAGCGAGCGAATCCCCAAGAGCCATGAAGTCATCAAATCCGATCACTGACTCTAAATCACTGCTGCCCGAGGTACTGATGAAGTGGAGCAACTTGGGCAAAACGTGCCCTGGAAGAGCATCCAACAAAGCGGGCTCGAGCTCTTTGAGCATGCCTTCAAAGTCGATGTTTAAAAAACGCTCGACAAAGAACAAGACTTTGACGTCCGATTGTTTTAAACAATATTCAAGCTCATTTTTTTTAAATCGTGTGTTGATCGGTACCGTCACGGCCCCAATCAATGCACACCCAAAAAAAATCTCAATCCACTGCGAACAGTTGCCAAGCAAAATGCCAACATGGTCTCCCCTGTTCACCCCCAACGCCAAGAGCGCTTTGGCCACGCGAGTGCTGCGCTCCAATGTCTCTTGCCAAGTCCGCCTGGCATCGGGTCCAACATAAGACTCGCGCGTCGAGTGCAAAAGTGCAGTTTGCCTCAGGACCTCATTCAATCGAGTGGGTTCGAGCACAAGGGCATTCATGACTTGCTGTTACCACTGAATTTAGAGATAGCCGCCTTCCAATCTGTTTTTTGTAAATTCTCTTGAATGGCCAAAAGTTCCACGGCCATGGCACCTTCACGTGTTGTCTCAAGCCCTTGGTCGATGCATTTTTTTGTCAGACGAACGGTCAAGGGATTGCATTGACTGATGTGCTTTGCCAATGCATTTGCTTGGGGCTCGAGATCATCTGCATCGTAGAGGTGGTTGACCAAGCCCAAGGCTTGGGCTTCTTGGGCATCAAAGGTTCTGGAGGTAAAAAGCAACTCTTTGGCCATGCGACGCCCCACGATTCTGGGCAATCTTTGAGTGGCACCCACCGTGCCCCAACCCACCTCAGGGTACTTGAATTTAGCGACGTGAGACGCAATGATCCAATCGCTGGCTGCAGCAATTTCGCAACCAGAACCAAAGGCTGCGCCTTGAACCACACAAATGACAGGCATTTGCAAAGCCTCAATGCTTGCATAGGCTGTAAAACCAGCGACTCGGCGCGCAACAATTTCTTGTTCATTCATGTGGGGGCGCTCTTTGAGGTCAGCACCTGCACAAAAAACATTGCCTCGCGCATTGATTTTGACCACATGCACTTGCGCGTTGTCATTGAGCATGTGACAGGCTTGGGTGAGCTCCAAACACATCTTCAAATTCAAAGCGTTTTTGCTCTCTTCTCGGCTCAAGGTGAGCGTCGCAACGTGCTCCTCAATGCGCAGTTCAATCGTCTCAAAATTCATTTCATTGTCCTTTGCATCAATCAAGCAATTTCATGCCCGTTGATTTGATCAAGTCTTGCATGGCGCGTGCATCGTCTTGTAAAAACTTGGAGGTCTCAGCGCGGTTGAGGTAAAAAATTTCACCGTTTTGCATGGTCATGGCCGCTTGAAACTCAGGACTGCTTTGAACGGCAGCAAACGCTTTGGCAAGCTTGTCAATGACTGCGATGGGCGTGCCCGCCGGTGCAGCCAGGCTGTACCAACTGCCCGAGACAAAACCGGGCAGACCTGCTTCCGTGAATGTGGGCACATCAGGCAAAGTGGGTGATCTTTTGGTGCTGGCATAGGCCAGAGCTTTTAATTGTCCATTTTTGACATATTGCTGGACCACTGAAATATTCAACATGCCAACGGGCACTGAGCCTGCAATCATGTCCGTGATCGCGGGACCTGCACCTCGATAGGGAATGTGGGTCATTTCAATGCCGGCCTTGTACTTGAACATCTCGGCACCGATGTGGGGCGAACTGCCCATGCCCGCTGAGCCGTAACTCAGCAGCCCAGGCTTGGATTTGGCCAAAGCCACAAAGTCCTTTAAATTGTCGACTTTGACACTGGGGTGCACGGTCAAGATATTGGGTACATTGCAAATGATGCCTATGAACTCAAAACTTTTCAATCCATCGTAAGGCACCGAAGTGGCCATGGGTGTCACCACATGCGCGGCCGATGTGCCCATGAGTAAAGTGTAGCCATCCGCAGGTGCTTTTGCCACAAAGCTCGCCCCAATTGAGGCGCCCCCACCCGCCTTGTTCTCCACGAGAACATTCTGGCCCAGTTGATCGCTCAAGCCCTTGGCCATGACACGGCTGATCAAGTCCGTTGGACCACCCGGGGCATAGGGGTTGATCAACACCACCGGTTTGTTGGGATAAGTCACTTGTGCCAAAGCACATTGCATGGCCCCCATGAGAGAAGCCAAAAGACTCACGGTTGCGATTAATTTTTTCATGAATGTCTCCTTGAAGTTGTGTGTTGTGATGTTCAACGTCTGAATAATTAAATAACTTTTGCGCTCTTCAATGCATCGATGCTGTCTTGGCTCAAACCCAGCCAGTCCTTGAGCACTTGGTCCGTGTGCTCACCAAGCATGGGCGGATGGGTGGCCTGAACGGCATCAAAGCCCTCGAATTTAAAGGGCACTTTCAAATAGGGAAAAGCGCCAATCAAGGGATGCTCAAACTCGCCCACCATTTCTCTGGCTTGAACGTGCTCGTTGGCCAATATTTCATCGACTTGCAAAATCGGACCGGCCGGCACACCGACCGCGTCACAGCGGCGGCACATCTCATCGCGATCGAGCTGGGCAATGGCTTTGGCCAAGCCGTCCAAGACCTCAGCGCGGCGTTTGATGCGGTCTGAATTTTTGACAAGTGTGGGATCGTTCGCCCAAGACTCCAAGCCCAGCAAATTACAAAGTGGCGCCCAATGCTGATCAGCACCCGTGATTTGAACCCATTTGCCATCTGCGCAAAGGAACGCGGAAGAAGGAATGCGTCCAGGGTGTTCAGTGCCCATTCTTTCGGGCACCTCTGCCAATGTGAAAAACCGTGCTGCGGCCAACGACAAAAGTCCCACCTGCCCATCAAGCATGGAGAAATCCACATGGGCACCTTGTTGGGTCTTGAGCCGTCCAATGAGGGTGCTGAGCACCGCGATGCACAACCACAAGCCGGAGGTCAAGTCCGCCACAGGCAGACCTGGCTTGACAGGACCGCCTCCGCGCTCCCCTGTCAAACTCATGATGCCTCCCATGGCTTGAAACACGGTGTCATAGCCCTTCCTGGGTGCATAAGGGCCCGTCTCGCCAAAGCCTGTGCAAGAGATGTAGAGCAACTTCGGATTCACAGCCTTCAACGCCGCGTAATCGAGCCCGTATTTTTTGAGCGTGCCGACAGGGAAATTTTCCAGCACCACATCCACCTTCAAGGACAACTGTTTGATCAGCGCCTGACCTTCTGGGTCGCGCAAATTCACAGTGATCGATTTCTTGGTGCGGTTAAAAGCCATGAAATAAGCCGAAACCGACGCTTCAGGGCCCTTGACAAAGGGCTCATACCCACGTGTTTCATCCCCTTGGACAGGTTGCTCGACCTTGATGACTTCGGCACCCAGTTCGGCCAAAATCATGCTGGCAAAGGGTCCTGCAAGGACCCTGGACAGGTCCAATATTTTGATGCCCTCTAGTGGTCTCATGCTTGACTTCCTTTCGCCTTTATAAGCTTTGAACGGCTGCACGCAATTCAAGCCTGTGTTTTGGCCAACTGAAAGCCGCGCATCATGATGTTGGCATCTCGACCCACCTCAAGGGCCTGTGACAAACTCAGATCCATCGCGCGGTAAAACGTTCTCTTGGTGGTGGCCATGGCGATGGGGCTCCAAGCGGCCAAACTGCGCGCCAACGCCATGGCCGTGGGCAAGACACTCTCAAAGGGCACCACCTGATTGGCCAAGCCATACGCATGGGCCTTCAAGCCGTCAATAGGCGTCGCACTGGCGACCAACTCAAAGGCTTTCTTGGGACCTATTTGTCGCACCAAATTGGCCAAAACCACAGCCGCGACGATCCCGTGTTTGAGTTCGGGATAACCAAATTTTGCATTCTCTGCAATGACCACCATATCGCACGCCAAGGCCAATCCCGCGCCGCCGCCTAAAGCGTTGCCCGTCACAGCAGCAATCACAGGCTTTGAAATTTTAGAAAACGACAAGTGAAGTGCCATCGTCAAGTCTGCGCGAGCTTGCACCGCTTGGGGGTCTTGTGGGGTGAGGGAAGAAAATTCAGTGGTGTCAGCTCCCGCACAAAAAGAGGGGGCTTGTCCGCACAACACAACCGCACGAACTTCCGAGTCAAATTCACAAGCCGTGATCGCATCCAAGAGTTGCTGGGTGAGATCGGTGTTCAACGCGTTGTGCTTTTGCGCACGGTTCATGGTCAGCAATAAAACGCCATCCTTTTTTTCACTCAGAAGTACATTCATTTTAATTTTCCAGTTTTAATTAAACTTTCAAGCTCAACGACCCATGCTCACCAGTCTTTGCGTCGCCTTGCTGAGCTCGTTGACCAATTGCGCCATCAAGTCGCGCACACTCAACACATCCTCAATCAGACCCGCACTTTGACCCAATTCCACTTTGCCCCATTGCATGTCGCCAAGAAGCGCAGCTTGCTTTAAGGTTCCGCGCTTAAAGAGTTCAGCAATGTGCTCTTGCGGCAAGCCCTCTTTTTCTGCTTGAAGAACCGCTTGCGCAAATGCATTGTTGATCATCCGCACCGGTTGCATGCTGCGCCCAACCATCAAGGTTTCATTGACTTGGGTGTTCAAGACTTGTTCTTTGTAATGGGCATGGACCCAAGCCTCTTGGGTCATCAAAAATCTCGTCCCCAATTGAACCGCATCCGCACCAAGCGCGATCAAGGCGGCAATGCCCCAACCATCTGCAACGCCTCCCCCCGCGATGACAGGAATGCTCAGGTGCTTTAAGACGTGCCTGACATTGATCAGGGTACTCACGTCGTTACCAGGCGGGTGTCCGCCAGCTTCAGCCCCCACAACAACGACCGCATCCACACCAGCGTCTTGTGCTTTTAAAGCGTGTTCGAGAGACGCGACCACATGGAACCACAAAATGCCTTGCTCCTTGAAGGCCTGAATGTGTTGTTTGGGCCCCCCTTGAGAGGCGATGACCACAGGCACTTGGTGCTTGAGCGCCATCGATAAAAACTCTTTGGATTTGGGACTGTACAAGGGAATGTTCAAACCAAAAGGCCGCTGGGTCGCCACCTTGATGGCCAACAACTCTCGCTCCAAATCCTCCACATACAAAGGACCCGCCGCCAAAACGCCCAAGCCACCCGATTGGGACACCGCTGTGGGCAATGCTGCACTGGATGAGGCCCAACTCATTCCCGCTTGAATGATGGGGTGCTCGATGCCGATCAATTGAGTTAAACGCGTTTGCATGCGTACATTATGCATAAATAGTTGATATTTACAACTATTTCTTACCCTGATCGCTTCAAAGTCCAACATGTAGAAATCATCAAATCCCTTCGACTTCGAAGTCCATCCGCATAGGGAAGATCCCTGACATCAGCACGCGCTTTGTCAGGCATCATCGGGTTTTTACAGTCAACCCATACACAGCCATGAACACAGAAATCAACGACGACACGGCGCAAAGGGCGACATCGCCCATCCAACTGTTCATCCCCCAATTCGAAAGCATTTACAAGGTCTTGGAGCCTTTGTCATGGCTCGTTATCCGGTGTGCGTGTGGTTTGATCTTGGCGGTGCATGGTTGGGGGAAAATTGCCAAAGGTGCTGAGCAAGTGGCACCCAATTTTGAAAAACTGGGCTTCACACCTGCGCTGGAGGTGGTGTATTTGCTGATCTTTGTTGAGTTTTTTGGCGGACTGTGTGTGGCTTGCGGCTTGTTCACTCGTTTTTTTGCCGCTGCCATTGCCATTGAGATGGGTGTCATCTTTTTCACGCAGTACTTGCCCAATGGATTCTCGTGGCTCAACCGAGGTTACGAGTTCGTTTTGCTTTGGGGACTTGTGGCACTCGCCATCGCCATGAAGGGAGGAGGCGCTTATTCTTTGGACAAAAAAATTGGACATGAGTTGTGATCCCATTTTTGAAAAAATGAAACGCCGTGCAAATCCACAGCAAGCAAACATGGTTTTTTAAATCAAAACACTTTATGAAAAACAGTCTGATTCAAGCCCTGCGAATTTTTGTCTTGTTCCTTTTGTTGGGCCTGGGTGCTCAGGCGCAAGAGAACTGGCCTGACAAGCCCGTTAAATTCATCGTGTCTTCTTCTGCTGGGGGCGGCACAGATATGTATGCACGCATGCTGGCGCAATCTTTGAGTGAGCTCTTTAAGCAGCAATTCATTGTGGACAATCGACCCGGTGCGAGTGGCAATATTGGGGCCAGCGCGGCAGCGAAATCCCCTGCCGATGGCTACACCTTTTTGGTCTCTGCCAACACATCACTCACCATCAATGGCGCGCTTTACAAGAACTTAAGCTACGATGCTGAAAGAGACTTCACCCCCATCGTCCGCGCTCTGGGTCCTTTGGTGATTGTGGTCCATCCTCAATCCAAAATTAAAACCCTGCAAGACTTGATCGATTTTGGTAAACGCGAACCCAACAAGCTCTCCTTTGGCTCTGCAGGCACTGGCAGCACGACCTACCTTGGCGTAAGGATGCTTGAAGAAAAGACCGGCGCCAAATTTTTGCATGTGCCCTACAAAGGGGTTGCACCTGCCTACCAAGACTTGCTGGCCGGTCAAATTCAATTCATGATGCCTGATGTCGCCTCTTCTTTGCAACTCATCAAATCGGGCAAAGTCATCCCCATTGTGAGTGAATACAAAACAGCCCTGATCCCCGGCTTGCCAAGCATGGCAGAAGCGGGACACCCAGATGTCAACACCAACAGCTCCTTTAGCCTCGTCGCCCCCAGTGCAACACCAAGTGCAATTGTTGAGAAATTGCACAAAGAAGTGATGCTGATCACCAAGTCTGCTGCATTTGCCAGCAAACTAGAATCCCAAGGCCTCATTGCCGAGACGGAAACATTAAGTGGCTTGTTCCTCTCCATGAAAAAAGAGCGCGACAACTATGCCTCATTCATCAAGCGCAATGGAATTGTCCCCTCGGACTAAAAAATCAACTCGCCGGTCCCTTTGAACGCTAAAAAAAAGGGGGCGGCTTGTTTTTCAGGAAAAATGAACCACGCCTTGTTTGACATTGAGTCATCAAGGGCAAGGGCAAGCACAGCAAATTCAGGACAGAGGCTTGGAAACAAAGACCCCTGAAGCTCTCGCTCAAATGTTTAAAATCACGGCTAGATAGGATGCGCTCAAGCGTTCCTATTGGAATCGTCTCAAACCAGTCCATGAAAACCTCTCCCTCTTACAAAGTTGGCCCAATGAATGACAAAACTCAAATCGGTCTGGCCCTTCACAAATGCTGTATCTTCACGGGCGCGCTTGTGCTGTCTTTGCTGACTTGGGCAGCAGGCAACGATTACCCCAACAAGCCCATTCGTTGGATCGTGCCCACTGCGCCTGGCGCTGGCACGGACTTCACGGCCAGAAAATTTGCACAAATCGCCAGTGACGCATGGCAGCAATCGGTCATCGTGGACAACCGCTCAGGGGCCTCGGGCATGATAGGGCTGGATTTGATTGCACAATCCCCAGCCGATGGCTATACGCTGGGCTTTATCAGTGTGTCCCAGTTCATCGATGCCTTGCTTCTTCAGAAGTTCAGTTTCGATGCGACCAAAGATTTCACCCCGATCAGCTTGCTTGCATCCACGCCCTTGGTCTTGGTGGTCAACAGCAACTCTGGCCTGAACACTTTGCCCACTCTCTTGGCTTATGCCAAGTCGCACCCTGGGGAGATCAGCTACTCGTCTGGTGGCAGTGGCGGACTGACCCACTTGGCAATGGAGTTGTTTCTCAACAAAGCGGGCATACAAGCCACACACATCCCCTACAAAGGCTCTGGTCCAGCCTTGGTCGATTTGCTGGCTTCTCGTGTACAGATGACCTTCTCCACCCCTCCAGCGGTTCTGCAGCACATCAAGACCAATCGCCTCAAGCCTTTGGCCATGGCCACCAACAACCGGTCTACTTTGATGCCAGACGTCCCAACCTTTTCCGAGCAAGGTGTCCAAGGGGTCTCAATTGGGACATGGTATGGCCTCATTGGGCCGGCCAACATGCCGGCAGAATTGACGCAAAGCATTGCCAAGACCATCGCCCTTGCGGCACGATCAAACACCGTCAAAGAAAATATGCAGTCTCAAGGCATTGAGTCACAAACGAGCACACCACTCGAGTTCACTCGACTTTTGAGTGCGGAAAAAAATCAATGGAACGAAGTCGTTAAAACCATTGGTTTTAAACGCGAACAGTGAGACTGAGGAACTATTGAACCGGCCCCTTCAAGGCCGATGGGATCATCAAAGGCATCACGGGAATGCCCTCCTCGATCAACTCCAAGGACTCCTCTGCGCTCACTTGCCCACGGATGTTTCGCTCTTGCGTTTCACCGTAGTGCATTTTTCGCGCCTCATCGGCAAACTGGGTGCCTACGTCATCGGTGTTCGCAATGACTAGTTGAACCATTTTGAGCCAGTTGGCCTGAATTTGTTGTTGAACGTCCTGGGTGTGGGCGTCCAAGGCCAAAGCCACTTCATTGGATGGGACGGTTTCAGAGGAGGCCGCGGAACCCACAGCCACATTGTTTGAGCTTTTTTCTTCAGCCTCAGCGCTTGTCACTTTGGGTTGGGCCAAGGACAGACCTTCTGTGCGTGAGGTCTTGGAGGACAACAAATTCAATCTTGGCGCACTCAATCGCTTAGAGATATCAACTTGCCCGCACATGGGGCACTCAACCAACCCTCGGGAGAGTTGTGTTTGGAAATCATCCTCAGAGCCAAACCACCCTTCAAATTGATGGGATTGGGAACATTGGAGATCTAAAACTTTCATGGTGAAATTATGACTGAAAAATGACACCCGTGCACATGCAGACAAGCAAAGCCGTTGAACAAGAGGACTGAATGGAGCAACTCTTTCTCAAGCCCAGCCCCATGAAGAGCACACAAAAGTGCCCCCTTCAAGCATTTTGCTCGCCGTGGAGCACCCTTTTGAATCTCAAGAAGCCAACGATTTTAAAATGGCTTGCGCACACAAAGTCATTAACCCGCCAGGAAAGAGACCCAACCCCAAAATCAGCAAGCCATTGAAGCTCAGGAGCCAACGCACTTCCCAAGAGGCAGAGACGGTCGTGGCGGTCAAGGGTTGGTCAAAGTACATGACTTTGATCACACGAATGTAATAAAACGCAGCGAGCAAGGACATGAGCAGAGCAAACACCACCAAATAGGTACTTGCCACCAATTCAGACGCCAACAAGGCTTGCAACACAGACAGTTTTGCATAAAAGCCAACCAATGGGGGCACACCCGCGAGAGAGAACAAACAAATGGCCATGACGGCTGCATACAAAGGACTGCGTTGGTTCAAACCGGCGAGATCTGAAATCTCTTCGCTCTCAAAACCCTCTCTGGCCAAAAGCAACATCACACCAAAGGCCGCCAAAGTGGTCAACACATAAGTGATCACATAAAACATCGACGAACTGTAGGCATTGGCGGCATCTGCAGTGCTGCCTTGAAAGACGCCGCAGTACAAACCGATCAGTACAAAACCCATCTGAGAGATGGTGGAAAACGCAAGCATGCGCTTTAAATTGGTCTGCGCAATCGCAGCCAAATTACCCACCGCCAAGGAGCAAACACTTAAAATGATGAGCATCTGTTGCCAGTCTTGAGCCATGGGTAAAAGTCCACTCACCAACAATCGGATCGTGATCGCAAAAGCAGCCAGCTTTGGCGCCCCAGCAATCATCAATGTCACCGCCGTGGGTGCGCCCTGGTAGACATCAGGCACCCACATGTGAAACGGCACCACGCTCAGCTTAAAGGCCAAAGCACAAACCACAAACACCAGGCCGAGGACCAGAACTTGAGGTTGAATTTGTCCCGAGGAGATGCTCTCAAAGACGCGACTGATGTCGAGTGAGCCTGTGGCACCATAAAGCATGGACAAGCCGTAAAGCAAGAATCCACTGGCCAATGCCCCCAACACAAAATATTTCATCGCCGCTTCTGTGGCAGAGGCATTGTCGCGCCTCAAAGCCACCAATGCATAGCTGCATAGCGTGAGCATTTCAAGCCCCAGGTAAATCACCAAAAAGTGATTCCCAGAAATCATCACCATCATCCCAAGCAGCGCAAACAGGCCCAAGGTGAACAACTCCCCTCCTTTGAGCATGCCACGGTCCGCCGCATAGGGTCGACCATAAACAAAGGTGGTCAAGACGGCCAAAGCGGAAAACGCCTTGAGCCAGTGCCCCATGGGATCGAAGACCACCATGTGGGAAAAGCCAAAACCAATGCGACCCTCATTGGCCAAGGAAATTTCCAAGCCGCTCACAACCAACAGGGTCACCACCGTCAGGGCAAAGGTCACCGTTCTTCTCGGAGATTGAACCCCAAGGTCAACCAAAGAAATGACACAGGTCATGACCAGCAAAATCACTTCAGGACTGATACTGATCCAACTTGAAAGGTCGATCATGTTAGTGTTCCACTCTTAGAATAATTGATGTTTGAAAGAAATTTCATGCGGGAATTTTGCTAAGCGATGCCAGTCGCAGCAACTCATTCACTGAGTTGCCCATGACATCTGTGAAGGGCTTGGGATCCACGCCCATTGCAATCACCGCCAAGCCCAACAAAAGGAGCATGAGAAATTCTCGAGAATTGATATCTTCTAGCTCGGCCACTTCTGGCTTGGTCACCGCCCCCAAATAAACTCGCTTGACCATCCACAAGGTGTAAGCCGCACCAAAAATCAAGGCCGTTGCAGCGCCCAGCCCAAGCCACAAATTCTCTTTGACGCTGGCCAAAATAACCATCCACTCCCCGACAAAGCCAGCCGTACCAGGCAGTCCACAATTGGCCATGGAGAACAAAAGAGCAAAAGCAGAAAATTTTGGCATGGTGTTGATCACGCCGCCATAAGCGGAAATCTCTCTGGAATGGACTCGGTCATACAAGACCCCAATGCACAAGAACATCGCACCTGAAACAAAACCATGGGCAATCATTTGAACCAAAGCCCCCTCAAGTCCCAAGGGTGTGAATAGAAAGATGCCCAAGCTCACAAAGCCCATGTGTGCCACGGAGGAGTAAGCCACCAGCTTTTTCATGTCCTCTTGCACCAACGCCACCAAACCCACATAAATCACGGCCACCAATGACAAGCCCAACATCAAAGGCGCCCAAGCATGCGATGCATCGGGCAAGATGGGCAAAGAAAAGCGGATGAAACCATATGCGCCCAACTTCAACATGATCGCAGCCAATATCGCCGATCCACCCGTGGGCGCCTCAACGTGCACATCTGGCAACCAAGTGTGCACTGGCCACATGGGCACTTTCACAGCAAAGGCTGCAAAGAAGGCAAAAAAGAGCAAGGTCTGCACGTGTGAGTCCAAAGGCAAGTCATACCAACGGCTCAACTCAAAACTGCCGCCCGATTGAACATACAAATAGATCAATCCCACCAACAGCAACACCGACCCAAGAAGGGTGTACAAAAAGAACTTAAAGGCCGCATAAATTTTTCTCGGCCCACCCCATACACCAATGATCAAGTACATCGGAATCAAGGTCGCTTCAAAAAACACATAAAAGAGCAATGCGTCAAGTGCAGCAAAGACGCCCATCATGAGACCGCTCAAAACGAGAAACGCTCCCATGTACTGATTGACCCGCTCTGTGATCACTTCCCAAGCTGCAATCACCACGATCAGGGTCATGAAAGCCGTGAGCAATATGAACCAAATAGAGATGCCGTCAATACCTAAGTGATAAAACACGTTGAAGCGCTCAATCCAAGAGACGTTCTCCACAAATTGCATGCCCGGCAAACTTGGATCAAAATTCAAGTACAGGGGAATGGTTGCAAGTAAGCTGAACACGGCACCAATGAGCGCCATCCAACGAACAACCTTGGCATGCTGATCGCGTCCAAAAAGAAGCAAGACCAAACCGAAAATAATCGGCGTCCAGATCGCTATGCTTAACAGTCCCATGTTGTTTAAATTCTCTCTGTTTTTATGACTTCAATGACTCGATCAGAATGTTGGCTTGATCCAAACAAACCAAGACATCAACAAAAATACACCCAGTATCATCACCAATGCATAGTGGTACAAGTAACCACTTTGCAAGGGGCGAATCAACACAGACAATTTACCCATCAAGCGCCATGCCCCGTTGACAATCCATCCGTCAATGATGCGTTGGTCGCCTGTCTTCCACAAAACAGTGCCCAACATGCGCCCACCACGGGCAAGCACATGCTCATTGAACCAATCCAAATAATATTTATTCTCAAGGATGTTTTGCACCCAAGACAAACGCGCTTTGAACCAGGCGGGAATTGCTGGGTTGACGATGTAGAAATAAAACGCAGAGAATACGCCAGCAAGCGCCAACCAAAAAGGCACTGAACTCCAAGCGAGCGCGCCCATGGCAAAAGGTCCTTCGAACTTTTCAGCCAATTCGTGCATCACGGGATGGTGTTCATTTTGAATGCGAATGGCGTCTGTTAGGAAGTCACTGAATAAAACACCTTCAATGCTCAAGTATCCAATGAAAACAGAAGGGATGGCCAGCAAAATCAAGGGCAAAGTCACCACCCAAGGCGACTCGTGTGGAGGCTCATCGTGCCCATGGTCATCGTGCCCATGGTGCGCATCGGGGTTCAAATGGAAACGCTCCTCGCCGTGAAAGACCAAAAAGTACATTCTGAAGGAGTAAAAGGCTGTCACAAATACACCCGCCAAAACTGCAAAGTGTGCAAATCCTGAGCCAGGGAGATGGCTTTCAGCGACCGCTTCAATGATGCTGTCCTTGGAGTAAAAGCCAGCAAAAAATGGCGTGCCAATCAAGGCCAGGGATCCAATCAGAGAAGTGATCCAAGTTATGGGCATGTACTTTCTAAGTCCGCCCATCCAACGGATGTCTTGATTGTGATGCACACCCATGATGACAGAGCCTGCCGCCAAGAAAAGCAACGCTTTGAAAAATGCATGTGTCATCAAGTGAAAAATGGACACGGGATAAGCCGAGACGCCTAGCGCCACCGTCATGTAGCCCAACTGCGAGAGCGTCGAATAGGCGACCACTCTTTTGATATCGTTTTGGATGATGCCTAAAAACCCCATGAACAAGGCAGTGATTGAACCAATCACCAAGACAAAATTGAGTGCAACATCGCTCATCTCAAAAATCACCGACAGTCGAGTGACCATGAAGATACCCGCCGTGACCATGGTGGCCGCATGGATCAAAGCTGAAATAGGCGTTGGACCTTCCATTGAGTCGGGCAACCACACGTGCAAAGGGAATTGAGCACTTTTACCCATCGCACCGATGAAGAGACAAATTGAGATCACCGTGACCAACAACCAATCCGTTCCTGGCAACAAGGTTTGTGACTGAGAGGCAATTTTGTCAAAAATCTCTAGGTAATTCAAACTACCGGTGTACGCGGCAATCAAGCCAATGCCCAAAATAAAGCCAAAGTCGCCTACTCGGTTGACCAAGAATGCTTTCATGTTGGCAAAAATTGCTGTGGGCTTGTTGAACCAAAATCCAATCAATAAATACGACACCAAGCCCACACCTTCCCAACCAAAGAACAGTTGCAACAAGTTGTTGCTCATGACCAGCATCAACATGGCAAAAGTAAAGAGAGAGATGTAGGAGAAGAAACGGTTGTAACCTTCATCTTCGTGCATGTAACCAATGGTGTAAATGTGAACCATCAATGACACAAAGGTCACCACGCACATCATGAGCGCCGTGAGTCCATCGATCAAAAAGCCCACTTCCATTTTTAAGTCGCCCACTTGCATCCACGTGTAGAGCGTCTGCTCAAAACGCGCACCATCGATGGCAACACTTTGCAAGGTCATTGCAGACAGCACAAAGGCAATGAAAACGCCAAGAATCGTCACGCCATGTGAAGCGTTTCGCCCAAAGAGATTTCCACCCATGCGAGTACCCAGCACACCCGAAAGAATGGAGCCAACAAGGGGCGCCAAAGGAATCAAGGTGAGGGTTGTGAGATTAAGGGTTTGACTCATGAATTCAATGTGTGTTTTGTTAAATGACCCAATCAACCTTTGAGCGTATTGAGTTCATCAACGTTGATGTTGGATCTGTTTCTAAATAAAAGAACCAAAATGGCCAAACCAATCGCTGACTCTGCCGCAGCAACGGTCAAAATAAAGAAGACAAACACTTGCCCTTGAATGTCGTTGAGGTAGTGGGAAAAGGCAATGAAATTCATGTTCACTGCCAAAAGCATCAACTCAATGGCCATCAACAAAACAATGATGTTTTTGCGGTTCAAAAAAATCCCTGTGACCGATAGCGCAAATAAAATAGCGCCAAGGGTTAAATAGTGTCCAAGTGTCACGGTCATTTTTTTTGCTCCGCTTCTTTGTTGCTTAAAAGCGCACCAGCAGCTTCACCCTCTTGAACGAAGACCTCGTCTGCAATGGGTTGAACGGCTTGCATCTTGACAATGCTCAATCGATCAGCAGGTCGCACCCTGACTTGATCCGATGGGTTTTGGTACTTGCTGTCTTTTCTGTCTCGAAGTGTCAACGCAATGGCTGCAATGATGGCGACCAACAAAATAACAGCGGCCAACTCGAGTGGGTACAAGTAGTCCGTGTAAAGTGATACCCCTAAGAGTTGTGTATTGGACAACTGAGCAGACGCATCTGATACCACTTGCTTGGCGGGCTGACTCAACCTAAAGCCCCCCATCAATACAGCGGCCAACTCAAGTGCAATGACAGAACCGATGGTGGCAGCAAGGGGAAAATTGTTCCAAAAACCGCGTCTCATTGCCTCTAAATCCACATCCAACATCATCACAACAAACAAAAACAACACCATCACCGCCCCAACATACACCAACACCAAGGTGATGGACAAAAATTCAGCCTCCAAGAGCATCCAAATGCCCGAGGCTTGAAAGAAGCTCAGCACCAAAAAAAGTGCTGCGTGAACGGGATTGCTCACCGTGATCACGCGAAAAGCGGCCACCAAAAGTATGGCGGAAAAGACATAAAAAAGTGCAGACTGAGGATCCATATGTTTAGGTGGTGTTTGTCTTGTTTTTTTATTAAAACTTTGAATCAACGATAAATGGCGTCAGCCGCTTTGTTTTTAGCAATTTCGGGCTCATAACGATCCCCAACAGCCAACAGCATTTCTTTGGTGAAGTAGAGGTCCCCTCTTTTCTCACCGTGGTACTCAAAGATGTGCGTCTCAACGATGGAGTCCACAGGACAACTCTCTTCACAAAAGCCACAAAAGATGCACTTGGTCAAATCGATGTCATAACGAGTGGTTCGTCTAGAGCCGTCGTCTCTGACATCGGACTCAATGGTAATGGCCATGGCTGGGCACACCGCCTCGCACAACTTACAAGCAATGCAACGCTCTTCACCGTTTTCATAGCGTCTGAGCGCATGCAACCCCCTAAAGCGAGGACTTGCAGGTGTTTTTTCTTCTGGAAATTGAATGGTAATTTTCCTGGCAAAGAGATACTTACCTGTGAGCGCCATGCCTTTGAACAACTCAAGAAGCAAAAAACTCGACAAAAAGTCTCGCCATGAAAAGGCGGATCTATCGGTACTTAAAGAAAGGGTGGTCATCTAAATTTGCTCCAGACTTATTAGTTCCAGATACTCCAAGGTGTTTGCATCCAAAGGCCTACCACCACCAACCACACCAGTGTGATTGGTATAAATATTTTCCAGCCCAAACGCATGATTTGATCGTATCTAAATCTTGGGAAAGTCGCCCTCACCCACAAGAACATGGTGACGACCACAAAGGTTTTGGCGGCCATCCAAATCCAACCCGGCACCCATGCCAAAAGATCCGACTCAATAGGGGGCAACCAACCGCCTAGGAACATGATCACGGACATGGTAGAGACCAAAATCATGTTCGCATATTCGGCCAAGAAGAACATTGCAAAGGACATGCCCGAGTACTCAATCATGTGGCCCGCCACAATCTCTGATTCACCCTCAACCACATCAAACGGATGTCTGTTTGTCTCAGCCAAACCGGCAATAAAGTAGACCACAAAAATAGGCAACAAAGGCAGCCAGTTCCAAGACAAGAAACCCAGTCCCATTGAGGCAAACATGCCTTTACTTTGACCCATGACAATTTCAGACATGTTCAAAGAACCGGTGACCATCAAGACCACCACCAGACAAAAGCCCATCGCAATCTCATAGCTCACCATTTGGGCCGACGCTCTCATCGCACCCAAAAAGGCGTACTTGGAGTTTGAAGCCCATCCGGCAATGATGACACCATAGACTTCCAAAGAAGTGATCGCCATTAAAAACAACAAGCCTGCATTGACATTGGCCAAAGCCACTTCAGGACCAAAGGGCACCACAGCCCAAGCGGCCAAGGCAGGCATGATGGTCATGATGGGGCCAAGCAAAAACAATCCCGAATGGGCCTGCGTAGGCATGATGATTTCTTTGGTCAAGAGCTTCAATGCATCGGCAATGGGCTGCAACAAGCCAAAGGGACCCGTGCGATTGGGACCCACTCGAATCTGAGTAAAGCCAATGGCTTTTCTTTCCCAAAGCGTTAAGTACGCAACGCACAACATCAAAGGGAGCAACAAGGCGACAATTTTCAGCAAATTCCAAATCACGGGCCATGCCAACTGTGTCCACCAAGGAGCGAGCAACAAGTCGTGACCAAAATTAAAGAGAATATCCACCATGTGCTTATCTCCCCATCCTGGCATCTGCCGTCATCTGCAAAGATGCAGACCTGCGGACCAAACCATCAAGTTGATAACTTGCGCTGACACAAGGCGTCACCTCACTGGCGGTCAAATCAATCACCGCCTTGCTTTGATTGGATAAAACACTGTCGATGGAGGGCAAGCTGGCTTGCATCTTGTGCCTCAAATCCTCAATGCTCTCAAAATCAAATCCAGGCAAATCCAACACATTGGCCAACACACGCAAGACCTTCCAAGCCGGCCTTGTGTCAGCCAGGGGCCTAACAACAGCGTGAAAGGTTTGTGAGACCCCTTCTGTGTTCACGAACGTGCCGGGTGTTTCACTAAAGGGCGCAATCGGCAATAGCACATCACTGAACTCTAAATTCGTCTTGAAGGGCGAGAGGCTCACCACCAAATCCATTTGCGTCAACGCGTTCACCGCTTGAAGGGGGTTGGCACAATCAAACTCGGGCTCTAAATTGATGAGCAGCGCAGCCTTTAAGGCGCCTGGTGTCAACATTTGCTGAGTGTTCAGACCCTGCGAATTCAATGCAGGTCGAGCTCCTGCGTACTGAGCGCCTACTGTATTGGCACTCTCGCCCAAGAAGCCAAAGCTGCAAGCGGTCGTTTGTGCAATCCAGTTGACCATCGACAACAAAGCGCTGGCATTGGGATGATGAGCAAACGCATTGCCAAGCAAAATGCATTTATTGCCTTGAACGTCAGTCAATGATGCTGCAATACTGGAAATCGAAGCGTCATCTTGTGAACTGACAAAGTTTTTAAGCTCATTGGGAAGAGCTGCTTGCGTAAGTTTTGCAATCTCTGCACAAAGCACGGCAAGCGTGTGACCCCAATCTTTGCTTGGTGCATTCACGGCCTGATGGACAGGCATGGCCCAATCAGGTGCAAAATTGTTGATGCTCAACACCTTCGCTCCAACCTTGCTGGCTTGACGAATGCGCTGAGCCAACAAGGGCTGGTCTTTTCGAATGTTGGATCCAATGACCAAGACGCGCTGCATCTGAGACAAAGACGCAATCGATGTCCCCAACCAGTTCACATGACCTTCATGCGTGAAGTCAGCAGCTCTGAGTCTTGAGTCGACGTTTTGACTGCCAAAGGCTCGGGTGAGATCGCTTGCAAGGTACAACTCTTCAAGGGTGCTTGAGGGACCAATCAACGACCCAATAGACTGAGCACCGTGACTGGCTTTGATGTCTTTCAATCCATGGGCAATAAAGTTCAAGGCGGTCTGCCAATCCACTTCACTCCATACACCCGCTTGCTTGATCATCGGGGTTTTTAAACGATCAGCACTGCTCAAGGCCTCATAAGAGAAACGATCCCTGTCTGCAATCCAACACTCGTTGATGGCCTCATTCTCTAAAGGCACCACCCTCAACACTTGATGATTTTTGACTTGCATGATCAAATTCGCACCCGTTGCATCGTGTGGACTGATCGACTTGCGACGACTCAACTCCCAAGTTCTCGCTTGATATCTGAAAGGTTTACTGGTCAAGGCACCGACGGGACAGATGTCAATCATATTGCCTGACAATTCAGAATCGACGGTTGTTCCTACAAAGCTCTCAATTTCAGAGTGCTCGCCACGGTGCGTCATGCCCAATTCCATCACACCAGCTATTTCTTGTCCAAAGCGCACACATCTCGTGCAATGAATGCAACGACTCATCTCTTGCATGCTGATCAAAGGACCCACATCTTTGTGAAAAACCACTCGTTTTTCTTCTTGGTACCTGGAAGCAGAACCACCATATCCGACAGCCAAATCCTGCAACTGACATTCCCCACCTTGATCGCAAATGGGGCAATCCAAGGGGTGATTGATCAACAAAAATTCCATGACAGATTTTTGAGCTTTAGAAGCCTTGTCTGACTGGGTTCTAACCACCATGCCCTGAGTAACAGGTGTCGCGCAAGCAGGCATGGGTTTGGGTGCTTTTTCAACATCGACCAAACACATGCGGCAATTCGCTGCAATGCTTAACTTTTTATGGTAACAAAAATGAGGAATGAAAGTACCCGCTTTTTCAGCCGCATGCATCACCATGCTGCCCTCTAGCACTTCAATTTTTTTGCCGTCAAGTTCAATTTCAACCATGATTTACTTTTTGCCTTATACGGTGGAATCAACGGCACAACACTTGTGCTCGATATGGTGTTCAAACTCAGCACGAAAATGTTTGAGCATGCCCCTCACAGGCATCGCCGCAGCGTCACCCAAAGCGCAAATGGTGCGCCCCATGATGTTCTCGGCCACGTTGTCCAACATGTCCAAATCTGTTTGTCGACCTTGACCACTCTCAATGCGGTCGACCACCCTCCAAAGCCAGCCCGTGCCCTCACGGCATGGCGTGCACTGGCCACATGACTCGTGCATATAAAAATAACTCAAACGCTGCAAACTTTTAACCATACAGCGGGTCTCATCCATGACGATCACCGCACCTGAACCAAGCATCGATCCTGCTTTCGCAATAGAGTCGTAGTCCATGGTGATTTCCATCGCGACAGAGGCTGGCAAAACAGGCGCAGAGGATCCACCTGGGATCACCGCCTTCAAAGCACGACCCCCCTTCACACCCCCCGCAAGCTCGAGAAGCTTGGCAAAAGGGGTACCCATTGGAATTTCATAGTTACCTGGACGCTCGACATCGCCGCTCACAGAGAAAATCTTTGTGCCGCCATTGTTGGGCTTTCCACAGGCCAAATAAGCAGCGCCACCATTTCTGATGATCCAAGGCACCGCCGCAAAAGTCTCTGTGTTGTTGATCGTGGTGGGCTTTCCATAGAGACCAAAACTCGCAGGAAAAGGAGGCTTGAAACGGGGCTGACCCTTTTTGCCTTCCAAAGACTCCAATAAAGCGGTCTCTTCACCACAGATGTAAGCACCAAAGCCATGCGCCGCGTGCAACTGAAAGGAGAAGTTGCTGCCCAAAATATGCTGGCCCAAATAGCCTGCCGCTCTGGCCTCTTCAAGCGCAGCTTCAAAACGCTCGTAAGACTGGAAAATCTCTCCATGAATGTAGTTGTAACCCACTGTGATGCCCATGGCATAAGCCGCAATGGCCATTCCCTCAATCACGATGTGTGGGTTGAACTCAAGAATATCTCTGTCCTTGCATGTACCCGGCTCACCCTCATCTGAGTTGCAAACCAAATATTTTTGTCCTGGGAATTGGCGGGGCATAAAGCTCCACTTTAATCCCGTTGGAAAACCTGCACCGCCACGCCCCCTTAAGCCAGACTCTTTGACCGTCGCAATGACCTGATCTTGTGTCATAGGCTCGGTGCCATCCAAGCCCAAAATTTTCCTTAAAGCCTGGTAGCCTCCGCGAGCCTCATAGTCTTTAAGGGACCAATTTTGACCATTCAAGCCCGCGTAGATTTGCGGGTTGATGTGTCGATCATGAAAACAGGTCTCAGTGCCTGTGGCCTGAAACGATTTGAGCAACGACTCCAAACTCATGAGTGGGCCTCTTGTTTTAAACCTTCTAGGAGCCGATCAATTTTTTCGTGCTCCATAAAGCTGCACATGTTCACATCATTGACCAACAAAACAGGCGCATCCGCACAAGCACCCATGCACTCAGCGGCTTGCAATGTAATCAAACCATCCTTGGTTGTTTGGCCCGGCTCAATGGATAATTTTTGACAAAGGTGATTGAGCGCCTCTAGCCCGCCCCTCAACTGGCAAGGCAAGTTGGTGCACACATTGATTTTGAAACGACCAACAGGCTCTTGGTTGTACATGTTGTAAAAGGTGGTGACCTCATGCACAGCAATGGCAGGCATGCGCAAATATTCAGCCAGCGCAGACTCACTTTGTGGACTCACATAGCCATAGGCTTTTTGAACATGGGTGAGGCAGGCCATCACGGCGGATTGTCTTTGTTCAGCGGGATATTTGGCCGTCTCGCGGTCAAAGGCAGCAATCAATTCTGAGCTGAACACGGTTTTGTCTTGTGATGAACTCATCGATCAATCTCTCCAAAAACAATGTCCATCGTACCGATGATTGCAACAGCATCAGCAATCATATGACCGCGCGCCATCTCATCCATGGCGGCCAAGTGCGCAAAGCCAGGCGCACGAATCTTCAGGCGATAGGGTTTATTGGCCCCATCGCTGATCAAATAAATTCCAAATTCTCCCTTGGGATGCTCAACTGCAGCGTAGGCCTCTCCCTCAGGGACATGAAAGCCCTCAGTAAATAGCTTGAAGTGATGAATCAACTCCTCCATGCTGGACTTCATCGCCACGCGACTTGGAGGTGCAACCTTGTGGTTATCGGTGATGACAGGACCCGGGTTGTGCTTGAGCCATTGAATGCATTGCTGAATGATCTTATTGGATTGACGCATCTCTTCAACGCGAACCAAATATCGGTCATAACAATCTCCAGTTTTACCCACTGGAATGTCGAAATCCAACTGACCATAAACATCATAGGGCTGGTGTTTTCTCAAATCCCAAGCGATGCCAGATCCTCGCAGCATCGCCCCAGTAAAGCCCAAATTTTTAGCCCGCTCTGGCGTCACGACCCCAACGCCTACTGTTCGCTGCTTCCAAATCCTGTTGTCCGTCAGCAGCGTCTCATACTCATCGACCAATTTAGGAAAGCGGTTGGTGAAATCTTCAATGAAGTCAAGCAAAGAGCCCTGCCTGTTTTCATTCATCCGAGCAATGGTCTTGGCATTTTTAATTTTGCTGACCTTGTACTGTGGCATCTCGGCTGGCAAGTCCCTGTAAACACCGCCAGGCCTGAAATAAGCCGCATGCATTCGGGCACCAGAAACAGCTTCATACATATCAAAGAGGTCTTCGCGTTCTCTGAAGCAATAAATCAAAATATTCATCGCTCCACAGTCAAAACCATGGCAACCCAACCACAACAAGTGATTCAACAGTCGCGTGATCTCAGCAAACATCACACGGATGTACTGCGCTCTCACTGGCACTTCAAGACCCAGCATGCGCTCAATGGCCAAGCAATACGCATGCTCGTTGCTCATCATTGAGACATAGTCCAAGCGATCCATGTAGGGAAGCGATTGGATATAGGTTTTGCTCTCGGCCAACTTTTCAGTGGCTCGGTGCAACAAACCAATGTGCGGGTCAGCGCGCTGAACCACCTCACCGTCAAGCTCCAACACCAAACGAAGAACACCGTGGGCAGCCGGATGCTGCGGTCCTAAGTTCAGCGTGTAATTTTTAATTTCGGCCATTTTTTTCTCTTATCACAAACCACCGTAATGCTCTTCACGAATAATACGTGGCGTATTCTCGCGCGGCTCAATGGTGACGGCTTGATAAATTACTCTTGACTGCTCTGAGTCATACCTCATCTCAACATGACCCGACAGCGGAAAATCTTTTCTAAAAGGGTGCCCAATAAAGCCGTAATCGGTCAAGATGCGACGCAAATCTTCATGCCCATCAAAAATCAAACCATAAAGATCAAACGCTTCACGCTCAAACCAATTGACCGACGACCAAATTGAACAAACCGACGGCAAAATCGGCATCTCATCATCGGGGGCAAACACCCGTAACCGAATGCGCCAGTTGTGCACAATTGACAAAAGATGCGACACAGCCGCGAACCTAGGACCCGCGGAAAAAGCACTCTCATAACCCTGCTTGTAGTCTGAGTAATCAACCCCGCATAAATCAACCAGCTGCTCAAAGGCCAACTCTGGATGCGTCTTCAAGGTTTGCGCAACTTGCAAATAATCCTGCGCCTTGACAGTCAAGGTCACCTCATTGAGTGCATAACGAAGATCTTGCACTTGATCGCCAAAAATTTGGGTGATCGAGGCGCAAAGTTGTTGGTTGGGTGAGCTCATGGGAGATTTACCTTTGACTCATCTAGCGATCGTATTTTCACGTCGTATTTTTGTTTGCAACTGAAGCACACCATATAACAGCGCTTCAGCCGTTGGCGGGCAACCCGGCACGTACACATCCACCGGCACGATTCTGTCGCAACCTCGGACCACGGAATAGCTGTAGTGATAGTACCCGCCACCATTGGCACATGAGCCCATAGAGAGCACCCAACGTGGCTCTGACATTTGGTCATAAACCTTTCTCAGTGCCGGCGCCATTTTGTTGCACAAAGTCCCCGCAACAATCATCAAATCAGACTGTCTAGGACTTGGACGAAAAAGCATCCCAAAGCGGTCAATGTCGTAGCGAGCAGCGCCCGCATGCATCATCTCAACCGCACAACACGCCAAACCAAACGTCATGGGCCACAACGACCCCGTTTTGGCCCAATTGACCACAGAGTCAACCGACGTTGTGATAAATCCCTCTTTGATTACACCATCCATAGACATGTTTTTATTCCCAGTCGAGTGCGCCTTTTTTCCACTCATAGGCAAAACCAACCACCAAAATACCCAAGAACACCATCATGGCCCAAAAGCCAACAGCACCAATTTGCTTTAATGAAACCGCCCAAGGGAAAAGAAATGCAATTTCGAGATCAAAAAGAATGAACAAAATCGCCACCAAATAGTAGCGAACATCAAACTTCATGCGAGCATCTTCAAATGCCTCAAAGCCACATTCGTAGGGGGAGTTTTTGGAAGCGTAGGGCCGCTTTGGACCCAAGAGATAGCCAAGAAGTTGAGGGACCACCCCTACAGCAAGGCCAACAAGTATGAACAGTAAAACCGGCAAGTAAGAGTATAGGTTCATCTCAATCTCGAATTATGAGTGCTTGATCAACCTGAAGTGTGCACGAACTGGTTGACACCAGGGTTACAAACACTTCATTTGGTGCCGTCGGCGAGACTCGAACTCGCACAGCTTTCGCCACTACCCCCTCAAGATAGCGTGTCTACCAATTTCACCACGACGGCCAAATAAATTCAAAAACTTTACAAAACCAAGAGGAATAAGGTCGTTCAAGTCAGCCTATGAGTTTACCTCGAAAACACAATATTCGTAACCCAAATATTGGTTTTTTAGATATTTTTTCCAATCACTTGGTGGCGCTTGAATTGCCCGAGGAAGGCACTTTTTCACCCGCTGTTGTTTTGCTCACAGGCATTGACGGAACGGATGCATCTGATTGAGAGCCCGCACTGGATTTAACTGGCTCATTGGCGCCAGGAATTTGATTCACCGCAGCAGAAGACTTATCAGCAGGCGCATTTTGAATTTGAACGCTCTCCAAGACACTGCCAGAAGGAGCATCCTTTTTAGCGCCACCCAGATAAGCCAAGGCCAAAGTGGCAACAAAGAAAACGGCCGCCAAAACGGCCGTGCTTCTGGACAGGAAGTTGGCACCTCCCGTTGCGCCAAACAAGCTGCCTGAGCTGCCTGAACCAAAAGCGGCCCCCATGTCAGCGCCTTTACCGTGTTGAATGAGTATCAAGCCTATCATGGCCAAGGCTGAAAGAACTTGAACCAATAATATGATATTTGTGAACATTGCCATCTTGTCGTTACTCCGTAATTTCTCTTGTTAATCTCTAATTCTCTTCAATACACCGTCAAATCAAACGCCAGCACTGGCGATGATCTTCACAAAATCCTGCGCGACCAAAGAAGCCCCTCCAATCAAGCCTCCATCGACATCGGGCAAGCTTAAGAGGGCCGCTGCATTTTGGGCATTCATGCTGCCGCCATAAAGTATTTTTAAGGCATTGGCATGGCACGTTTTGGCACTCAATTGAGCTCGAATGAATGCGTGGACTTCCTGCGCCTGCTCTGGCGTAGCGGTCAACCCTGTGCCAATGGCCCAGACGGGCTCATATGCAATCACCAATCGATCAAAATCAGGCGCCAACACATCCGTCACAGCCTTCAATTGCGCCGCGATGACCGACTGAGTTTGCCCTGACTGTCTTTGCTCTTGGGTCTCCCCAAAGCAAACAATGGGCGTTATCTTTGTGGCCATGGTCGCCTTGACCTTTTGAGCCACCGTCAAATCGCTCTCAAAATGGTACGCTCGCCTCTCAGAGTGACCAATGATCACCCCCTCAGCGCCCAAGTCCTCCAACATGCTCAAAGAAACCTCGCCTGTGTAGGCACCCTTTGGATGCGCACTGACATCTTGCGCGCCAAGTGCTATGGGACAGCTTTGAAGCAATGCACCCATTTGTGACAAATAAGGGGACGGTACACACACCATCGTATCAGGAAGGTGCTTCATCCCCAAATCAGACAAAGCCCCTTGAATGACCTTGACCCAGTCCGAATTAAAGGACTGGGAACCATTCATTTTCCAATTACCAGCAATTAATTTTTTACGCATTTTTTTGCCTCATCCCCACGAAAGGACCAACTTGCCAACGTGCTGATTGGATTCCATCAAAGTGTGGGCCGCAGCACCAGTCTCTGGCAAATGGGCATCAAACTGCTTAAAAATAACAGGCTTGATGACCCCATTTTCTAGCAAAGGCCAGATTTTGGCCCTTAAAGACTCTGCAATTTGAGCCTTGAATGCAACCGAACGCGGCCGAAGTGTTGAGCCCGTGACCGTCAAACGCTTTCTCAACACCAAACCAGCGTTGAGTTTGGACTCGACGCCGCCTTGAACGGCAATGATCACCAAGCGACCATCCTCGGCCAAAATCTCGACCTCTTTGGCCACATAGTCACCCGCAACCATGTCCAAAATCACATTGACGCCTGACTTGGGTCCAAGGCGCTTGACCTCAGCGGCAAAATCATGAGTTTTGTAATTGATTGCAAAGTCAGCACCCAACTCAATGCATGCCGCACACTTGGCGTCTGAACCAGCCGTTGCAATCACCAGCGCACCAAAGGCCTTGGCCATTTGAATGGCCGTGACGCCAATACCACTGGTCCCCCCTTGGATCAAAATGCATTCACCAGCCTTGAGTTGCCCGCGATCAAAAACATTGCTCCACACCGTGAAAAATGTTTCTGGCAAGCTTGCTGCTTGCTCATCGCTCATGCCTTTAGGGACGGGCAAGCATTGATCAATGGGCGCTACACACCACTGCGCATAGCCACCTCCGGCAATCAATGCACAAACTCGGTCCCCAATGCGCAAACCCTTGGCGGCCAAAGCAGCTTCATCACCGGCCTCAACCACACCAGCCACCTCCAAGCCCGGCAAATCGGATGCACCTGGGGGCACGGGATAATGGCCTTTGCGCTGAATGACATCTGGACGATTCACACCACTTGCACTGACCCGAATCAAAGCCTCCCCAAAAGCGGGGCTTGGCTTATCACGATCAACCAAGTGCAGGACCTCTGGTCCTCCATAGGTGGAGATTTCAATGGCTTTCATAGGTTCACTCTCTTTGTGGGCTTTGCAAAACAAAGCGACCCTAGCTCTGATTCAGAGGGAGTCGCCTTGAATTGCATCACAGCTCTCAGTGTTGAGGCTCTGAACCTTCTTCTGATGCCTGTGGGCGATCAAGCAAAGCCTTCATAGACAACTTGACGCGACCTTTTTCGTCGGTCTCGAGCACTTTGACTCTGACAATTTGGCCCTCAGCCAACACATCGGTGACTTTACCAATGCGGTCATGGCTGATTTGACTGATATGCAGCAAACCATCTTTACCAGGCAACAAATTGATCAATGCACCAAAGTCCAAGATCTTGGTGACGGGGCCTTCGTAAATTTTGCCGATTTCTACCTCAGCAGTAATTTGCTCAATGCGACGCTTGGCTTCTTCAGCTTTTGCGCCATCGGTCGAAGCAATGGTGATGGTTCCATCTTCAGAAATATCGATCTGAGTGCCAGTTTCTTCCGTTAAAGCACGGATCGTTGCGCCCCCTTTACCAATCACGTCACGAATCTTTTCTGGGTTGATCTTCATCGTGTACAAGCGTGGCGCGAAATTGCTAACGTCCGTCTTGGCTTCACCCATCACCTCTTGCATTTTGCCCAAAATGTGCATGCGTGCTTCTTTGGCCTGGGCCAATGCAACTTGCATGATTTCTTTTGTAATGCCTTGGATTTTGATGTCCATTTGCAATGCAGTGATCCCGTTTGTCGTCCCAGCAACTTTAAAGTCCATGTCACCCAAATGATCTTCATCACCCAGGATATCCGTTAAAACGGCAAAACGACTGTCTTCTTTGATCAAACCCATCGCAATGCCGGCCACATGAGCCTTCATGGGAACGCCTGCGTCCATCAAGGACAAACATCCGCCGCAAACAGAGGCCATGGAGGAGGAACCGTTGGATTCGGTGATTTCAGACACCACACGCATTGTGTAGGGAAAATCAACCTTATCGGGCAAACAAGCCGCCAAAGCACGCTTGGCTAAGCGGCCGTGGCCAATTTCTCTGCGCTTGGTGCTGCCCATTCTTCCAACCTCACCAGTCGCAAAGGGAGGCATGTTGTAATGGAACATGAAACGGTCTTCAAACTCTCCGGCCAAGGCATCGATCCTTTGCGCATCACGGTCAGTGCCCAACGTGGTAATGACCAAAGCTTGGGTTTCACCACGGGTGAACAATGCAGATCCATGCGTTCTAGGCAACACACTGTTTCTGATCTCAATGGGACGTACAGTGCGCGTATCTCTTCCATCGATGCGGGGCTCACCAGCCAAAATTTGTGAACGAACAATCCTGGCTTCAATGTCAAACAGCAAGGACTCCACTTTTACCGCATCAAATTCTGCACCCTGTGCAGTCAAACCAGACAATGTTGCCGCATATGTTTCACGGCAAGCTTGTGTTCTTTGCTGCTTGTTGCGAATTTGATAAGCGGCTCTGAGGGGGCCCTCAGCCAACTCAACCACCTTGGCAATCAAGGGCTCATTCTTGGGCTCTGGCTTCCAGTCCCAAACAGGGTGACCGGCTTCCTTCACGAGCTCGTGAATGGCATCGATTGCAACCTTGCCTTGCTCATGACCAAATACCACAGCACCCAGCATGACCTCTTCACTCAGTTGCAGCGCTTCAGATTCAACCATCAAAACGGCAGCCTCTGTTCCAGCAACCACCAAATCCATGATGCTGTCTTTTCTCTGTGTTTGACCAGGATTTAAGACATATTCACCGTTGACGTAACCCACGCGAGCAGCGCCAATGGGGCCGTTGAAGGGAATGCCTGAGATGCTCAATGCAGCGCTTGAAGCAATCAATGCAGCAATATCTGCATCAACCTCTGGATTCAATGACATGGTATGAATCACCAAGTGCACTTCGTTGTAAAAGCCTTCTGGAAACAAAGGACGGATGGGGCGATCAATCAAACGACTTGTCAGGGTTTCCAATTCACTGGGCTTGGCTTCGCGCTTGAAAAAACTTCCAGGAATTTTTCCTGCGGCATACGTTTTCTCGATGTAGTCCACCGTCAAGGGAAAGAAATCTTGTCCAGGCTTGGCAGATTTAGAGGCCACGACAGTTGCCAATACAACCGTGTCATCGATATTGACCAATACTGCACCCGTGGCTTGGCGAGCAATCTCACCTGTTTCCATCGTGACCGTGTGTTGACCCCATTTAAAGGTCTTTGTTACTTTCTTAAAAAGCGACATATGTTTAACTCCATTGTGTTTTGGGGCATGAAGGCCACGCCACCTGAGCCAGGAGGGTCGTCATAGAACAGAATGCCATTCCATCAAACGTGTGCACTTGCACGTGCTTGGTGGAATGACACAGCTTCGATCCACAATCAAACTCTCCACTTTCGTTGACGAGAACAAATACTCTCATCAACAAGATGCATAAAGGCGTCTGAGCTAAGGGAATAACTCAGACGCCTTTGGCAAAGAAATACCAATTATTTGCGTAAACCGAGTTTAGCAATCAAGGCTGAATAACGATTCAAATCCCTGGATTTCAAGTAATCCAGCAATTTACGGCGACGACTGACCATGCGCAACAAACCACGGCGACCGTGGTGATCTGTGGCATGCGTCTTGAAATGGGGGGTCAACTCGTTGATGCGAGCAGTTAACAGTGCAACTTGCACTTCAG
>CAIOTD010000004.1 GCA_903861115.1 uncultured Burkholderiales bacterium
AGTTCGTTTGAGGTAAAGGTTTGTCGCAGATGCAAGATATTTTTTGTGAGCGTTCCTGTTTTGTCAAACACCACAAGATCAATGTGATTGAGCCTCTCAAGCGTGCTCAAGTCACGAATCAAGACACCACGTTTGGCCAAAAGACCTGCGCAAGCGATCATGGCTGAAGGGGTGGCCAAAGTCAGCGCGCAAGGGCAGGTCACGATCAACACGGCGCTTGCCACCAGCAAGGCCTTCACTGCAGATTCTGGCCACCACCAAAGGGCACTCAACAAAGCGCAAAGGAGAACGATCGCAATGAAGGGCTTGGCCACGCGATCGGCAATTTTTGCAATGTCAGGCTTGGAATTTTCAGCTTGCTCAAGCAACCTCACAATTGAGGCAAACCGTGTTGTGTTGCCGATTTCAGAAACCTTCATCAGCACAGGGGGACCTAAATTGACGCTGCCCGTCAAGACCAGGGCGTTAGGCGGTTTTGCAATGGGGTTGGACTCTCCGTTCAAGAGCGACTCCTCCACCCAGGTCTCCCGGTCCAGCACCCGTCCATCGGCTGGAAAAGATTGATGGGTCTGAATTCTCAACACATCATCCAATTGAATGCGGTGGGTGGAGATGGTTTCAAAATGATCGTCTTTGACGCGTCGTTCTATGCCTTTGGGAATGCGGTCCATGATGGCATCAAGCGCGCCAAGCGTTTTGTCTCTGAGTTTTAGTTCAAGCCATCGTCCACCCAGTAAAAACGTGGCAAACATGGTGAACGAGTCGAAATAGGTCTCCATGCCCCAAATATCATTCGGTGAGAACGTGACCGCGCAGCTCAAAAAAAACGTGAGCAGCATGCCCGTCGCAACAGGTAAATCCATGCTGAGCTTGAAATTCTTCACATCATGGTATGCCCCTTTAAAAAAAGGCTGACAAGAAAAGATCAGCACCGGCAAACTCAAAACCCAGCCCGCCCAATGAAGCAATTGGATCGATTGAGGGTCCACGCTGGCTTGCATGTCGCCATACAAAGGGGCTGAATACATCATGACTTGCATCATGCAAAAAAGAGCCACCATGAACCGCCAAAGCATGAGCTTGGCTTCTTTGCTTTTGATGTTTTCGGACTCAATGCCTTCTAGCAAAGAGGAGCGATAACCCAGTGCCTGGATGGCTTTGAGCCAAGCGCTTGGCTGGCTCTTTGCAGGCAGCCAAACAACATGGGCTTTGCGAGCATTGGCATGGACTTGTGCATCCAATACGCCGGGCAAGGCTTTCAGTTCGCTCTCGATGCTTAAGGAGCAATTGGCACAGTACATGCCCTCAATGCCAATTTGTGATTTCACAATGGCTTGCGCGGCATCCTCTCCCAGCTTGGACTGAAATTTGGTGCGTTCTGATGGCGTCAAAGGGGCGCTGTACCTCTCCCACTCTTCTTGTGCGTCGAGCCATTCAAAGGAGGCTTGTTGAGCGTGCATGAATTGATTTTAAGCTTGTATGCATAAAAAGCTTCATCTTCTTGATCAAAATGGCGAGCTATTGATATATGTCAAAAGTATTCATGAGAGCGTCTTTTAACATTCAGTTGTGATTTTCAAATAAACCAACTAGGAGCTTGCAGATGTATAAGAAAATTTTGGTCGCAACAGACGGTTCACCTTTATCCAAAAAAGCCATTTCCCAGGCAACTCAAATTGCTTTGTTGGCTGGTTCGGAACTCATCATTCTTAAAGTCATTCCCCGTGTTGTCCAAAGTTACTTTGATGGAGCCATTCCTTTGAATCAAAAGGAGGTTGATAAAATTGAAGCTTCTTGGGCCAAGGATGCGCACAAGACCGTGGATGGCGAGCGCAACGCAGCCATCAAGGCGGGTGTCAACGCAGTCTCTATGGTGGTGAAGTCTGACATCGTTTCGAAAGCCATCATTGACGTGTCCACCAAGAAAAAGGTCGAGCTCATTGTCATGGCGTCTCATGGTCGTCGCGGGCTAAAAAAGCTCTTGCTCGGTAGCGAGACACAAAATGTTCTCGTCCAAAGTACGATACCCGTATTGGTTTTAAGATAACAAGGTTGGGTTTTTCGAGTGAATGTCCCAGGGGCCTGCGAAAACAAACAAAACCGCAGGCCTTACTTTGCATTCACGGCTAATTTCCGACCTGAATCTTTTGCCTCGACAACGCCACCGATGGTGCAAGCGTTCGAAAAGCCGTGACGCGTGAGCGTTGCAAGCACCTCTTGATGTGCCTCTGGCGCGCAACTGATGAGCAAGCCGCCACTGGTTTGTGGGTCCGTCAAGAGATCTCTTGCCCAAGAGGGCAACAGGCTCGACATTTCCACCTCCAGTCCATAACTCGCCCAGTTTCGTCCTGAGGCGCCTGTGATGTTTCCACTCAAAGCCAGAGCTTCAGTGCCTGGCAAAATGGGCAACGCCGACCAATCCAATTCAACACGAAGGCCCGAGCCTTTGGCCATTTCCAGTGCATGACCTAAAAGGCCAAAACCTGTGACATCGGTCATGGCATGAACGCCAGGCATTTGTGCGAGGTCAAATCCGGGTGTGTTGAGTTGCGTGGTGGTCTTGAGCATCAACGCATATTCTGTCGCGCTGAGTGAATTCTTCTTGAGCGCAGCAGAAAAAATACCAACTCCCAAGGGTTTGCTAAGAATGAGCAAGTCACCCGCCTGCGCCATGGAGTTCTTTTTGATGTGCTTGGGATCCACCACTCCAATGGCGACCAAGCCGTAGATCGGTTCGACGCAATCAATGGTGTGCCCACCGGCGATGACAATCCCTGCTTCGTGGCACACATCTTGGCCACCTTTAAGAATTTGACCGATGGTCTGGGCACTCAATTGGGCAACGGGCATGGCCACAATGGCCAATGCGAAAAGGGGCTTGCCACCCATGGCATACACATCACTCAGTGCATTCGTGGCTGCAATTCTTCCGAAATGATAAGGGTCATCCACAATGGGCATGAAAAAGTCGGTGGTTGCAATGACCGCCTGATGGGCATTGAGTTCGTAGACGGCGGCATCGTCAGAGGTTTCAATGCCCACGAGCAACTCTTTTGGAATGGGAAAAAGTGGTCCCAAGCCTTGAGAGTTTTTCAAGATCTCTTGCAGCACGGTAGGGGCTATTTTGCAACCGCACCCACCACCATGTGAGAGGCTGGTGAGACGTGGCTCAAGGGGGGCGGCGGGTGTCAAAGTGGGTGGAGTGCTCATTGCCCCATTTTAAAAGACAAATTAGACTTGAAGATCGTGTTTGGCCATAAAAGCGCTTTCTTTGTCAAAAGGTACAATGTCCAAGTACTCGGCAAATGCCCATTCAAGTGTTTGCTCGGCCCCCTTTTTTTATTCCACCAGACACCATGCAACTTCAAGACTTGTTGTTTTCTCAAGGCTTTGGCACTCGACGCATTTGCCAAGGTTTGATTCAGCAAGGCCACGTGGCCATTGGCCGTTTGGGAGACGCACACCTTTGTACCGACCCTTGGCAGACCTTTGAGGTGGCCACAGGCTTTGCATATGTGGTGCAGTCTCAGCAATGGCATTTCTGGGAAAAGGCCTACGTCATGCTGCACAAGCCCGCTGGGACGGAGTGCTCACAAAAGCCCTCCTCTTGGCCAAGTATCTATACCTTGCTGCCTTCTCCTTTGAGAAATAGACCTCAAAAGTCATCCATTCAAGGCGTCCAAGCCGTGGGTCGATTGGATCAAGACACGACAGGACTTTTGCTGTTGACCGATGATGGTCCGCTCATTCACAGGCTTTCATCGCCAAAGCACCATGTTCCGAAAGTCTATGACATCACAACCGAGGACCCCTTGGCTCAAAGGGATCTTGATAAATTGCTTGCTGGTGTGGTGCTCAACGATTCGCCCCACGCCGTGAAGGCCGAGAATTGTGAGCTCTTGGGTGAGCGGTTCATGCGCATGACGCTCACGCAAGGAAAATACCACCAAGTCAAACGCATGCTGGCCGCCGTTGGACATTTGGTGGTGGGTCTTCATCGATCAAAAATGGGACAACTCGCTTTGCCTGAAGATTTATTGCCCGGCGAATGGCGCATCATGACGGAGCAAGATTTGCTGGCGGCCCAAAGCAGCACTTGATCCCCGTGTCTTGCGTGTTTGAGCCGTCTTTCTCTGCCTCGAACGGGTTTCTAAAATAGCCCTTTAAAGTGATGGTGAGTGGGTATTTGGTGGAGAAATACTTTAAACTCAATGCAAGCATCTTATTTCAAGGCATCCCTTAACGCGTGCACCCTATCATGTATAAAAAATTTCTGACTTTTAAAGTTGTCGCCATTTTGTGCGGCTTGTGTTTGTCCGGTGTTTGCCGGGCTGCAAATCCCGTTTTTGGCTTGAATTCCTTGGATGCCACTGTCAGTGTGATCGATCCTTTGACATGGCGCGTGACCAAAATGATTCCGACGGGTAAAGAGCCACACCATTTGTACATGACACCCGATGAGCGATCGGTGATCGTGGCCAACGCGGGTGGGGACTCCTTGACTTTTATCGATCCCAAGACCGCTGAAGTTCAAAGGGTGATCAAAGGGACCTTGGATCCCTATCAGCTCAGGTTCTCTCCAGACATGAAGTGGTTCGTGACGGTTGGCAACCGTTTGAATCACATTGATATCTATCAGTGGAGTGGTGAGGAGCTTAAACTTGTGAAGCGAGTGCCTTCTTCCAAAACGCCCAGCCATTTATGGATTGATTCAAAAAGCACGTTGGTGTATGCCACGATGCAAGATAGCGATGAACTCATTGCGATGGATTTGCCCACGCAAAAAATCAAATGGCGAGTGAAAACGGGCTCTACACCGGCCGATGTGTTTGGTACAAGCGATGACAAGTTCCTTTTGGTGGGATTGACGGGAGCGCGCGAGGTCCAAGTCTTTGACGTCTCTAAAGAGCCGGCTCAATTGGTCAAAACCATCCCCACGGGTGAAGGGGCTCATGCCTTTAGGGCGCTTGGCGATGGAAGGCATGTGTTTGTTAGCAACCGTGTTGCCAATACCATCAGTAAAATTGATTTGCAAACCCTCAGTGTGGTGTCTCAATTCAACGCGCCTGGGGGGCCTGACTGCATGGAGGTCTCCGCCGACATGAAAACATTGATGGTCTCTTCTCGGTGGATCAAAAAAGTCTCCATCATTGATTTATCCACTGGCACATTGATCAAACAAGTCAATGTGGGGAAATCTCCTCATGGCATTTGGACGCTTGATCACGCAAAAAGACAATAGACCGGTCTGAACGCCATGCAAAGAATTTCCCCCTCCGTTGTGATGAGGAACAAGTCAGTGCGATGGGTTGTCTTGGGACTGCTGATGATCGCAGGCAACTTGCACAGTGCGTTCTCGCTCGCGCGAGAGACTTGTAACAAACCGATTTACTTGACCTTTGACACTGGGCACATGGGGGTTGCTCCTTATATTGCCGAGGTCTTGAATCGACAAGATGTCAAAGTGACTTTTTTTGTGGCCAACGAGTTGACGCAAGAGGGGGACGGGACGCTGGGCCAGTACTGGCAGAAGTGGTGGCAGCAAAGGGCTCAAGAAGGTCACTCGTTTGCCTCCCACACCATGGACCATGTGTATTGGTTGTCAGATGAGGCAACACATCACACGACAAAACCGGACGTGCAATTTTGGGTAAAACCCAGTGCTGGTCCCATGAAGGGGCAGCGCATGCTTTGGGATGCCAAATCGTATTGTGCCTCTATCCTTCAAGCCAATGAGCGAATCAAAGCATTGACCTCAAAAGAGCCATTGCCGCTTTTTCGCGCTCCCGGGGGTAAGACATCGCCTGCCCTTTTGACGAGCAGCAAAGCGTGTGGGTACTTGCATGTGGGCTGGAGCGATGCGGGATTTTTAGGTGACGAACTTCCAAGCGAGCGTTTTCCTAGTGCAATGCTTTTAAAGAAGTCATTGGCAAACATCAAGAGTGAGGATATCTTGATGGCGCATTTGGGAATTTGGTCCAGGAAAGATCCTTGGGCGACAAGCGTTTTGGAGCCCTTGATCATCGGGCTTAAAGAAAGAGGCTTTTGCTTCAAGACGATCGAGCACCACCCAAAGTATGCCGCTTGGGTCTCAACGCACTCTTCCCAATAGAGGTCAAATGGATCATTTACTAGACTTGTTTTCTAAACTCAACGATTTGTTGTTCGAAAACGTGGTTCAACCCGTTTTGTTCAACAACGGGTGGGCCAGTTTGTCCGAAGATGCCTACACGGCAAGCGAGTGGTTCTTGCTGGGGATTTTACAAATTGTGATCATGTTGCTTGTGATCAGGCCGCTTGAAAAGTGGCGTCCTTTGGAAAGGGATCAGGATAAAAAAAGTATTCGGGTGGATGTGATCTACACCTTGATTCAAACCCTGGGTGTTTTTAGATTGTTTTTCTTTTTGCTTTTTTCAATACCTGTTGACTATGTCTGGGGGCAATTGCGTACTTTGGGCGTGCCCACTTTTCATTTGGAACAATTGATGCCTGAGTTGGCCACGCGGCCCTTGCTGAGTTTTATGGTGTATTTGGTGGTTTTCGATTTCTTTAACTACTGGATTCATAGAGCGCAACATCAATGGCCTGCATGGTGGGCTTTGCATGCATTGCACCACTCTCAAAGGAGCATGACGTACTGGACCGATAGTCGAGGTCATTTGCTCGATGATGTGATTTTGGCTTTGGTTGGCGTGTTCTTGTCGGCCCTCATTGGTCTTCAGCCGGGTCAATTTGTGGGCTTGATTGTGGTCTCAAGATTGTTTGAAAGTGTTCAGCATGCCAATATTGATTTGAGATGGTGGGGCGTCATTGAAAAACTTTGGGTGAGCCCAAGATTTCATCGAACGCACCATGCGGTAGGTATTGGGCATGAGTTCAGTCAGGGTGTTTTGGGCGGGCACAACTTTGGTGTCTTGTTGCCTTGGTGGGACATTCTCTTTGGGACAGATGATTTTCACTCTCGCGTTGAGCCAACGGGCATCAGGGACCAAGTTTTGGATGGGGTCTCTTACGGGGAAGGTTTTTGGAGTCAGCAGTGGCTGGGGCTTGGCAGGCTATGGGTTACACTCTTTGGGGCCAAGAGGGTAGATTGAATGTTGACCTCAAAAGCTCTGGGCCGTGAACTTAACCACGCCCTGAACCGACTTCATCGTCCCCCAACGCCTATTTTTTGATTCGCTTTGACGTCCCACAACCCATCCACTGATTTAAAAGACTTGTTGGCCAACAAGTCTTTTGTGCGTTTTTGGCTCTCCAGAGTGGGTGCTGGCGTGGCTGCTCAAATGCTGATGGTTGCGTTGGCTTGGCAGATGTATGACTTGACCTCTAGCGCGTGGGATCTGGGTTTGGTGGGCTTGTATCAATTTTGCCCTGCCTTGGTTTTGAGTCTATTGGCGGGCCATGTGGCTGATCGTTTTCCAAGAAAAAATATCGTCATGGTTGCTTGGTTCTTGCAAGCGGTTGTGGTGCTGGGCGTGTTGTTAGCGATTGGACAAGGGGCACTCACACGTGAGTTTTTGTTGTGGGTATCATTGATGCTAGGCATTGTTCGGGCATTTCAAAATCCTGCTCAGCAAGCCATCCTACCCACTTTGGTTGATACCCATCATTTGCCACGTGCCATGGCTTTGAATTCCATGGCATATCAAACCAGTGTCATGACGGGTCCTGCAATTGGTGGCCTATTGTTTGCCTTCAGTGCCAACAGTGTTTATCTGGCTTGCTTGATGCTGTATGCCATGTCTGCGTATTGGTTATTGCGTTTACGGACAAGGCAAGTGACTGGCCCAAGCGACGAGCCGGTCACGATGGAATCGGTCTTGGCGGGGGTGGTGTATGTTTGGCGAAAAAAAGTTATTTTGGGCTCGATCACGCTGGATTTGTTTGCTGTTCTCTTGGGCGGTGCAACGGCCTTGTTGCCCATTTATGCCAAAGATATCTTGCACACAGGTCCGTGGGGCTTGGGTCTGCTGAGGGCGGCACCGGCCGTGGGTGCTTTGATGGTGTCGATCTATTTGACGAGGTGGCCACTTAAGAAAAGAGTAGGGCGGTATTTGTTTGGATCGATTGCTGTTTTTGGTTTGGCGACATGTGTCTTTGCGCTGTCAGAGAACTTCCTTCTTTCTTTCTTTGCGCTGATGATCACCGGGAGTGCTGACATGGTGAGTGTGGTGATTAGACACACCATTGTTCAATTGGAGACACCTGAGAACATGCGCGGTCGTGTGAGTGCAGTCAACACCGTTTTTGTGGGCGCCAGCAATCAATTGGGTGAGTTTGAGTCGGGTGCCACTGCGGCTTGGTTTGGACCTGTTGCGGCCGTAGTTTTTGGCGGCTTGGGCACGGTTTTTATTGCGGTGATGTGGAGTTATTTGTTCAAGAGTTTGTACAACAGAGACCAGTTGGTGACAACCGTCGAGGACAAAGAGAAATTTAAATAGGTGGCCTGCGTCAGAGGCGGCCCAACGCGGTGGGCCGCTTGACCGTGATCAGTGATTTTGAGAGCCGCGATGCGCCCATGCGGTGGTGTGCACTTCAACAAAGCTAAAGAGCTCATACATCACCATGGCCATGGCACCCACCACGACCAAGCCCCCAAAGGCCAAACCCATTTGCATGGCCGAGCCTGCAGAGATCAGTAAATAACCAATGCCTTCGTTGGCCGCTGTCATTTCTGAAACAGTGGTGCCTACAAAAGCCAAGGTGATCGCGACTTTAAGGGACGCATAGAAATAGGGCAAGGATCTGGGCAGTCCAACCTTGATCAACACATCCCATCTTTTGGCGCCCAAGACGCGCAGGACATCCTCCAGTTCGGGTTCAAGGGTTGCAAGTCCAGTTGCAATATTGACCATGATGGGGAAAAAGCTGATCAAAAATGCGGTCAAAATAGCCGGCCCAATGCCAATGCCAAACCAGACCACCAAAATGGGCACAAAGGCGGCTTTGGGCAATGCATTGAAGGCGGTCATCAAGGGGTAGACCGCTGTGTAAGCCAAGCGTGAACTGCCAATGACAAAGCCCAGTAAAACACCCACCACAATGGCCAGACCAAAGCCAGCCATGGTCACCCAGTAAGTTCTCCATGCATGCGCGGCAACCGTTCCACGGAACTCAATGAGTTGAGAGGCAATGCGCGAGGGGCTGGGGAAAATGAATTCTGAGACAGAAAAAACTGAACAAATCAGTTGCCACAAAATCAATGTGACGATCAACAAAATCCAGGGGGAGCTTTTTTCAAGTTTCTTGTAAGTGCTCAAAATAATTCCTTGAGGTCGCTGGACCCAATTGGCTTTAAGACGTTTTTACCGGTGCGCCCTTCAGTGCACCAATGTGCCCCCTGAGTTCGTGGACAATATCGGTGAATTCGGGGGTGTAGGTCAACTCAAGTTCTCGAGGTCTTGGCAGCTCGATTTCTTTCTTCACAATGAAGCGCCCAGGGCTTTTGGACATCACGTACACCGTGTCCGCCAAAAAGACCGATTCACGCAAATCATGCGTGACCAAAATCACATTGAATTTTTGCTCTGTCCAAAGGTCTCTCAAAATGCACCACAGCTCCTCGCGAGTGAATGCATCCAAAGCGCCAAAGGGCTCATCGAGCAAAAGCATTTTGGGTTCGTGAATAAGCGCTCGGCAAATGCTGGCTCGCTGCTGCATGCCGCCTGAGAGTTGCCAAGGGTATTTTCTTTCGTATCCGCCCAAGCCAACGCGTTCTAAGAGGGCAATCGCTCGAGCTTCAAAGTCAGCTTTTTTTTGTTTGAATTGAGATCTGTAAGGCTCAACAATCTCTAAGGGCAAGAGCACATTGTCCAGCGTCGTTCTCCAAGGCAACAAGGAGGGGGCTTGAAAGGCCATGCCGCTGATTTTTAAGGGGCCTGTGACCTCTTGGCCTCCAACGGTGATGCGCCCCTTGGTGGGGCGCTTCAGACCGGTGGTGAGCTTCATGAAGGTGGATTTGCCACACCCCGAAGGGCCAACGATGGCAATGAATTCACCGTCTTTGACACTCAAGTTGATGTCTTCGACGGCAAATTGATTTTGCGCAAGCAACTCTTCGTTGTAGGCCAGCCAAACGTTCTCAAATTGGACAAATGGCGTAGATGCAGCGTTTGACATTTATTTCTTTGGTAAAACGTCTAACTCTTTTGCACTTGGAAGATAAGCTGGGCTCCAAATGGTGTCAGGATTGACGCGAGTTTTGGTGTTGAAAGCATCAGACACTTGGCTGGCCATCAAAGCAAGTCTTGGTGCTTTGACCTGACCAAAGCCTTCGCTTCTTGCGTCTGGACTGTTGATCACGGTGTCGAGTGCCAACTTGAGGCGTCGCACCTCAAGGGGCACGTTGATGATGCCGTCTCTGGCCTTGACCGTTTGGATCGCTTCTTCTGGGTTTTTCAAGACATCCTTCATACCTTTGGCAAAAGCTTTTAAAAACGCCTTCACCGCTTCGGGATTTTCTTTCAAAATTTTCGGCGACGCAATGACCGCATTGCCGTACAACTTCACGCCGTAATCGGGGTATTGAAGCACCACCACTTCATCGGCCTTGGTGCCGCGAGCCTCAATGTTCAAGAGTGACGTGAATGTAAAACCAGTGATGGCATCAATGTCGCCACGAACCAGCATGGTTTCACGCAAAGTGGGATCCATCGCGGTCCACGTGACATTGTTGACGTTGTTTGCTTTGGCGAAAATTGGAAATGCGCGTCGACCCGCATCAAAAACGGGAGCCCCCAATTTCTTGCCGTTCAAATCGGCAGGCGTTTTGATGCCCGATTTTTTCAAGGCCATCACGGATGCAGGCGTGTTGTTGTAGACCATCATGATGGCGATGGGCTTGTTTGGCGCATCGGGATTGTTGGCGTGAAATTCCATCAATGAGGCCAAGTCAGCAAACCCTAGGTCATAGGAGCCGGATGCAACACGTGTCACTGTTCCGCCCGAGCCATTGCCAGCGTCGACGGTCACATCGAGTTTGGCCTCTTTGTAATAACCTTTGGCCTCAGGCACCAAAAACAAAGCCGCGGGACCTTCAAAGCGCCAGTCCAATTGAAACTTCAAGGCGGTGGTTTGAGCAAAGCTTGGCGAACTGAGCAGGGCACCAGAGATTGAAAGAGCAGCCACCACAGCGCTGGCTTTGAAATGACGAGGACTGATAGAAAACATGTTTAACTCCTAAGTTAATTAATCGATACATCAAGCAATATCAATGCCCAAAAAAACTTTTCATCCCATCGAGGTTTTCAAGCCTCTTGCCCCGAGTGCCATGCTACCCCCTAGGGGCGGGTGCCCTGCTCGTGGCTACCCAAGACGTTCGTTTGAACCCAGCTTGGTGCATTTAAGGAATTTGCACCAAATTGGGTTTATTGTTGGCGGTCTTGACTGGGACAATTTTGCCCTAAATTTTACTTTTTTTGAAAAATCAGGCCTGTTTTGACAATAAATCATAGAGCGTTCTGGCGATTACGCGGGTCGCTCGCTTCAGATCCTCCAATTTCAGGCGCTCATCGGCGCGCTTGGCATGGGACTCTAGCACTGTTTTGGGGCCTGCACCATAGATGACGCCTGGAATGCCATTGGCCGCATACAAACGCACATCGGTATAAAGGGGTGTGCCCACCACGGGGATGTCTGTTTCAAAGATCGTCCCCGCATGTTTTTGCAAGGCATCGATCAAGGGTTGTTGCCCAGCTTGTGGTTTCATGGACTCGGCCAGCAAAATGCGCTTGATATCGAGTTCGACGTGGGCTTGATGGGGGTGGGCTTTGTTGAAGGCCTCCACGCTTTTTGTAATGGTCTCTCGGATGGATGTCTCGACGTTTTGAGAGTTCTCCTCAGGAATCATTCGTCGATCCAACTTAAAGGTCACGCGCCCAGGGATCACATTGGTGTTGGTGCCCCCAGAAATTTGACCCACATTTAAATAAGGGTGCTTGATGCCTTTGACGGTGGAGTGCACTGATTTGTACTGTGCATTCAGTGCATATAAATCTTGCAAGACATGAACGCCTGCTTGGAGCGCGTCCACCCCACTCTCGGGAATGGCTGCATGGGCCATTTTCCCGCGAAGGGTGACTTCCAATTGCAAGCAGCCATTGTGCGCATTCACGACCTCATAACTAAACCCAGCCGCAATCATCAAATCGGGTTGGGTCAAGTGCTCGCCAAGCAACCATCCTGGGCCCAACTCCCCGCCAAACTCCTCATCGTAGGTGAAGTGCAACTCAACTTGTCCCACGGGCTGGGGCGCATCAGCAACGGCACCTTGCTTTGCAGCAATTTTTTCGCTCAGGTGCTGCAATGCTCTGAGAGCGAAAGTAAAAGTCGAAAAATCAGATTTGCTCACGGCACTGGCCCGGCCATACATGAAGCCATCTTCAATGTCGCCACCGTAAGGATTGTGGGTCCATCCCTCGCCTGGGGGGACCACATCGCCATGTGCATTGAGGGCAATGGTCATCCCCTTGGTGGCTTTCATTTGTTTGTTTTCACAAGTTTGATGTCCACGCTGTGTGAATTCTTGTCGAACAATCAAATTGGTGATCGCTTCAAGCCCGTGGTGGTGAACGGTCTGCGTGGGTACATCGTACTGTTCAGCTTTCAGCCCCATGTTTGCCAAGAGTGCCGCAGTTTTATGTGCGTGAGGCGCATTGTTCCCAGGAGGGGTGTCCGTAGGTATTTGCACCAAAGACTGCAAAAAGCTGACCTGTTGGTCAAAATGATCTTCAATCCATTGATCGAGTTCTTGATAGGCAACTGAGGAATTGGTCATGAGAGTTTTGGGTTAAACAAAGGGGTTGGATGCACTGGTGAGTGTTGATTTTTATGAGGGACGAAAGCGCATCAGGAAATTCATCATGGCTTCAAAGGCCAATTGCATGTCATCCGAGCTGGAGCTCTCCAGCGGGTTGTGGCTGATGCCAGAATTTAAGCCTCTCACGAAAAGCATTGCTTGGGGCATGATGTCATGAATTTTCATGGCGTCATGGCCCGCCCCACTGGGAAGTGAAAAAACCTCAAGACCGAGGTCTTCAATTGCCGCTTGCCAGTGTTTCATCAGTTGTGTGTCACAGGGGGCTGCGCTGATTTTAAGGCTTTCAGTGAGTTTGAACTCCACTTGACGCCGCTCAGAGATTTCTTTAATTTTGTTCAAAATGTCTTCGACCACAGCATCACGCTGTGCGTCGTTGGGCGCTCTGATGTCCATGCTAAAGTGCGCTCTTGCCGCAATGACGTTGATCGATCCATTGGGGACTTCCAACATGCCCATGGTTGCCACAGAGTCGGCATCTTTGAGGGCCCGCTCTTCCATGAAAAGTGCCAACTCAGCAATCGCTCCAACCGCGTCGTGGCGCAGTTTCATAGGGGTGGTGCCTGCATGGCTGGCCACGCCTTGGACGTGTGCGATGAAGCGCCTAGAGCCATTGATGGACGTGACCAACCCCAAGGGCCTTTTTTGATTGTACAAAACAGGTCCTTGCTCGATGTGCACCTCAATAAAGCCAAGGTATTGGCTGGTGTCTCTTTTGATCAAAGCAATTTCGTCAGGATTCAAACCATACGCCGCCATGGCTTCTTTCATGGAGATGCCGTCTTTGTCCTCTTGTGCCAACCACTCAGGATTGAATTGACCGGTCAAGGCGCTGGACGCCAAAAAAGTGGCAGCATAGCGCTGACCCTCTTCTTCTGCAAAGGCCACCACCTCCAGGCCAAAGGGCAGTCGCACGCCTTTGGAGAAAAGGGTCTTGACACAAGCCATAGGGCAAAAAATACCCAAACGACCGTCGTACTTGCCAGCGTTTCTTACTGTATCAAAATGTGAACCCGTCATTAAATAACGGGCCTTGGGGTCTTGTGCATGGTAGCGACCCACCACATTGCCCACCGCATCTTGTGAGACCTCATCAAAGCCGCATTCGCGCATGCGCTCGGCAATGAACTCAGCGCAGTCTTTGTGGGCTGGGCTTAGATAGGTGACAGTCAAATTTTTAAAATTGAGGTCTTGCGTTTCCGTGTATTGAGCCAGGGCCTCCTGCCAATCCCATATCAAGTCGCCTTCAGGACTTTTGCGATCTATTTTTTCATGCAGACGCAATTCAACAATGCGGTGAATATTTTGAAGCGCCTCTTGGACTTCAAAGTCTCGTGTGTTTTTCAGCCGCCTTTGCATCGTCTGGATGATGTCTTGCGGTGTGAGGCCCAAGCCTCGTGGGCCGCGCACCGCCACGATGAAGGGAAAGTTAAACTTCTCTTGATAGGCCTTGTTCAGGCTGTGAAGCGCCTCATACTCCTCGGCTGTGCAGTTGGCCAAGCCTGCCTTTTGTTGCTCGCTTTGCGACTCAGCGGTCAGTGTTTTTTGGATCGCCACTTTGCCAGTGAGCTCTGGGTGGGCTTTGATCAATGTGAGCCATGCCGACTCGCCGGCATGTTGCAAGGTTTGAATCATCCCATGTTTGAAAGCTTCAAAACTCTTGAAGGGTCTTCTCGCCAAGGTTTGCTCAACAATCCAATCGGAGTGCTCATACAGGCCCTGAAGAAGGGGCAACAACTGGCCAATGGATTGGGTGTTGAGTTGATCGAGTGTCATGGTCTTGGTCAATGAGGCCTAAGGTGTGGGTGGGCAAGCGCTGAGTTGAGGGGGTGAAAAAAAGGTCAAGCCTTGTAAGGGTGCTCGGCTCTCCAATGTTTTGCAATGTCCATTCTTTTGCAAACCCAGACACGATCAAAATTTTCGATGTAGTCCAAAAATTTCTTCAGCGCCATGATTCTGCCTGGACGCCCCAGTAGTCTGCAATGCATGCCCACGCTCATCATCTTCGGGCTTTCGTCGCCTTCGGCGTACAAGGCATCAAAGGTGTCTTTGAGGTAGATGAAAAAATCTTCTGCTTGGGAGTACCCTTGCGGGAGGGAAAAACGCATGTCATTGCAATCCAAAGTATAGGGCACGATGAGTTGAGCAACGCTTTGGCCCGCGGAGTTTTTGACTTTCATCCAAAAGGGCAAATCATCCCCGTAATAGTCGCTGTCGTATGCAACGTCTGCGCAGTCGGCCACGAGTCGCCTTGTGTTGGGGCTGTCTCGCCCTGTGTACCAACCGATGGAGGACTCATGGGTGATGCCTTTGACGACATCGATGCCGCGTCGGATTTGATCCATTTCCATGGTTTCAGGCATGGATTGGTGATTGATCCATCTGTAGCCGTGGCAGGCGATCTCATGGCCTTTTTGTACAAATGCATGGGCCAACTCAGGGTGACGCTCGAGTGCCATACCGACGCCAAACACGGTCAGCGGCAAGGCTCTTTTGTCAAATTCACGCAAAATTCGCCAAACGCCTGCACGGGAGCCGTATTCGTAAATGCTCTCCATGGTCATGTGCCGTTCAGGAAAGCTGGGCGGGTTGAACATCTCGGACAGAAACTGCTCGGATCCCTCGTCACCGTGCAAGGTTGCATTTTCTGAACCTTCCTCATAGTTCAAAACAAATTGCACGGCTATTTTGGCTTTTCCAGGCCAGTTGGCATGAGGTTGGTGCTCTCCATATCCAACAAGATCTCTGGGGTAGGGCAAGGTGGCGTCGAAATTTTGCATGAAAGACTGGTGTTGGGTTGGCGTTGAAGACAAAAGTTTGATCAAAAGATCTTACCGACACTTGAATTGTCCTTTTTTTTTAAGCAGAAATATAGATGCTGAGCAAATCCTTTAATAATGTGAGCAGTTGGATCCCTTGGCCATGGTTTTTTGCAAGCCCAGGCCCTAAAATGGCTTTCAATTCGGCCAGCAATTTCTCTAGATTGGAGCTTTTAAGATGGGTTTGAGCACACACGTTTTGGATACCATGCATGGCAAGCCTGCAGTCGGCATGGCAGTTGCTTTACTAAAGAAACAAGGCGACGCTTATCACCTGATGAAAAGTTTGGTGCTCAATGCGGATGGACGAGCCGATTCAGCGCTGATTGAGACCCAAGATTTGATGGTGGGTCACTATCGCTTGAGTTTTTCTGCCGGAGATTACTTTAGGGTCAAGGTCAAAGACTTGCAAGAGCCCTTGTTTTTGGATGTGGTGCATTTGGATTTTGGCGTATCCAATCCCAAAGAGCATTATCATGTTCCTTTGTTGGTCAGTCCCTGGAGCTATTCAACTTACAGAGGCTCCTAAGGGTTACTTGAGCAGTTGAGTGCTCAAGATGTGGGCCGAAGTGATATTTTTTATTAATGTTTGATTGAGTTTTTATCATGTCTGAAGTTACAAATACAGTGAGGTTTGTTCTTGATGGTCAAATCGTTGAGGTCAAGGGTGAGAGAAGGACCACAACGGTTTTAGATTATTTGCGCGAAGATTTGCGTCGAACAGGCACCAAAGAGGGGTGTGCTGAGGGCGATTGTGGTGCATGCGTGGTCATGGTGGGAGAGCTCAATGAGGCTCAAACCGGTGTGGATTATGTGACCGTGAACAGTTGCCTGCAACTTTTGCCGACCCTGGATGGCAAGTCTTTGAAGACGGTTGAGAGTTTGAAGGCCGATGGACACATGCACCCCATTCAAGAGGCCATGAAGGACTGTCATGCTTCGCAGTGTGGATTTTGCACGCCAGGGATCGTGATGAGTTTGGTCAATATGACTCAAACGAACCCAAGCCCCACCCGGCTCGACATCACCGATGCTTTGAGTGGCAATTTGTGCCGTTGCACGGGTTACAAGCCCATCATCGATGCAACCTACAAAGCGTGTGAGCATAAAAATGCCCTGCATTTGAAGGACCAAGGGGATGTGAGCTTGCTCAAGGAGATCAAACGAGCGGATCAGCCCACCTTGAGTTTGGAAGGGGAGATCATTGTTCAGCCTGTTGTTAGAACCAAAAAGGGCAATGAATTTGTATCTCCTTCGAGCGTTGTTGAAGTGGCCGAGTATTTGATCAAGCACCCCAACGCCACCTTGGTTGCAGGAAGTTCTGAGGTCGGATTGCAAGTCAACAAAGAGTTCCGCAGGCCCGACCACATCTTGTATTTGGGGCATGTCAAGGAGCTCAAAGAAGTGCAGACCACATCCGCCTTTTGGAGAGTGGGTGCAGTTGTCTCTTTGGAGGAGGTCTTGCATTTGGTGAAAGCGGAGTTGCCAGATTTTGCTGAAGTGCTTCGTCGGTTTGGCTCTCCTCCTATTCGCTTCACGGCGACCTTGGCTGGCAACATCGCCAATGGCTCTCCCATTGGTGACAGCATGCCTTGCTTGATGGCTTTGAATGCGCAGTTGATTTTGCGACACGGCGCCAAAACCAGACGTGTTGCGTTGGACGCTTTTTACACGGGATTAAAGAAAAATGTGATGCAGACGTCTGAATTCATTGAAGCCATTGAGATTCCAAGACCTCAAGCGGGACAATTTTTTGCAGCCCACAAAATCAGTAAGAGGTTTGAGCAAGATATTTCTGCGACCTGCGCTGCCATCACTTACGTGAAGAAAAATGACAAACTCAGCCAAGTCCGCTTGGCTTTCAATGGTTTGTCACCTTCACCGGCTAGAGCGTTGGCCATTGAAAAAATTCTAGAAGGCAAGCGAGTCGAAGAGGTCTTGGCCGCCGAAATCGATCAAGCCATTGCCCAAAGCTACAACGCACGCGATGGACTGCGTGCCACTTGGGCCTATCGCTCACTCGTTGCAAGAAATTTGGTTTTGAAATTTATAAACACCGAAATGTCGGAGGTGACTGCAGCATGAATGCACCAGAAAAAATAAAGGATCTCATCGCGTCGGGTGAGCAAGGTCGAGAGATCACACATGAGTCTGCACATTTGCACGTCACGGGCCAAGCCGTCTATACCGATGACATTGCCGAGCTTGCTGGGACCGTCTACGCGGCCTTGGTTTTGTCCCCCGTCGCCCACGGCGAGTTGATCGGTGAGGGGGTGGACAAAGAGCAGCTGCTCAAACAGCACGGCGTCATTGCTGTGTTCACGGCCAAGGACATCCCTGGAGAGAACAACTGTGGCCCGATTGTTCATGATGACCCCTTTTTGGCCGATGGCATTGTTCAGTTTGTCGGACAACCCGTAGCGGTGGTCGTGGCTAGAGAGATGATCTATGCGCGTGAGGCTGCAAAAGGCGCGAAAGTCTTGGTCAAAGAATTGCCAGCAATCTTGACGATTGAAGATGCGATGGAAAAAGGCTCCTTCATCATGCCCGCAAAGGGCATCACCCGAGGCGAGCCCAGGAAAGCCATTGAAGAGGCGCCACACCGTTTGAGTGGCCGCACCTATTGCGGACAGCAAGAACAGTTTTATCTTGAGGGTCAGATCACATATGCCGTGCCCAAGGAGGACGGGCAGTTGACCTTGTACGTCTCCACCCAACATCCCGATGGCAATCAACGCGAAGCAGCCGCAGCGCTTAATTTGTCAACCAACGATGTTGAGGTCATTTGTCGACGCTTAGGGGGAGGCTTTGGCGGCAAGGAAGGCAATGCAAGTATCTTTAGTCAAAGTGCGGCATTGGCGGCTTTCAAACTCAATCGTCCTGTGAAGTTGCGTGCCAACCGAGACGATGACATGACGATCACTGGCAAGCGCCATGACTTCAGGGCCGATTACGAGGTTGGATTTGATGACGAGGGTCACATCTTAGGCGTTGACGTTGTTCTTTATTCGCGCTGTGGATACAGCACCGACTTCTCTGGTCCGGTCAATGACCGCGCTTTGTTGCACATTGATAACTGCTACTATCTTCCCAACTTAAAGGTGATCACCCACCGCTGCAAAACAAACATGCAAAGCGCGACCGCCTTTAGAGGCTTTGGCGGTCCACAGGGCATGTTCGCCATTGAGACCGTGATTGAAGAGATGGCGCAGCAATTGGGCAAAGATGCAGTGGAGATCAGAGAACTCAATTTGTACAAAGACCCATCAGTCTCAGGTGATGAGCAAACCATGATCACCCAGTATGGCCAAAAAATTGAGGATTGGATTGGCGACCGGGTGATTGAAGAGGTCAAAACAAAGTCAAATTATTTGCAAAGAAAAAAGGAGGTTGAGGCCTTCAACTTGGCACATCCCTACCGCAAGCGTGGATTGTCTTTGGTGCCACTGAAATTTGGTATCAGTTTTACAGCCACGATGCTCAACCAAGGCGGTGCACTTTTAAACATTTACCAAGATGGCTCTGTGAGTGTGAACCATGGTGGCACCGAAATGGGCCAAGGGCTCAATACCAAAATGGCGCAAGTTGCAGCCGATGGATTGGGCATCACCGTAGAAAAAGTAAGAGTGACTTCAACCGATACCCAAAAGGTGCCCAATGCCTCCGCCACTGCTGCCTCAAGCGGTGCGGACATCAATGGCGCTGCGATCAACAATGCTTGTGATCAGATGAGAGGTCGCTTGTCTGCAGTTGCTGCTCGAATGCTTGGGTGTGAGGCCAGCGACGTGGTGTTTGCTCAAAACCAAGCAAGCTTTGGCACCAAGAGCGTTGCTTGGAAAGATCTGATCATCCAGGCTTGGCTTGATCGTGTGGGCTTGTCTGTGACAGGTTTTTACTGGACGCCCGATATAGCTTATGATTTCAATACGCTTTGGGGCCGCGCTTTTTATTACAACTGTTATGGCGCTTCGGTCTCAGAGGTTGAGATCGATACGATGACGGGTGAGTGGTGGCTCAAAGGCGTTGATATCGTGCACGATGTTGGCAAGAGCATCAACCCCGCCATTGATCAAGGTCAAATTGAAGGTGGATATGTCCAAGGCATGGGATGGCTCACCATGGAGGAGTGCATATGGAACGAAAAAGGAAAGCTGCTGACCCACGGGCCGAGCACTTACAAAATTCCAGTGGCCGGCGACATTCCAGAGCATTTCAATGTGACGCTCTTTGATGGCAGCAATGTCAAACCTACACCTTTTTACAGCAAAGCTGTGGGAGAGCCCCCTTTGATGTTGGCTTTGTCGACCTACTTTGCGCTGAGGGAGGCTGTGAGTGCCAGTGCACAACACAAAGTTCGTTTGCAAATGGACGCCCCAGCGACACCAGAGAGAATATTGATGGCCTGTGAAGGACTTAAGCACACAGCCTGATTTGACGACCCTCTAAACAAGTCCTCTGGTGTTAAAACATACCTCAAATCTTTTGAGCGCCCTGAAAAAGAGCGGTCAAGCGGTTTTGGTGACCGTTGTCAAAACTCAAGGCTCTGTTCCTCGAGACGAGGGGGCTTGGATGGCTGTTTTGCCAGATGCGTTGATCAACACCCTGGGCGGTGGGCAGTTGGAGTATCAGGCCATTCAAGAGGCCAAGAGACTGCTGCAACTGGGGGTACCCTTCACCGAGCCTTTTGTGAATCGCTATCCATTGGGACCCTCCTTGGGGCAGTGCTGTGGCGGTGTTGTTCATTTGTCTTTTGAATGGTTGAGCTCTTCAGGGCTTGAGCCGCTGGGCAAGCGGCTGCAAGGTCCGGAACCTGATTTGGCCTTGTTTGGTGGCGGGCACGTGGGGCAAGCCATTGTGCAGTTGATGGAAAAATTGCCTTGGCAGGTGACGTGGATTGACTCCAGAGAGAGCATCTTTCCTCAAAGTGTGGGACACAACATTGAGCTTGAGCATTCAGAGCCTGTGCACAGTGCGGTCGCTCATTTAAAGCCACACGCCCATGTGCTGATCATGAGCTTTAGCCATGCCGAGGATTTGGATGTCTTGCAGCAGTGTCTTGTTCGCCAAAGAGAGCGCCATGATCTCAGCAGCATTGGGCTCATTGGCAGTGCGACCAAGTGGGCCACCTTCAAGAGTCGCTTGTCCCAAAGAGGATTTTCAGAAGCTGATTTTCTGGGTGTGCAGTGTCCCATTGGGATTGAAGGTATACATTCCAAAGAGCCTGAGATCATTGCCGTATCTGTTGTTGCACAACTCCTCAGGACACAAGAGCGTACACAGCTTTTGCCTGCTAATTATTAACCTTGATTTGGGGAATTTGAATTGATTGATCCGTATTACCTTGAGTGGGCCAATTTGCTCTTGCGCTGGATTCATGTGATCACAGCGATTGCTTGGGTGGGTTCCTCTTTTTACTTTGTCTTTTTAGACAACAACTTGGTCAAACCCAATTCTCCCGATTTATTGGAAAAAGGCGTCGATGGTGCGTTGTGGGCGGTGCATGGAGGGGGTTTTTACAATCCACAAAAATACATGGTTGCCCCAAAGAAAATTCACACCAAGCTGCATTGGTTCTTTTGGGAGAGTTACACCACGTGGATGAGTGGTTTTGCGTTGTTCACCTTGCTTTATTTGTTCAACGCCAGCTCTTATTTGATCGACAAGTCTTTGATGGATTGGACGCCCACGCAGGCCGTGCTTGTCGCCTTGTCATTTTTGGTCGTCTTTTGGATCGTTTACGATCGCGTCAGTCAATGGGTTGGCTTTCGAGAGAACGGTGAGTTGGGTGTGGGTGTGATCATGTTTTTTGTGATCTCTTTTGCGGCTTGGTTGGCATGTCATTGGTTTGCTGGGCGTGCGGCATTTTTGCTCACGGGCGCCATGATGGCCACGACCATGAGTGCCAACGTGTTCTTTTGGATCATCCCAGGTCAGCGCAAAGTGGTGGGCGCCATGACCTCGGGTCAGAAGTTGCCTGCGGCGGAATTGGTCATGCATGGCAAGCGTGGCAAGCAAAGAAGTGTGCACAACACCTATTTCACTTTGCCCGTCTTGTTTGCCATGCTCAGCAATCACTACAGCTTTTTATATTCCCACGACTACCATTGGGTGACCCTCATTGCCATGATGTTGGCCGGTGCTTTGATCAGGCAGTTCTTTGTGCAAAGACATGCCTATCATCAAAACAAAGCGAGCAACCCCTTGCCATTTGCTTTGATTGGACTTGTGATCATCGCGGCTGTGATCGTGGCTTTGAAGCCGGATACCAATGCCCAAGCGCTTCAAAGCACCGATGCCGCCCCTGTGACTTATGCGCAAGTCCAAAAAATATTCGAGCAACGCTGTTACGCCTGTCATGGCGAGGCCGTGCAGATGAAGAACTTGAGGTTTGATTCGCCGCAGGAGGTGAAAAAGAACGCCCAGAACATGTACCAACAAGCGGTTGTGTTGCGTCAAATGCCGATGAACAACGCCACCCAAATCACCGATCTTGAGCGAGAACAAATCAAGCGTTGGTATGAGGCCGGTGCGCCTGTCACGCCCTAGGCGGTAAAGCTTTTTTAAGACCCCATGTGGGTCTTAAAAAGCGGGTCTCAAGACTGGGTCAACTCCAAAGCCAATTCATTGTGGCGACGGGTGATGGGCTCGAGTTCGAAGGGTTTGAATTCTCCCTTGTCGACGACCACCCGACCGTTGACGATGGTGTAGTCGGTCAATTGACTTGAGCACAACATCAGCGCACCCACGGGGTCATGGATCGAGCCACCTGCCATGGGCAAGGTGTCTGTGCGAAAGAGTGCCAAGTCCGCACAAAAGCCTGGCGCAATTTGACCAATGTCAGTTCGTCCAAGCGTTTGCGCCCCTCCACGGGTGGCCACCTTCAAGACATCTCTCGGGGTCATCTCTTGTGGGCCGGTGTCACATCCAAAGGGCTCCAAAGACTTGGCCACCCTTGCGAGCAACATGGCCTGTCTGGCCTCGGTGAGCATGTGAGCGCCGTCGTTGCTTGCACTTCCATCCACACCTAAACCGACACTCACATTTGCATCCAAAATTTTTCTGAGTGGCAAAATGCCACTGGCCAGTCGCATATTGGAGCAGGGGCAGTGAGCAATTGAGGTTCTTGTTTTTGCAAATAACTCGATCCCTGGTGCGTCAATTTTTACGCAGTGTGCGTGCCAAACATCTTCCCCAACCCATCCCAGACGTTCGACATATTGTGTGGGGGTGCAGTTGAATTTTTCCTGGGTGTAGGCAATGTCATGATCGTTTTCGGCCAAGTGGGTGTGAAGCCTCACGCCATAGGCGCGTGCAAGCTTGGCCGATTCCTCCATCAAGCCCTCGCTCACCGTGAAGGGTGAGCACGGGGCCACAGAGATGTTGAGCATGGAGCCGTGTTTGGCGGAGTGCCATTTTTCGATCAACCGTTGGGTCTCTTTCAAGATGGCCTCTTCGCTCTCAACGACGCGATCCGGTGGCAAGCCTCCTTTGGACTGGCCAACACTCATGCTGCCTCGGGTCGCGATAAAGCGCAGTCCAGTGGCTTGGGCCGCTTCAATGCTGTCTTCTAGATTGACCCCGTTGGGGTAGATGTACAAGTGATCGCTGCTCGTGGTGCAGCCACTCATGAGCAACTCCGCCATGGCCACTTTGGAGGCCACTTGTACCATTTCAGGTCGAAGATTGGCCCAAATGGGATACAAGCCTCTCAGCCAAGAAAAAAGTTCCGCATTTTGCACGGGAAGGTAGGCTCTGGTGAGGGACTGCACCATGTGGTGGTGGCAGTTGACCATCCCCGGGATCACCAAATGATGTCTGGCGTCAATGACTTGATCCACCTCGCTCAAAAGGTGTTGGCCTTTGGCAAGGAATTGATCCGCATCAAAGACCTCTTTGATCAGCCCATCTTGAATCAGTATGCTGCCGCCTCTGATTTCTCTTTCTTGTGGATCCTGGGTTGAGATACAGTTGGCTTGGTGTATGAGTATTTGAGGCATGGTCTTGAAGGAAGATTGTCTTTTGAGATTAAACTGTAAAAATTGCAGAAATTTTGAACAAATCGTTTTCTGTTTGAGAGCTTATCATGTGTTTCATCGCTTTAAACGCACCCATTGATTTTCAATTTTAAAGTCCATGTCAAATCCACCGCGCAACGAACCATTGTTGGTGCTTAGAGCGCTTTTAGACCAGGCCATTCAAAGGGCCTTGCCTGAGCGCAATGTGCCCACTTTTTTGCCAAGACCACCCCTTGGGCGCACCTTGGTTTTGGGGGCCGGCAAGGCTGCGGCCGCCATGGCACAAGCGTTGGAGGCAAATTGGCCCCCATCGAGTCCACTGTCTGGTTTGGTGGTGACCAGGTATGGACATGTCCCCGTGACCTCTAAGGTCTTGCAGCGGCGAATCGACATCATGCAAGCCGCCCACCCTGTACCCGATGAGCAAAGCGTTCTGGCTTCTCAAAAAATGCTTGCATTGACGCAGGGACTCACAAAAGACGATTTGGTGATCGCACTGATCTCAGGCGGTGGCTCGTCTTTGCTGACCTTGCCCGTTGAAGGCATGAGCCTGTCTCAAAAGCAAGCGCTTAATCGCAGTTTGCTTGACTGTGGAGCCAGCATTTCTGAGATCAATTGTGTTAGAAAACATCTCTCAGCGATCAAGGGTGGCAGGCTTGCGTTGGCTTGTTTGCCTGCGCGAGTGCTGACTTTGTGCATCAGTGATGTGCCGGGTGACGACCCCGCGACCATTGCGAGCGGTCCGACTGTGCCAGACGAAACCACTTGCTCACAGGCACTGGGCATCATCCAAAAGTACCAACTTCAACTGCCTGATGCACTCCTTCAAGCGCTTCAGCAAGACGCACTGGAAACCCCCAAGGCCGATCAGTTTGATGCCATGCACCATGAGGTTCAAGTCATCGCAACGCCCAAGGATTCTTTAGAGGCGGCGGCACGCTTTGCGCGCTCGCAGGGACTGCGCGCTTATATTTTGTCCGATGAGATGCAAGGCGAGTCCAAGGAGGTGGCTTTGGTGCATGCCGCACTGGCAAAGGCCTGCGCCAAAGGCTTGGGGCCCTTTGAAAGACCTTGTGTGTTGCTCAGTGGCGGAGAGACGACGGTGACGCTTGCCGCTGAGTCTGGTAAAGTCTTTGGACGTGGAGGTCGAGCGGGAGAGTTCTGTCTGAGCTTGGCCAAATCTTTGGCGGGCGAACCCAATATTTGGGCGCTGGTTGCTGACACGGACGGTATTGACGGCATCGAGGACAATGCCGGCGCATGGGTAGGTCCCGAGACCCTACAAAAGGCACAAAGCTTGGGATTGAAGGTGGATGACTTTTTAAGTCGCCATGATGCCTATGGCTTTTTTGAAGTCGTCGATGGCTTGGTCATGACGGGACCGACCTATACCAATGTGAATGATTTTCGAGCGATCTTGATTCTATAATTTTTTAAATCACCCAATGGGGTAACACGATGTCCACCATTTCAAAATCCATCAGTCCACAACTCCACCACTTGATCACCAAGATGCCCAAGGCGGAGTTGCACATCCATATTGAAGGCTCCTTGGAGCCGGAGTTGATCTTTGAGTTGGCTCAAAGAAATCAAATCAAGTTGCCCTTTGACAGTGTTGCCTCTCTTAGAGACGCTTATGCATTTAAAGACTTACAAAGTTTTTTGGATATTTATTATGCAGGTGCAAGTGTTCTTTTGCATGAGCAAGATTTCTACGACATGACCTATGCGTATTTACAAAAGGCCGCAGCCGATGGTGTGGTATACGCTGAAATTTTCTTTGATCCTCAGACGCACACTGAACGCGGCGTGTCCATGCAAACTGTGATCCAAGGCTTGGTGCGTGCGTGCCAAGAGGCGGCTGATAAATTGGGGATCGAGTCCAAGTTGATCATGTGCTTCTTGCGCCACCTCAGTCAAGAAAGCGCCATGCAGACCTTGCAAGCGGCAGAGCCCTTTTTAGAGCACTTGATTGGCGTGGGGTTGGACTCCAGTGAGCTTGGGCATCCACCTGAGAAGTTTGTCGAGGTCTTCAAGGCAGCTCGAGCGCTTGGACTAAAAGCCGTGGCGCATGCGGGCGAAGAGGGGCCTCCCGCCTACATTTGGAGTGCGCTAGATCAGTTGAATGTTTTGCGCATCGATCATGGTGTTCAATCTATACACGACGAGGACTTGATTGCGCGCTTGGCCAAGGAACGCATTGCATTGACCGTGTGTCCCTTGTCCAATTTGAAGCTGTGTGTGTATGATGACTTGGCCCAGCATCCCATTAAACGGCTGCTGGACATGGGCGTGTGTGTGACCATCAATTCTGACGACCCCGCTTATTTTGGTGGCTATATCAATGCGAATTTCTTGCACACCTTTGCCGCCCTCGACTTGGATGCAAAGGATGCAATCGCTTTTGCGAAGTGCTCGTTTGAAGCGAGCTTTATGTCGGACCTTCAAAAGAAGGCTTGGTGTGCAAAACTTGAAGACTTTGCTCACGCACTTGGCGTTTAGCTCATGAGCAAGATCAGGCAATCGACGCATCGGCGGATCTTTAAATGGAGAGGCCTATGCGTCAAGGGATGGTGATTGCGGGTGCAGGCATGGGGGGCTTAAGCGCCAGCATTGCCTTGGGCCTTGAAGGCCATTCAAGCACCGTGCTCGAGAGGCGAGACGTCTTTGCTGAGCTCGGAGCGGGTATTCAGTTGGGTCCCAACTCAACGCGAATTTTGCACCAATGGGGTTTGAGTGAGGCTTTAAAGACTTATGCGGCTTGGCCCGAGCAGATTGAGGTTTTTCGTTTTGATCAAACGAGTTCGTTGGCCAAGTTGGATTTGGGGGTCAACTTCAAAGATCGCTATGGCGCGCCTTATGTCACCATTCACCGAGCGGACTTTCAAGCGCTTTTGTACAAGCGCATGCTGGCCATTGGCCAAACGGATTTGCGCATGGGCAGCAGCTTGGTGGATCTTAAAAATCAAAATGATGGGGTGGACATTGAAATCAGGACTCGGGCTCTTTCGCCTGCGCAAAGCCCCCTTGGTTCGGATACAACACAAAGAGCGAAGACCGATCTCGACGCCCTGCCTATGATGCAATTGCACGCCAGTGCGCTGATTGGGGCCGATGGTGTTTCCAGTGAGGTCAGGCGCTTGGAGTGGCCTCATCGACGGATCCATGCAACGCCCCATTTGGCCTACCGGGCAACGGTTCCACAAAAACTCCTGCCCTTGAAGTTGCGGCAAAGCGGTGTTCGAGTATTTCTCGGTCCCCAAATGCACTGTGTTCAATACCCCATTCGCTGTGGGGAGTGGCTCAATATTGTGGCACTGATGGAGGCCCCCTTTGATGCAGAGCACGCGATGAACGAAGTGCAAGCACCGCTCCAACAAGCGTGGACGGAAAAAGTGTCCTTGGATGTGATGCGTGAACATTTTAGGCTTGCGCTTAAAGGGGCGAGCTCTGATCTTCAAGAACTCTTTAAAGCCGTGGGCGAGTGGAGTGCTTGGCGTCTCTTTGATGCGAATCCATTGACGGGTGCGCATCAAATGGTTCAAGGGCGGGTGGCTCTTTTGGGAGACGCTGCTCATCCCATGTTGCCTTTTTTGGCGCAAGGCGCAGGCATGTCCATTGAAGATGCAGATCGACTGGCCAAGGCGTGGTCCCATCAGGACCTCTCTCCAGGACAACGCTTGCAAACCTATGGCAACGCCAGGTGGCTTAGAAACGCAAGAGTTCAAAAGCGCGCAAGAGCCAATGCATCGATCTTTCATGCTTCGGGCGTGATGGCGGGTATAAGAGATCTGGGTCTTGCGGTCTTGGGCGAGAGGCTGTTGGACATGCCGTGGCTTTATGGCCATCGCTGAGCGGACCTTGATCGCTCAATGGCTTGCGATGTGATGGCGTTGCCTGGCTTGCAGGCAAGCGGCTGATCCCGCCTCAAACTCTTTGCATGGTGAGGGCCTGAATTCGTAGATGCCACACTGAATGTGCTCACCGAGCTTGCCGTACAAAGCCGCGCACCTAGGCGGGGAGTGGTCTGTGCCGCGCATTCGGCAAAGGTGATCATTCAAGCCCTCCGTCAATCCGTCTGGCGTTGGCCCGCCCATTGACTGAAGCTCTTGGGTGGAGAAGTCAACACGGAAACTGGCGCAACAAGCGCCGCATTTTTTGCAGTCCAGCGTGTCCATCAATGGATGAGTTTCAAGCGCTGTCCGTTTGACGGCCCAAAAGCAAATATTCCATCAAGGCTTTTTGAACATGCATTCGGTTCTCGGCCTCGTCCCAAACCACAGACTGAGGGCCATCGATCACCTCAGCACTGACTTCCTCACCGCGGTGTGCGGGCAGGCAGTGCATGAAGAGGGCGTCAGTTTTTGCTGCAGACATCATCTGCGCATTGACGCACCAGTTGGCGAAGGCCTTTTGGCGCTTTTCGTTTTCTGCTTCATAGCCCATGCTGGTCCATACATCCGTCGTGACCAAGTCGGCCCCTTTGCAAGCTTCGCGGGGATCGGCGAAGACTTTGAAGCTGTGGGTGGACTTCAAGCCAGAAATGGAGGGATCGATTTCGTAGCCACTGGGCGTGCTCACATGAACTTTAAAGTCCAGCAAATCTGCGGCTTGCAGCCAGCTGTTGGCCATGTTGTTGCCATCACCCACCCAAGCAACCACAATGCCCTTTAAGCTCTCAAGAGGAGATTTGCCAAAGTGTCTATGTTCAAAGAAGGTGAACAAGTCGGCCAAAATTTGGCAGGGATGAAATTCATTGGTCAAGCCATTGATGACCGGCACGCGGGAGTTGTTGGCAAACGCGGTGAGTTTGTCTTGACCGTAGGTGCGAATCATCACCAAATCCACCATGCGTGAGATGACTTTGGCGCTGTCTTCGATGGGCTCAGAGCGTCCAAGTTGACTGTCGCCTGTTGTTAAATTGACAACCGATCCACCCATTTGGTACATGCCCGCTTCAAAACTGACGCGTGTGCGGGTTGAAGCTTTCTCAAAAATCATCGCCAAGGTGCGGTCTACCAAGGTGCGATGCTTTTGATAAGTTTTGAATTTGTGTTTGATATGCACCGTGCGTTGAAAAATATACTCATATTCTTCAAGGGTGAAATCAGAAAATTGAAGGTAGTGTTTCATTTTTTTGCAAGAAATGAGCGGACCACGGGGGTCAAGATCGCGACGATTTCATCACAATCTTTTTGAGTGATGATGAGTGGTGGCACCAAGCGAATCACGCTATCGGCCGTGACACTTAAAAGCAAGCCCGCCTCAAGCGCCAGCTGCATGATGGCTGCGCACGGGCGATCAAGCTCTATGCCGATCATCAGACCCTTGCCTCTGATTTCTTTGAATCCGGCAAGTCCTCCCAAGGCGGCCTGGAGTTGTGTGCTCAAGTACGCCCCCATCTTGCTGGCGTTGTCGATCAAATGGTCTTCTTCCATGATGCGAATGGTCTCAATGCCCGCCCTCATTGCCAAGGGGTTGCCGCCAAAGGTGGTGCCGTGGTTGCCTTGTTGCAGGACTTGAGCGGCTTTGGGTCCAGCAACGACGGCGCCAACCGGTACGCCAGAACCCAGACCTTTGGCGAG
>CAIOTD010000005.1 GCA_903861115.1 uncultured Burkholderiales bacterium
CCCAACTGCGTGAACGTCATTTTGAGTCCGACCCACGCCCTGGGTCTGACCCAATGCATGCAAGCCATTGGGCGCGTGTACGTTGCTTGGTACAACAGGAAGTATTCGCGCACCGGCACCCTTTGGCAGGGCCGTTTTCGCTCCACGGTGTTGGCGTCCGAGACCTGGCTTTTACCGAGTATGGTCTATTTGGACTGGGCGCCTGTGAGAGCTGGCCTGGTTGAACAAGTGGGTGCTTATGGGTGGAGCAGCCATTCGCACTACATCGGCCAACAGCGAGACCCCTTGATCGAGTCGCCTGAGGGGATTTGGCGTTTGGGCAACACGCCCTTTGCCCGTGAGAGCCAATACGCCGAAATGGTGCAACTCGGGCTCACAGGAACACAAGTGGTGCAAATTTCAAAAGCCTTGGACTCGGGGTGGCCTTTGGGGGGCGAAGAATTTGTTGCTAAATTACAAAGTCAAACCAGCCGGCGTTTGAGCCCGATGAAGCCCGGTCGCCCGAAAAAATCCCCTTCCTTGGTGCAATGATGCCTGTTGGTCAAATTAATTAAACATTAAGTTTAAAATTAAGAATATCATGATCTGACCCCAATTATTTAAATAAGTCTGTCGATTAATTTAAATAAGTATCTGACCCTAATTTAATTGCTTGGCATTGTTGTTGCAATTGGCTATCCTACTTGGCTGCGTCAAACATCGACTGCAAAGGCCGGTGAACGACTTCATTTTTCTTAATCAGGAGTGCATGCCATGTCTGAGGCATCCAGAGTCTTACAAAACAATTTGACCCTTTCTAAAACTCAGGGTTTGTACCAGTCAAACCAAGAGCACGATGCTTGCGGTGTGGGTTTTGTGGCGCACATCAAGGGTCAAAAAAGCCATGGCATCGTGAGCCAAGCGCTCAAGATTCTTGAAAACTTGGACCACCGCGGTGCGGTCGGCGCGGATAAATTGATGGGCGACGGCGCGGGTATTTTGATTCAAATCCCTGATGCTCTTTATCGACAAGAGATGGCTTTGCAAGGCGTCGTGCTCCCGCCCTTGGGCGAGTACGGTGTGGGCATTATTTTCCTGCCCAAGGAGCAAGCCTCTAAAGAAGCTTGCGAGCAAGAGATGGAGCGCGCCATCAAAGCCGAGGGCCAAGTGCTCCTGGGCTGGAGAGATGTCCCCATCAACCAAGACATGCCCATGTCACCCACCGTCAGGGCCAAAGAGCCTTTGATTCGCCAAGTCTTCATTGGACGCGGCAACGATGTGATTGTGCAAGATGCGCTCGAGAGAAAGCTCTACGTCATTCGCAAAACAGCGAGTGCTGCGATTCAGAATTTGCAGCTAAAGCACAGCAAAGAATATTACGTCCCCAGCATGTCGTCTCGCACCGTCATCTACAAGGGCTTGCTCTTGGCCGACCAGGTGGGCACCTACTTCTTGGACCTTCGTGACGAGCGCTGCGTCTCCGCTTTGGGTCTCGTGCACCAACGCTTTTCCACCAACACCTTCCCCGAGTGGCCCTTGGCCCACCCCTACCGCTATGTGGCGCACAACGGAGAGATCAACACCGTCAAGGGCAACTACAACTGGATGAAAGCCCGCGAAGGCGTCATGTCCTCCCCCGTCCTGGGTGCGGATCTACAAAAGCTCTACCCGATCAGTTTTGCCGATCAGTCCGACACCGCCACCTTTGACAATTGTTTGGAGCTCTTGACCATGTCGGGCTACCCCATCTCTCAGGCCGTCATGATGATGATCCCTGAGCCTTGGGAGCAGCACACCACCATGGACGAGAGACGGCGCGCTTTCTACGAGTACCACGCCGCCATGCTCGAGCCTTGGGACGGCCCGGCCTCCATCGTCTTCACCGATGGTCGCCAAATTGGCGCCACCTTGGACAGAAATGGTCTTCGCCCATCGCGCTACTGCATCACCGATGAGGATGTGGTCATCATGGGCTCTGAGTCCGGTGTGCTCCCCGTGCCTGAGAACAAAATTGTTCGCAAATGGCGACTGCAACCGGGCAAGATGTTTTTGATCGATCTCGAGCAAGGTCGCATGATCGATGACGAGGAACTCAAAGCCGGTTTGGCCAATTCCAAGCCTTACAAACAGTGGATCGAAAACCTTCGCATTCGCCTTGATGACCTCCAAGCGCAAGCCTCTGACGCACAAGCGCCTGGCCAACTGCCCACCAAAGACAGTTTGCTTGACCTTCAACAAGCCTTTGGCTACACCCAAGAGGACATCAAGTTTTTGATGGCGCCCATGGCGACCAACGGTGAAGAGGGCATTGGCTCCATGGGCAACGACAGCCCATTGGCTGTTTTATCTTCCAAAAACAAACCGCTGTACAACTACTTCAAGCAGTTGTTTGCGCAAGTGACCAACCCACCCATTGACCCCATTCGCGAAGCGATCGTGATGTCCTTGGTCTCCTTCATTGGTCCCAAGCCCAATTTGCTCGACATCAACCAAGTCAATCCGCCCATGCGACTGGAGGTTTCTCAGCCCGTGCTGGATGTGTCGGATATGCAAAAGTTGCGTCACATTGAAGACCACACCCACGGAAAATTCAAAAGCATCACCTTGGACATCACCTATCCCTTGAGCTGGGGACAAGAGGGTGTGGAGGCCAAATTGGCGTCGCTTTGTGCAGCGTCCGTGGACGCGATCAAAGGCGGGCGCAACATCTTGATCATCAGTGACAAGGCGGTCACGGCCACGCAAGTGGCGGTACCTGCTCTTTTGGCGCTTTCTGCCATTCACCAGCATTTGGTGCGCGAAGGTTTGAGAACCTCTGCAGGGTTGGTGGTGGAGACCGGATCGGCCAAAGAGGTCCATCACTTTGCGGTGCTCGCCGGTTACGGGGCCGAGGCGGTTCATCCCTATTTGGCCATGCAGACCCTGCAAGCCATCCACAAGGATTTGCCGGGTGACTTGTCCGCTGAGAAGGCGATCTACAACTACGTCAAAGCGATTGGCAAGGGTCTGTCCAAGATCATGTCCAAGATGGGTGTGTCCACCTACATGAGTTACTGTGGTGCGCAGTTGTTTGAGGCCATCGGCATCAACACCAGCACGATTGAAAAGTACTTCACCGGCACGGCCTCTCGCGTTGAGGGCATTGGTGTGTTTGAGATTGCCGAGGAGTCGATCAAGTCGCACCGCGCGGCTTTTTCTGCCGACCCCGTGCTCGCGCACATGCTGGACGCAGGCGGCGAGTACGCGTGGCGAGCGAGAGGCGAGGACCACATGTGGACGCCAGACGCGATTGCCAAATTGCAGCACAGCACGCGCACCAACAACTTCAGCACCTACAAAGAATACGCGCAGATCATCAACGATCAAAACCGCCGACACATGACCTTGCGGGGTCTGTTCGAGTTCAAGATCGACCCGAGCAAAGCCATCTCGATTGATAGCGTCGAGCCCGCGAGCGAAATCGTCAAACGGTTTGCAACCGGTGCGATGTCGCTTGGCTCCATTTCTACGGAAGCACATGCCACCTTGGCCGTGGCCATGAACCTCATTGGCGGCCAAAGCA
>CAIOTD010000006.1 GCA_903861115.1 uncultured Burkholderiales bacterium
TGCCAAATTGGTGAGGAGGACCCCAGAACGGGAGAAGGCATCATCACGCCTGGAGACTTCACCCTGGATGAGAAATCTAGGCAGGTGTTTTTGACCGAGATGGGTCATGAAAACGCTGAACGACTTCTCACGCAAGCGAACCTCTTGCCTGCTGGCGCATCTCTTTATGATCCGGCCAACATCAGCTTGATGCACCACTTGTATGCGGCCCTCAGAGCACATCATTTGTACTTCAAAGATCAACACTATGTGAGCCAAGGCGGTGAGATCACGATTGTGGATGAGTTCACAGGTCGATTGATGTCGGGCAGGCGTTGGAGCGAAGGTTTGCACCAAGCCGTTGAAGCCAAGGAAGGGGTGGCCATTCAGGCCGAGAACCAGACCATGGCGTCCATCACCTTTCAGAACTATTTCCGTCTTTATGCCAAGTTGTCCGGGATGACGGGAACGGCAGACACCGAGGCGTACGAGTTTCAAGAAATTTATGGTTTGGAGACGGTGGTGATACCGCCCAACCGTTCTAGCCACAGAGATGATCAGCTGGACCGTGTTTACAAGACCACGCAAGAGAAGTACAAGGCGGCCATTGAAGACATCAAAGAGTGCTTCAAGCGCGGTCAGCCGGTGTTGGTGGGCACGACCTCGATTGAGAACTCAGAGTTCATCTCTGAGCTCTTGACCAAGGAAGCCTTGCCCCACCAAGTGCTCAACGCCAAGCAGCACGAGCGCGAGGCCGACATCATTGCTCAAGCGGGTGCGGCCAAATCCATCACCATTGCAACCAATATGGCCGGTCGAGGCACGGACATTGTGCTGGGTGGCAACATAGAGAAATCTTTGGCCGCCATTGAAAGCGATGAAAGCTTGTCGAGCGATCAAAAGGCCCAAAAGGTGCAAGAGCGCAAACAGATGTGGCAAGAAGACCATGAGCGTGTCAAGTCGCTCGGCGGTCTTCGAATCATTGCCACTGAACGCCATGAGTCCAGGCGCATTGACAACCAATTGCGTGGCCGCTCAGGTCGTCAAGGCGACCCTGGTTCTTCCCGCTTTTATTTGAGTTTGGACGATCCTTTGATGCGCATTTTTGCGGGAGATCGTGTCAAGGCGATCATGGACCGGCTCAAAATGCCAGAGGGGGAAGCCATTGAAGCGGGCATGGTCTCAAGAAGCATTGAGAGTGCGCAAAGAAAAGTGGAGTCAAGAAACTTTGACATGCGCAAGCAGTTGCTCGAGTACGACGACGTCTCCAACGATCAAAGAAAAGTGATCTATCAACAAAGAAATGACATTCTGGATGCGAGCGACTTGAGTGCACAAATTGCGTCTTTAAGAGAAGGCTGCTTTGATGATTTGGTGAACCAGTTTGTACCACCCGACACGATGGATGAGCAGTGGGACCTCAAAGGTCTTGAAGAGGTGCTGCGCGCGGAGTGGCTCTTGGGCTTGGATTTGACGAGCAAAGTCAAAGCGTCCGACACCTTGGTGGATGAGGACATCAAAGCGTGGGTGGTGCAAGCGGCCAATCACGCCTTTGAGGCCAAAGTGGGCGAGGTCGGTTTGGATCAATTCATGCCCTTCATGCGAGTGGTGTTGCTTCAAAGCATTGACACGCATTGGAGGGATCACCTCTCTGCGCTTGATTACTTGAGGCAAGGCATTCACCTCAGAGGCTATGCGCAAAAGCAGCCCAAGCAAGAATACAAACGGGAGGCTTTTGAGCTCTTTGGTCAGTTGTTGGACTCCGTCAAAAATGAGGTGACCAAGACCTTGATGACGGTTCAAATTCAGTCCAGAGATCAGCTCGAGGAGGCGGCGCAAACTTTGGAGCAAAAGGCCGAGCAACTGGCCAATGTCACCTACAGCTCGCCCGATGAGAGTGGCGACGCACAAACGACTTTGGATGTGGCGCAGTTGTTGTCCCAACCCGCACCAGGCGTTGTTGCCGCGGTCGGTCGCAACGAGCCTTGCCCTTGTGGCAGTGGTAAAAAATACAAGCACTGCCATGGCCGACTGAGTTGATGGCCGGTGTGCGTCTTTGACGCATGCATGCCCAACTGCTTGCACTGGGTTCTTGACTGCAAGAGGACCCTGCAACATGGCGGCTTTTGTCAGGGTGGGTGCGTGAAAAAATTTTAATTTTGGAGTTGGATCGATGTCTGTTCATTTGAAAGCGCCTGACTTTGCGGCCTTGCGCCCGATCAAAGGCTTGCGCATCTCGGTGCTGGAAGCGGGGATCAAGAAAGCCGCTCGCAAAGATTTAACGCTCATGGTCTTGGACGAGGGGGCGAGCGTTGGGGCCGTGTTTACCAAAAACCGGTTTTGTGCGGCACCTGTGCAACTGTGTAAAGCGCACTTGGAGACTGGGCATGGCATTCGTGCTCTGCTCATCAACACCGGCAACGCCAATGCCGGAACGGGTGAAGATGGTCTGATGCGAGCGTCAGCGACTTGCATCGCTTTGGCCAGACTCATGGAGATCTCGCCTGAGCAAGTGCTGCCGTTTTCAACGGGGGTGATCATGGAGTCGCTCCCCCATCAAAAAATCATTGATCACTTGCCCCAAGCCCTGGACGCACTGGGACACAGCAGCTGGGGCGATGCGGCCACTGGCATCATGACCACCGACACCTTGCCCAAAGCGGCGAGCAAGGAATTGCTTCTCGGGGGTGAACGCATCAGCATCACCGGCATCTCCAAGGGGGCTGGCATGATCAAGCCCAATATGGCCACCATGCTGGGCTTCATGGCCACGGATGCCCAGATTGCGCCCGCATGCATGAAGGACTTGGCCAAAGCCTTGGCCGATGCCTCCTTCAACCGCATCACCGTCGATGGAGACACCTCCACCAACGACTCCTTTGTGGTGATGGCCACGGGAAAAGCCAAGAACGCGCCCATCACCCAATTCACATCGGGTTTGGGGTTAGAGCTTTATCAAGCCATGGAGTCGGTGGCCATTGAGCTTTGCCAAGCCATCGTTCGAGATGGGGAAGGCGCAACCAAGTTCATCACGGTGGATGTGCAAGAAGGACAAAGCGACGAGGAATGCATGAAAGTGGCGTATGCCATCGCGCATTCCCCTTTGGTGAAAACCGCCTTCTTTGCAAGTGACCCCAATTTGGGCCGCATCTTGGCGGCGGTGGGTTACGCGGGGATCGAAGATTTGGATCAGTCTTTGATTGAGCTTTACTTGGACGATGTGCACGTGGCCACCAGGGGTGGGCGCCATCCCGATTATTTGGAAGCCGATGGCCAACGGGTCATGTCACAAGCGGACATCACGGTGCGCGTGAAGTTGGGTCGAGGACACCATCGCCAACACGTGTGGACCTGTGACTTAAGCCATGAGTATGTGAGCATCAACGCAGATTACAGAAGTTAATTGAAGAGTATTTTTTATGTCAAATTCATTAGAACAATTTTTATCCCGTGCAGAGAAATTAATGGACCAGCTCCAAGCGATCTTGCCCAAACCTTTGTCCGAGCCTGACTGGACAAAGAGCACGGCCTTTCGCTACCGCAAACGCCAAGGGGGACACGGTGTTTTGGAGCCGGTGATGCATGTGGCCAATTTGCGTTTCAGTGACCTCAAAGAAATTGACTTGCAAAAAGAAAAAATCACGCGCAACACCATGCAGTTCATTGAGGGCAAAGGCGCCAACAATGTGCTTTTGACGGGTGCGCGAGGTACGGGCAAATCCTCTTTGATCAAGGCGAGTTTGAACGAGTTTGCGCACATGGGTCTGCGCTTGATCGAGGTGGACAAGGCGGACTTGGTGGACTTGCCCGATCTCGTGGATTTGGTGAGCAAGCGGCCTGAAAAGTTCATGATTTTTTGCGACGACTTGAGCTTTGAAGAGGGCGAGTCGAGTTACAAGGCCTTGAAGTCGATGCTTGACGGCACCGTGGCGGCCACAACGCCCAATGTGTTGATCTATGCAACGAGCAATCGGCGCCACTTGTTGCCCGAGTACATGAAAGAGAATTTGAGTTACGCACCCTCAGTGGATGGGGAGATTCATCCTGGGGAAGGGGTGGAGGAGAAGATTTCATTGTCCGAGCGTTTTGGTTTGTGGATCAGTTTTTATCCTTTCTCACAAGACGAGTACTTGAGCGTTGCGTGCCAGTGGTTGCATTACATGAAGGTGCCAGAAAAGCTCTTTGAAGAGGCCAAGCCAGAAGCTTTGCTGTGGGCGTTGGAGCGAGGCTCCAGAAGCGGTCGAGTGGCCTTTCAGTTTGCCAAAGACTATGCGGGTCGTTTGAATTTGAGCGCGTGAGCTCAGGCGACACACGATGAGCACCCCAGACGCTTTCCCGGGCTTGATCCCAGGCGGTGAGGTGATGACGGATCAGGGTTCAAGGCGCATCTGGATTGCAGCGCCTTCGGTCGTTGCTGTGGCACAAGGCAGTGCATCGCCCGCTCTTGCAGGCAACGAGGACGGGGCCATCAAAAAACTCATCAAAGTGGCGGTGGGCGTGCTCTTGAGCGAATCGGGCCAGTTTTTGATGACCACTCGCCCGCCTGGCAAGGTCTATGAGGGCTACTGGGAGTTTCCTGGCGGCAAGTTTGAAGCCGAGGAGGATGTCTCGCAGGCCTTGAGGCGAGAGTTGCAAGAAGAACTGGGCATCGATGCCTTGTGCATAGAGCCTTGGCGAGTGGAGTGCATCGATTATCCGCATGGGCTTGTCGAGCTTCACTTTTGTAAAGTCACGCGCTGGTCGGGCGAGCTCACCATGAAAGAGGGACAAACCTTTTCTTGGCAGGACTTGCCGGTTCAAGTTTCACCGGTTTTGCCAGGCACGAGACCTGTTCTTTTTTGGTTGTCTGAGGACTTGCCCAAAGCGTAGGCGTTTTTTTGCGTGACTCAGTGAACCGGTGGCAAATCCATGTCATCGGGTGGACTGGGTTCAGGCAAGCGGTGCTCCTCATTGGCCCAAGCGCCCAGGTCGTGGTTCTTGCATCTGGCGCAACAAAAGGGTCGATAAGGGTTGGTGGAGGCGTAGATGCTGTCGCCAGCGCAGCTGGGACATTTGACCACTCTTACGCGTTCGATGTCACTCATCTGGGAGACTCAATTTAGACGCACAAGGCCAATTCAAGTGAGCAGTCCGTGGGGCTGGCTTGCAAGCGACCGTTCTCATCTTGCTGCATGAGACGAATGGAGACCATCATGCGGTTGCCGCTGATCTCGGGGATGAGGTTCAGGGATGGATCAATGAATAAGCGCAGGAGCTGAAACTTCCCCTGGGGCAAGTTTTGTTGAAACAAGCCCGCTGGGGCCATGACTTTTTGTGCCACGCCATTGTCTCGCATGAGGCCCAAGAGCAACTCGACACTGCTGTACAGGGGCTTCAAAGGCTCGGTCCAACGCCGCATGTCCGCTTGGCGCAGGGCATTGTTCTTTTGCTGCCAGGAGTGGTAGGCGGGCAAATCAAAAGCACAGGTGCCTCCAGGAATGGAGATGCGGTTTCTGATGCTGGCAAGAAAATCATTCTCACCCACCAATTGGTTGATCTTGGCGCCCAGGGTGTTCAAGTTCTCAAAGCACGTCTCAATGCGCATGAGCACCTCTAAAAGCACATCTTGGTCCACACTTGGGTTGTCTTTGTAGGCGGCAAGTTGATTTTTATGTTTGTCCAAGTCCTTGAGCATGTCGGTCTTGAGGTCTGTTCTGCCGCCCACTTCGATGATTTCAAAGAGTGTGGTGAAGCAAAAGTGGTGATCCACGGCGTGCTCGCGTTGGAGCAGCAAATCAAAACGACGAAACAAGTGCTCTAGCCGCAGGTAAGTGCGGACGCGCTCGTTAAAGGGGTGTTCAAAAAGGATCACAAACTTAAATAAAAATGAATGAGCAAATGATACTCGGGACTGGGCTGATTTTTTACAGAAAATCAGATATTTGTCATCTGGACAATATCTTCACCAACCCGCGGTCCGCCCCAAATCGGTTGAGGCACCCTGCGTCTTGAAAGTTTTTAGTGAAAAACCCCATGGCCCTTGGGTCCGTTGAGGGCCGAGCCGGTTTTTTTGAGCGCCCCCATAGACAGGGAGGATGGGGGGTGGCTGAGAGGGGGGAGTTCGCTTGTCGCAAGGCGTTTTGGCGACCAGTCAGTTTTCGCGCGGCCAAGTTTTGGCCAATTGATAAAGCTCCTGGACACGGGCTTTCAGCTCATCCAAGCTTTGGTGCTCGTTTTCAATGACCCAGTCGGCCACTTGTAAGCGCTCTTGGCGAGAGGCCTGCGTGCGCATGATGCTTTGAACTTGTTCGGTGCTCAGCGCGCTTCGGGCTTTGACCCGTTGAATCTGCGTCTCGGGCGAGCAGTCAACCACCAAGACTTTGTCGACCAAAGCCAGCCATTTTTTCGACTCCACGAGCAAGGGGATGTCATGGACCAGGATCTGAACGCCTTGATCTTTTGCGGCTTGGATCTGACGTTCAGACGCCTTGGCAATCATGGGGTGAAGGATGTGCTCGAGCAGGGATTTTTTAGAGGGATCAGAAAAAACCACTGCGCGCATCTTGTTGCGGTCAAGGGCTCCGTCCTGGGTGATCATGTCGGGGCCAAAGAGCGTGCGGATGGGCTCAATCGCAGCGCCATTGGGCGCGGTCAAGGATCTGGAGACTTGGTCTGCATCGAGCAAGGTGGCGCCCAAGTCGTGCCACATGTTGGCCACTGTGCTTTTGCCGCTACCGATGCCGCCTGTGAGGCCAATGTGAATCATGGGTCAATGAGTTACAGCGTTGAAGGGGAGAGCGCCGTCAGGTCACTGCAAGATACAGTGTGAGCCGGGCGCATGCAGAGATTTTAGGGCAGTTCAAACCCTAGCGCGTGAGGGCCAAAAAATGTAGCACTTGGTTGGGACCAAGAAGGAGCAAGGCAAAGGCACTGACAATCAAAAACGGGCCAAAGGGGATGGGCTCATCGATGTCGAGATCTTTCTTGATCTTGAGTCGCCAAAGCCCAAAGAGGGCGCCACTGGTGCTTGCGAGCAAGACCAAGGGGATGAGGGGCAAGGGTCCTAGCCAAGCGCCAAAAAGCGCCAAGAGTTTCATGTCCCCTTGCCCCATGCCTTCTCGTTTGCTCACAAGCAGGTAAATCTTGGCAATGCCCCAAAAACACAAGTAGCCAGTGACTGCACCCCAAAGCGACTCTTTGGTCGAGAGCGCTAAAAACCCACCACTCGCGCTCAACAGCCCCAGCCACAAAAAGGGTTGCGTGATGGCATCTGGCAAGAGTTGGTGTTCCCAGTCAATTTGTGCCAAACAAATCAGAGCGCTGCCCATGAGTGCCCAAAGGAGCGCACTGGTGGCTTGTGTGTAAAAAAGGGGCTGAAGTCCGCCGACTTGCCCGCTGAGCTTGAGCAATTGAAATTGAGCGGTACAAATGAGCCACCAAAGGCTCACCAAGGCTTCTGTTTTCCAGTAACGAGCCGAGATGCTTTCAGCGCAATGGGCGCAACGCCCTTTGAGCCAAAAAAAGCTCACGACAGGGATCATGGCTTGCCACTGCAAGGGATGCAAGCACTTTGGGCAGTGAGAGCGCGGAGCCGTCAAATTGAGCGTGTTGTGCGCTGCCTCTTGCATCAGCATGCGCGGCAGGCGCAAGATCACCACATTGCAAAAGCTGCCGACAACAAGTCCGAGCACGGCGGCCAGCATGGCCACCATCAGGCCCAACGCATTCAAGTCGACAACAGGTGAGCTCATGGGGTGTGAGGGGGATGGGCCGCTGGAAGTGAGGTGCTCTTGGAGGAGAAGGCGTCTTGCAGCTGATCTAAAAGAGCTGGCAAATCAGCGACGTTCCAATTGAGCAATTCACTCATTCTTTGAAGGACCCACTTGGCTTCACTTGGGCTCACGATGTCTGGGTTGATCAAGAGGCCTTGAAGTGTGCGATCCAGGACATCGGTCTCTGTGATGTTCATGCTGCCCATCATGTTCAAAGAGGGTTGGCACAGCATCTGCGCCATGTCTTCGCACAGATCGTAGCGCTCCAAGATCACATCAAAGGGTTCACTCAGCTTGGCGTAGGGGCGAGAGGGGTCTTTAAAAAGATCGGTGAAAGAGCTTGGAATGAAGTGCTGGTTGCTGTGTGACATATTCGCCCATTGTGCCTGAAAGAAACGCCGGATCGTCAGACCAAAAAACCGTGTTTCTCTGGGGGATTTGAGGTTTGAGCAGTCTCTTTTCGTGTGCCCATGGGGTCTTTACACGGCAAGCGGCGTTATTTGTTCTTGCATATAGACCGCCGTTTCTCTATGAGAAATACTTATTGCTAAAATACAGGGCTTGCGACAAGAGTTTTTAAGGTTATTTCTGGACATCTTGTGCGCGAAATGACATTTACAGGGACACTCATCCCTTGCTTGTTTTGGACTGTTTAAAAATAATGCTTGTAAGCCATTTGGCTTGAAAGGACTGATGTGCGACGTCGTGAACTTCTTCAATGGGCTTCTTTGCCCCTCGTGCCCAGTTTGGGTTCGCTTGTGGCCCATGGAAATGCTGCGGCCCAAGAGGGTGTTTGGCCCAACCGATCCGTTAAAGTGGTGGTGCCGTATTCGCCTGGCGGCAGTGCAGACACCTTGGGTCGCATCGTCACCATCGGTTTAACCGAGGCGTTCAAGCAGCCCTTTGTGATTGAAAACCGAGGCGGAGCGGGTGGCATCATTGGCTCACAGTTGGTCTCCAAGGCCGCGCCCGATGGTTACAGTTTGGTGATCTCAGGCATTGGCTCACACATCATTGCACCCGCTGAAAACCCCAAGTCTTTTGATCCGGTGAAAGACTTCACGCACATTGCGATTTTGGGGGGGCCACCCATTGCGCTGGCGATCAATGCGGCTTTGCCGATCAATGATTTGAAGAGCTTCATGGAATATGCGGCCAAACAAAATGGGGGCCTGAGTTGGGGCTCACCCGGAAAAGGCACGCACGGGTATTTGATTGGGGAGAGTTTTCAAGCGGCCACCAAAACTCGACTCGAGCACGTGGGCTACAAGGGAGCTGCGCCTGCGATGACGGACCTGATTGCGGGCCACATATCGGCCTCGTTCACAACCCTCAGCACCGCCAGCCCACACATTCAAGCCGGTCGTTTGAAGCTCATTGCCACCACAGGCAGTAAGCGCCTCAAAGAGTTCCGTGACGTGCCCACATTTGCTGAACTGGGCTACCCTAAATTGACTTCAACCACTTGGTTCTCATTGTCGGGTCCCGCAGGGATGCCCAAAGCCATGGTGGATTTGATCAACAAAGAGGTTCGAAAAATCATGCACAGTCCACAA
>CAIOTD010000007.1 GCA_903861115.1 uncultured Burkholderiales bacterium
CGGTTGATTTCGCTTTTTTCATGGCCATGTCACTGGCCTCTTGCATGGCAATGGGGCCTGCTGAGCGGTCGGCCTCAAGCACGCTGAGCGCGAGTGTTTCTTGTAAAACCTTGAGCTTTGGCGTGGCGTTCATCTCCTTGCTGTCGAGCAAGCGAAAGTACATGGGAACTCGGCTGATGCCGTGCGTTTCAACGCCTCTCAAGTCGGCCCAGGTCAAGGCGTTGGCCATGGTTTGAGCGTGTTCTGCAGAGACGCCTTTGGCCACAAACAGGGCTTTAGAAAATGCATTCAATGCTGTCGCACTGACCCTGTTGGGTGTCTTGGGATTTGAACTCATGGTTTTATTGTCTTTCGATTTTTCTGAGGTCAATCACACGCTGCCACTTGAGGTATTCGTTTTCAACAAACTGACGCATTTCTTCAGGGGTGCTGGACTGTGGATCGCCGCCGAGTTCGGCCAATCGGTTGTGATTGTCTTTGTCATCGATGATTTTCTTCATCTCCAGACTCAATCTCTTGATGATGTCGTTGGGCGTTCCGCCCGTTGCAGCCAAGCCGATGAAAGATTTGACCTCGTAGCCAGGTAGGAACTCGGAAATGGAGGGCACATCAGGCAAAGCCTTGAGTCTTTCTTTGGACGTCACGGCCAAAGGCTTTATTTTTCCCGCTTTGATGTAAGGCAACGACAAGGTGGGCGCTTCGATCAGCAAGTCCACACGCTCACCCAGCAGTTCGGTCAAAGCATTGTTGCCGCCTTTGGTCGGAATGTGCACAAAATCAGTCCCGGCCATGACGTTCAACAGTTCAGAGGAGAGGTGGTGAATGGAGCCAAAACCTGAACTCGCGTAGTTGAACTTGTTGGGGTTGTTTTTGGCTTGAGCCAAAAGTTCGTTCAAGTTTTTGTAGGGTGAATTCGTACTCACATGAACAATGAAGGGGTAGAAGGTGAGGGTGGAGATCATCGCAATGTCTTTGATGGGATCAAAGGGGGGGTTCTTGCTCAGGGCGGCTTGCGCCGGATAGCCCCCTGTGATCAAGAGCAATGTGTATCCATCGGGTTTGGCTTTGGCCACCAAATTGGAACCGACCCCTCCACCACCGCCAATTTTGTTGTCCACAACAATGGGGGTTCCAATGGCCTCCGACAACTTTTGTGCGATGAAGCGCGCCATGATATCGGCAGAGCCCCCCGCGGCGAAGGGGCAGATCAGTGTGATGGGCTTAGAGGGGTATTTTTGAGCGAAAACACTCAAAGAGCACATCATGAGCAAAGCGCACAAGGCGCTTTTAAGGAATGAAAGTGGGGACATAAAAAAAAGAGAAGGTTTGATGAGGATTAATTCAATGGGCCCAGGAACACCTCACCGCAGTAGGCGTCGGTGCTTGGCTCAATGTGTTCAGGCCATTCGCTTGGGTTGGCGCTGATGGCCGGCCTTAAATGGGTGGGCCTGGGTTTTCCGTCCCAGCCAATTTGTTCCATTTCCCAATAAAGTTCGATCAAAAATCCATCAGGATCGATGGCGAAGACGTGGTGCCCAATGCCGCAAGAGATCTCTTTGGGCAATGCCATGAACTTCACGCCATTGGCTTTGAGGTGTGCAATGGCATCAAGGAGTTGTTTGTAGCTACCCACTTGCATGGCAAAGGACAAGAGTGAGGAGGGGTTGGGAAGTTGGAGTTCTTTGGCCAAGGCTTTGGGGTACAAAGCGATGGAGTGGTGCTCTGTGTTGGCGCGTAAAAAGACACACCGGTGGTTGTGCACTAGGACTTCTTCTGTCACTTTGAGACCCATGGTTTGGGTGTAAAAAAGCAAGTTTTCTTCCAAATCATCCACGAAAATTCTCAAGGGGCCCACACGTGTTATTTTGAAGGGCCTGGCCAAAAGGACACCGCCCACATCAAAGGTCTCGGGGCCGTGCACATCTTTTCTCCAGCCTGAATGGATGTCGATGCCTTGTTCGAGGGCGTGTGAGACTTCAGAAAACTCGGACGGATGGGGCAGTTGAGGGGGCTTTAAATGCTTGATGGTATGCATTTCTGCAGACTTGGACAGGCCGCTCCAGCCAATTTGCTCAATGCCATAGTAAAGCTCGTTGATGTGACCAGCGGGGTCGACGGGGTAAAAGTGCCAGTTCGATCCGGGCGTGTCTCTTCCAGCTCTTAGGATTTTGATGTTGTTTTGGTTCGCCCAGTCGTGTCCATTGACCACTTCTCTGAGCGTGCTGACTTGCCAAGTAATTTGGTTGATGGTGAGATCAGGATAGTCTTTGTAATGCGGGTTTGCATTGGAGACGGCCTCTTTGGGAAAGAGGACAAAGGAGTGGTGATCGGTGCCGTGTCGGGTAAAAAGACCAATCGTGGGTCCAACTTGAGAGCGAATGGGCTCAGGGATTCGAGGTCCAAAATCCAAATGATCAGACACTTCAAAGCCCAGAAGTCGGCCATAAAAGTCCATGGACTCATTGGGGGATTTGACATTGATGCCGAAGTGCCCAAGGCGTCTGATCTGAAAAGGGCGCTCAAGAAGGGTGCCGTCAACGTTAATTTTGTCTGTGGTCATGTTTTTTTAGCCCTTTTGGGTGTTCTATTCGCAATGAAACAAGAGCGCGAATCATACCTGTTTTAGGGATTGATTCATACGGGCATTTCCCTGAGCAAACGGTCAAATGGAAGGCCCCTGGTGGGCTAGGTTTTACCTGATAGGTGTGGCCAATGCTTTGCGTTAGAGTTTGAGCCTGTTGGAGACTCTTTGTTAGGTAGGTTTTTTCATGTTCAGTTCATTTGTGCGGTTCAAATTTAAATGTTTGACCTGGTTCTGTCTTTCTTTGATGGGGCTCGTGTGTGAGGCGGCCAACCTCAATTTGGTGGTGCCCACCACACCCGCGGCGGGTCCGGATATCTTGGCTCGTATTTTGGCCAAGGAGCTCAATGCGCGCTTTGGCACCACGGTCGTGGTGGACAACAAACCAGGTGCGAGCGGAAATATCGCGAACGAGTTTGTTTCAAGGTCCAAGCCCGATGGCGCCACCTTGCTTGTGGCCTCGACCAGTTTTGCTCTTAACTCTGCGGTCAATCCGAATCAATCTTATGATCCGATCAAAGATTTTGTACCGATTGCGCTTTTAGGAACGGGGACCTTGTGTTTGGTCACGCCGACGAGTTTGACGCCCAATTCACTCAGTGAATTCATCAATCTCTCTAAAAGCAGCCAACTTGACTACGCCAGTCCTGGCAACGGCACACCTCAGCACTTGTCCATGGAATTGTTCAAGCTTGAAGCGGGCTTGAATTTGTTTCATATTCCATTCAAGGCGGCCTCCAATGCCATCAACGATTTAACGGGTGGTCATGTCTCTGCGATGATTGTTCCGATGCACACGGTGTTGCCACTGTACAAGGCCGGGAAACTAAAAATGTTGGCCGTGATGAGCAAAGAGCGCGCAGCTTTGGCTCCCAATGTTCAGACCTTCAAGGAGCAAGGCTATCCAAAACTACAGGTTGATGTTTGGTATGCTTTGCTTGCACCCAAAGGCACATCTGTCAGTGCAGCTCAGCAACTCAACGATCAAATCAATCAGATTTTGAAATCGGCTGAAGTTTCCTCCCAATTGGCCAATCACGGCATTGATGTTGCGGGAGGTTCCTCGGTGCAATTGGCGGATCTATTAAAGAGCGAGATGAGCCGTTGGAGCCAGGTGGTTAAAAGCGCACACATTAAAGC
>CAIOTD010000008.1 GCA_903861115.1 uncultured Burkholderiales bacterium
CAATGGCCCTGAGTCGACCTGACTCCACATGGGCGCGCACCGCGGAGGCGGTTTCAAGGGCCATGGAGACGTTGCCAGACACCACATCGGTCAAGCCTGCGACACTGCCTTTGTAGGGAATGTGCGTGACTTTTAGGCCCGCGCGGCGTTTGAGCTCTTCCATCGCCAGATGCGAGACCGTGCCGTTACCAGAGGAGGCGTTGGTCAATTTATCGGGATTGCTCTTGGCATAAGCGATGAGTTCTTTGAGGTTTTGTGCCGGTAAATTGGGGTTGCACACCAACACGAAGGGCAAGTCCCCCACAAGGCCCACCGACTCAAAGTCCTTCAAGGTGTCGTAACCGACGGTTTTGTAGATGTGTGGGTTGGTGTCCAAGGCAGACATGTGGGCCATCATCATCACGGTGCCATTGGGCGGGGACTTGGCCAATTGAGACAAGGCCATGCTACCACCTTGGCCAGGCCGGTTGTCCACGATGAAGTTGTCGCCCGTCAAGGCGTTGAGTTTTTCGGCAATGACACGTGTGACCATATCGGTGGCTTGCCCGGCTGGGAAGCCGACAAAGACTTTGATCACTTTGCCGCCCACCAGTTGTGCAAAACCAGCGGCCGTTGACATCGCCCCACAGACAGCGAAGAGGCCTTTGAGGGCTTGGCGACGAGCGTTTTTGGGGGCGCTCAAACGGGGGTGGTCATTCATGGTTCAACTCCAAAAACAAGGGACTTGGGTCATCTTGAGCATCAAGGGTGCTTTAATCAATGGATCAATCTTGCGCCAGCAATGGCCAAAAAGGCTCCCAAAATGGCCGCGGGGGCGAGCCACCAAGCGGGGACCATCGGTTCGCTGCTCTGAGAGGCGTTGGAAGCGCTTGAGGACGGGGCTGTTGAATGCGCCAACGCTTGCTCCTTGGCCGGGCTGGGTTGAGCCGCAGTTGCAGAGACCGCGTGGCTTGGCGATTGGCTCACCACGGCCGTGCTGAGCGCCGACACCGGGGGATTCAATTGGTTTTGAAACGCTTTGAAAAAATCGTCGGTCATTTTTTTAGCGACAGAGTCAATCAAACGCGAGCCCACTTGTGCCAGCTTTCCACCCACTTGTGCTTTGGCTTCGTAGGACAACTCCGTGCCACCGTCCACGGTGCGCAAGGTCACGCTTGAGGAGCCTTTGCCAAAGCCCACCGCACCGCCTTGACCTTCAAAGAGCATCACACACGATTCAGGCGCGTTGACTTCGGTCATTTTCAAGGAGCCTTGAAAGCGCGCTCGCAATGGACCAATCGCCGTTTTGATGATCACTTTGAACTCGTCGGTACCTATTTTTTCAACCGACTCGCACCCTGGGAGGCACAGCTTCAAGATGACCGGGTCGTTCAATGCATGCCAAACCGTTTCACGCTTAGAAGGGATGATTTTTTTTCCGATGATTTCCATTTGGATTGACTCTTTAAAAAACTAAAAAAACTGGGACAGACTCTTTTTCAAGGCAAGGCCAAAAGGCCAAAACGGCAAACGGGCCCACAAGGGTTTGAGCACCAACAAAACGGCTTGCGGCGACGGGGCTCAAAACCATCTTACCCCTGTGCATGGATCAGTGGGCTTTTTTCTTCATCTCTTGAGCGGTGTTGACCATGGAGTGCAAGCTTCTTGCATAGTCAATCGCGCCTTGCTCGTCCATGCGAGGCGCCACTCTCAAATACTCTTTCAAGCCCAAAATGGCGGGCCTGGGTCTTGAGAGGAGCAGATCGCAAAATCTTTGCACTTCAGCGTCTAGTTTGTCGTCGCTCACCACGTTGCTCACGATGCCAAAGGACAGGGCTTTGTGCGCGTCAATGAAATCGGCTGAGTAGGCCATCCACAAAATCGCATTGCGATTCATGCGGTCATAAATGGCAGACATCACCATGGTGGGCATCACATTGTGAGCGATCTCTGGAATGTTGAAGGTGCTGGTGTCGCTGGCGAAGGTCACATCGCAAAGGGATGCAATGGCCGTTCCAAAACCCATGACTTTGCCTCTTAAGACGCCCACGACAGGGACCAAACAAGAGCGCAGTGCTTTGTAGCTGTTGAAGATGGAGTCGTATTCAGCGCGGCGTGTGTAAGCTTCTGGTGATGGGGGGTGGCCCGCATCGCGAACGCGACCTGTACAAAAGTCTGGCCCCACGCTGTCCAAGAGCACCATGTCGGAGGTCTCGTGGGCACTCAAGACCGCCTTGGACAAGGCGGCGGCCATGCTGTCAGAGACACCGTTGTCTTCCGTGCGGTTGAAGGTGATTTTTAAGATTCTTCCGACTTGTTGGATGATGATTTGTTCACTCATGATTGGCTCCAGTTAGGGTTTTGAAAGAAATGACGCATCAAAGCGGCGTTAAAGTGTGCGCTTTGATCGATGTTGGGTAAGTGACCTGCGTTGGGGATGATTTCTAACTTGCTGTGGGGCACCAGTGTAGAGATGTGGGTCATGGCTTGGGGCAAGGGCCCATCGTTGGCGCCCACCAGCAAGGTCATGGGCAACTTGATGCTGGAGACTTGCTCCAAATAGTCCAAGGTTTGAATGGCTTTGGCGCAGCCGATGAAGCCCTCCAGAGTCGTCGCTGCGGCCGTTTGAACAAAGCGCTGAGCAACTTCGGGGTGCTGCTTGACAAATTCAGCACCAAACCATCTCTCAACGGTGGGTGCGGCAAGCACTTGAACGCCACTCGCTTTGGCCATCTCCATGCGCTCGTCCCAGGGTTGTGCAAAGGCGGGGGTCATGTCTGCGCGACCGTCGCACAAGAGCATACTGAGCAGCCTAGGCGCATGGTTCAGCGCCAAGCCAAAGCCACTCATGGCGCCCAGGGACAGGCCCACATAATGGGCTTTTTCAAGTCCCAAGGCGTCCATGATGCTGATGCAGTCTTGGGCCAAATCGTCCATGTGGTAGGGCGCTTTGGGGGCGGTGGATTGACCGTGGCCACGGGTATCGGCACAAATGACTTGAAAGCCACAGGCGCTCAACAAGTCAGACTGCGCTTGCCACATCATAGAGCTTGACAAGATAGAGTGCGCCATGACAATGGCGGGCGCTGCGCTGGGTCCCTGAACATGAACGGCCAATTCGCCGCCCTGGATGGGGATCATTTTTGTGTGAATGGGACGTGTCATGTTTAAATGGATTCAGTCGTGATAAAAAAAAACAGTGCCCTGATCATATCCTCAGGGCTCAAGCCACTTCTTGGGGGTGCTTGGACTTCTCCACGGCACTCCAAATCGCTTGAGGCGTCATGGGCAAGTAATCGATGCTGGCGCCCATGGGGGCCAAGGCGTCATTGATGGCACTCGCAATGGCCGCTGGAGAGCCCAAATAGCCGGCCTCTCCAGAGCCCTTTTGTCCAAACTCTGTCAAGGGGGAGGGGGTGCAATGGTCCACAATCGTGATCTCAGGCACCTCATGCGCGCTTGGCAAGAGGTAATCCATGAACGTGCCCGCCAAGAGTTGTCCATCATCGGAGAACGCAAATTTCTCCATCAGGGCCGCACCCAAGCCGTGGGCAATGCCCCCATAGGTCATGCCGTGCACGACATCAGGAGAGATCATCACGCCGCAGTCATGACCGCAGACGTAGCGGTGAATTTGCACCTTGAAGCTACCCGGATCGATGCTGGCCAAAATCACATGGGCCTCAAAAGAGTGGCAAGGGTACATCTGCACGCGCCCATCTGCGGTGGGTAAATCACCACCTGTTGGCACTTCCCAGACAAATTTCTCTTGCAGTCCGGGCTCCATGTTGGGGGGCAGGCAATGGTATTTGCGGTGAGCAATCTCTACCAAAGCGTCCCAAGACATGCGGTGTTCAGGTTTGTTTTTCTCAAACACGCCTCCCCCCTCAAAGGCCAACTCGTCGACTGAGCGCTTCATGTTGTGCGCAGCGATGAGGATCAATTTGGCGCGAATTTTTTTCGCAGCTCCTGCTGCTGCACCCCCGAGCATGATGGCCATGCGGGACCCCACTGGGCTGTTGGAGGGCAAGGCGTTCAAGGAGTCGGCGTGAAGCACGCGAATGCCATCGGGTTCGCGCTCAAGAATTTCTCCCACCACGGTGGAGACCAAGGTCTCGTGGGCTTGACCCGACGAGGACGTGCCCATGAGGGCCGTGATGCTGCCCGATAAATCGATTCTCACCAAGCACGAGTCCATCCAGGTGGTGGTTTCATTTTTGGGGTTGAACAAGGGCTCAAAGGAGGAGTTGCCACCCGAGGGCTCAAGGCAGGTGGAGATGCCAACGCCGGCGTGAATGCCTTTGGCTCGGAGTGCATCGCGTTGTTGGAGCAAACTCTCCAAGCCCGCCGCCTTCAGTGCCTTGTCGAGCACCACGGCATAGTCGCCCGAGTCGTAGGAGGTGCCGCTGGGGATGAGATAGGGGAATTGATCGTGCTCAATCATGTTGAGTTTTCTGAGCGCGATGCGGTCCATCTTGAGGAACCTTGCCACTTTATCGATGCCGGTTTCAATGGCATAGTTGGTTGGGGATTGACCAAAACCACGGACCGCTTCTTGGGGGGTCTTGTTGGTCAGAACCGCTTTGGCGTCGTATTCGACGCTTTTGATTTTGTAGGGACCCACAATCGCACCAACGGGTTTGCCGAGCTGCAGGGGTGAGCGGCCCGAGTAGGCGCCAATGTCTTCCAGTGCATGCATTTTCATGCTGAGAATTTCTCCACTTGGGTTGAAGCCAAGGGTCACATCAAAGATGCGATCGGGCCCTTGCATATCGCCCCCGCGCATGTTCTCTAAACGGTCTTCAATTAGTCTGACAGGGCGGCCCAATTTTTTGGCCAAATAGGCCACAAGAATGGTGTGTTTCAAGCCGCGTTTGACGCCGTAACTGCCGCCAACGTCGACATCAAAGTGGACCCTGACATCGTTGCCGGGGAGTCGAAGTGCTTTGGCCACTTGATCGGGAAACTTGGGCATTTGAATGGAGGCCCAGACATCCAAGACGGAGGTGGCGTCGTTCCATTCGCAAACCACAGCGAAGGTCTCAATGGGCACGGTGGAGTTTCTTGCCCAGTGAACGCGGTAGCTCAATTGGTGTTCACAGCTTTTGAAGTCTTCCTCAACAGGGCCCCAGACAAACTTTCTGTGAAAGATGACATTGGAGCCGTGCTTGGGGTGAACCAGGGGCGCGCCTGCCAAAAGGGCTTTTTCTGGGTTGACGATGTGCTCGAGCACTTCGTACTCAATGTTCACCAACTCTGCCGCATCCTCGGCCAGTGCGCGGGTCTCGGCCACAACAGCCGCCACCCATTCGCCCGCGTAGCGTGCGGTCCCAATGGCCAAGGGATAGCGAGTGACTTGGGGCGCATCTACACCGGGCAAGATGGGGTCAATGGCGGCAAAGAGTTCATCGCCCGTCAACACGGCGTGCACGCCTGGCATGGCCAAGGCGTCTTCACCATCGATGCTCAAGATGTGGGCACATGCGTAGGGGCTTGAGATCAAGGCGACATGCAGCATGCCCGCACGGTGGATGTCGGCCGCGTAGTGGCCTTGGCCCACGACAAAGCGCTTGTGCTCAACGGCACGGCGATGGCGACCAATGTATTTAAAAGCGGTTTTTTCAGTTGACATGTTGGCTCACTTTCGATGCGTCTGTGTCTGAAGCGTTGTCTCTGGTGGCGTACATCACGGCGTCTACAATTTGTTGGTAGCCCGTGCAACGGCACAAATTCCCACTGATGGCCTCTCTGACTTCTTCGGTGGTGGGCTTGGGGTTGTCTTTCAAGAGGGCTGAGCATGAAACCAGCATGCCCGGTGTGCAATAGCCGCATTGAAGGGCGTGCTTTTCACAAAAGGCGTCTTGCAGAGCGCTCATTTGACCTCTTTGTACGCTCAGACCTTCAACGGTGGTGATGTGCATGCCATTGGCTTGAACGGCAAACATGCAGCACGATCTCACGGGGTCGTCGTTCAAGAGCACTGAGCAGGCGCCACACACGCCGTGCTCACAACCGACATGCGTGCCGGTCAAAGCCAATGTGTCTCTTAGAAAATCAACCAAAGTGGTTCTGGGTTCTACATCACGTTCGTATTGCACGCCATTGACGGTGATGGCAACGGGCAGTTTGTTGTTCATGGGTGGGCTTGATAGATGTGGGTGGGGTGAAGAGGGGGGGGTGGCCAGATCGCTTGAGGCTTCTGGGCTCAATGTTTGAAGCTGATCGAGTGACCCAGCGCCGACTCTGCGGCTTGGTGGGTCACGCGGCACAAAAGGACTTGCGCCAAGTGCTTGCGGTAGGCGCTGCTTGCGTGCATGTCACTGCCTGGGTCGCATTCTTGGATGGCCGCTTGGGCAATGTCGGCCATGGCCAGGTCGCTGATTTTTTGGCCCACCATTTGCGTGGCCAAGTGAGGAAAGACGCGGGGCGTACCGTCAACGCCGCCCAGGCCAAAACTCACGCGTTGGATCACGCCAGCCGGGTCCAACTGGATTTGGCAAGCGGCCGAGGCCATGGCAAAGTCGCCTTTGCGAATGGCGGTTTCTTCAAAAGCAACGCCCACATGGCCGCCACTCCAAATGGGCCACTCAATGGCACTTAGACATTCGTTGTCGGCGATCTCTGTGAACATGGGGCCAAGGAAAAAGTCTTCGGCCAAGACCTCACGCTCTCCGGCGGTTTTGCTCTTTAAATGGATTTTCGCATTCAGCAGCAAGGCGCTCAAAGGCAATTCTGCAGAAGGGTCGGCATAGGCCAAACTGCCCCCAATGGTGCCGCGGTTTCTGGTTTGAATGTGTCCAACCCAAGCCAAGGCGTGTTTGAGTAGCGGCACATGTTGGTGCAATTGCACATTGAACTCAATGTCTCTTTGTCTGACACCGGCGCCAATCGACACCCGATCAGATTGAATGTCAAGGTGTTTGAGTTCACTCAAGCGATTGATGTCCACGAGCAACTGAGGTCTGGCCAATCGCATGGCCATCATGGGCACCAAGCTTTGGCCTCCCGCGATCAGTTTGGCGTCTGGGCCATGTTCGTCAATCAAGCTCAAGGCTTGATCCAAGTCTTGGGCCAAGACGTAATCAAAGGGTGCTGCTTTCATGAATGGGTATCCCGTGGTGTCTTTAAGTCAGCGCACCCACCGGTGGGTGCAAGACTTGGGTGAAAAGAGGTGAAAATTGGGGCGTTCAATTCCAAAATGGCTCGAAGGCAAGGGTTGGGCCGATGAAGCCTATTTTAATGACAATTGAAGACGAAAACTCACACATTGGCCTGAGTTCAATTCCAATTCATTTTGGTGATTTGGCAGAGGTAGACTAAAAAATCTAGAAATATTTTTTGATTTTGTGAGAGAAAAACTCACAGCCTGAGAGATAATCAGGGCTCTTTCAAATGCTTTGTGCATGGGAGGTCTTGATGCCTTTGGGCGTGGTTTATTTTTGGAGTCAGTGCGTGTGAGGAAATTGCCCCCATTGAATGCGGTGCGTGCCTTTGAGGCGGCGGCCAGGCATGTGAGCTTTAGCAAGGCGGCCAAGGAGTTGTTCGTGACCCACGGTGCGATCAGCAAGCAAGTGGCTTTGCTGGAGAGTTGGCTTGGGGTGTCTTTGTTCAAGCGCAACCAGTCTCAGCTCCTGTTGACCGAAGAGGGCAAGACCTTCATGGCCTCGGTCACCCCTGCACTTGACCGCATTTCGGTCACGGCCATGCAGATCATGGACCAAACGCAACCGATGGTGATTCGCGTGAATGCGCCACCCACGTTCACGATGCGTTGGTTGATTCCAAGAATATCCGCCTTTCAGCGCCGTCGAGAAGGCTTGGAGGTGAAGTTGACGACCTCAACAGAGGGGATCGATTTTGAGGCGCGGCAATACGATTTGGCCATTCGAGGGGCTTTGCAGCCCTTTCCCAATGTGCGCAGTGTGCCGTTCATGACAGAGACCATTGTGCCGATTTGTCACCCCGATTTGCTTGATGATGGGGCCTTGAAAAGTCCCAAAGCCTTGGCGCACCACACCTTGATCAGCTACGACACAGAGCCCGTCAGTTGGCAGCAGTGGCGAGAGGGGGGGGATCAAAACAATTGGAGCGAGTCCTCTCACCCGAGTACTTTGCAGTTTGAGCAAATGTATTTTGCGCTTCAAGCCGCCATTGAGGGACTGGGGGTGGTGTTGGTGCCCTTGTTTTTGGTGGCCGATGACATCATTGCGGGTCGCTTGTGTGCGCCCTTTGGCCTGACCGGTGCGAGGCAGAGAATGTATTACGCCAACTTCCCAAGCAACCTGATGGCCATGCCCAGTTTGGAAAATTTTTGTGAATGGTTGCTCAAAGAGGGCAAGGACACCGAGCAGTCCATTGAGCAGCTCTCCATCAGCATGGGCTGGAAAGCAAACGAGGCCTAGTGCTGCTTTGACCGGTGAAGCTGCAGGGGGCCGCACCTACACAGGTGCGTATCGGGGGTGCAGCGCTTTGCTTTTCGTGTGAGTTTTTCTCAACCGAAGCGTCTTCATTTAAGCGACAATAGCGCAAGAACGCCAAGCGTCCATCAGTCCATCAGTCCATCAGTCCATCAGTCCATCAGTCCATCAGTCCATCAGTCCATCAGTCCATTCATTTTATAAAAAGTCTATGAGTCAAGAACACACCGGATACCCAGATTTACACGATCACTTAAAGTCACTTCAGCAGCACGGTTTGTTGCAGGTCATCGATCGCGCCATTGACAAAGATGCTGAGTTGCACCCCTTGGTGAGGTGGCAATTTGTCGGTGGCATGGACGAGGCCGAGAGAAAAGCATTTTTGTTCACCAACATCGTCAATGCACAAGGCAGAAAGTACGACATCCCCGTGGTGGTGGGCGCCTTGGCGGCCAACCGTGCAATTTATGGTGTCGGCATGGGATGCGCCGTTGAAGATATTCAAAAGAAATGGGACCAAGCGATTCAGCATCCCATACCGCCCGTCTTGGTGAGCAAGGCCGTGTGCCAAGAGGTCATTCACGAAGGGGCTGATTTGATCGGTGAAGGCAAGGGCTTGGACATGTTGCCCATTCCCATCTCCACACCCGGTTTTGACAGTGCGCCGACCTTGACGGCCACGAACGTCATCACCAAGCACCCTGTGACGGGTGTTCAAAACATGGGCACTTACCGTTGTGCCTTAAAGGCGTCAGATCGCATGGTGGTCAGAATGGCCACACGTGTGGGCGGCGCGGGTGGCTATTTGCATTACCAAGAGTGGAAAAAAGCCGGTCATAAAACCATGCCTTGTGCGGTGGTTTTGGGCTGTCCGCCTTTGGTGGCCTTTATGGGCCCACAAAAATTGCCCATTGGCATGGATGAGTTCGATGTGGCGGGTGGTTTGGCCGGCGTGCCCATTCAAGTGATCAATGCCCACAGCGTGCCGCTCAGAGTGCCCGCTCAGGCTGAGATTGTGATCGAGGGTGAGATCGATTTGGAGTTTTTAGAGCCCGAGGCGCCTTTTGGAGAGTCCCACGGTCACGTGGCGCTGGAAGAGTTCAATTTGCCCATGAAGATCACGGCCATCACCCACCGCTTCAAGCCCGTGATCCCATCCTACATCAGTCAAGTGGCCCCGTCCGAGTCCAGCGTGATCAAGCGCGTGGCCTACGAACCCTTGTTCTTGTCTTACCTTAAAAACACCTTGGGGATTCGAGGCGTGCAAAAGGTCTCTCTCCATGAGCCACTCACCGGTTTGTTGCGGGTGACCGTCATCACGGTGGACAGAAAAATGCCCAAAACGGAAGTTTGGCGTGCGCTTTACGGTGCGGCATTCTTCAAGGGCGACTGTGGCAAGATTTGTATTGCTGTGAACGATGACATCGATCCAGACAATGCCGACGCGATTCTTTGGGCCATGGCCTACCGCATGAACCCAACCGTAGACGTGCAAACCTTGGATCACCGTGGTCAAGGCCATGGACCCAAGCGAGAGAACGACGGCGAAGAGGATTCGACCTTGCTCATGGACGCGACCATGAAGTCAGACATGCCGCCCTTGGCCTTGCCAACGCGTGAATACATGGAGAAATCCAAAGAGATTTGGGAAGAGTTGGGTCTGCCCAAACTCCGCCCCCAAGCCCCTTGGTTTGGTTACTCTTTGGGCGACTGGTTGCCCCAGTGGGATGAGGCGGCGAAGAGGGCGGCCACAGGCCGATACTTGGAAAATGGTTTGATCAGTTTGAAGCAACAAAGAAACGACGTCAAAGCGGAAAGCAAGTTCCGTCCTGATGAGCAATAATTTCAAAATCCACTAGGAAGCCCCAAGTTGAGCACCTCCAACAAAAAATCAAAGGTACCCGTGAGTGCCAGCAAGGTCGCCAAAAGTGCGAGCACGCCTGGGGGCAAAAAACCAGCCCCCTCAAGCCCTGAGCCCAGGCGTTTGATTGTGGGCATCAGTGGGGCCTCGGGTATCGTGTACGGGGTGAGAATTTTGCAAGTGTTGCAGCACTCTGACATTGAGACGCATTTGGTCATGAGCGACTCGGCCAAAATGACCTTGGCCACCGAGCTCGAGATGAGCATTGAAGAGGTCCAAAGTTTGGCCACACATGTTCACAATGCCAAAAACATTGGTGCGACCATCTCCTCGGGTTCCTTCAAGACCATGGGCATGGTGGTGGCACCTTGCTCAATACGCTCTTTGTCTGAGATTGCTTATGGCATGACGACCTCGCTTTTATCAAGGGCGGCCGATGTGGTGCTCAAAGAAAGACGTCGCTTGGTGCTGATGGTGCGTGAAACGCCTTTGCATGCCGGACACTTGAAAGCCATGATGCAAGCCAGTGACAACGGTGCCATTTTGATGCCCCCCATGCCCGCCTTTTATGCCAGGCCCAAAACACTCGATGACATGGTCAACCACAGTGTCGGTCGGGCCTTGGACCTCTTTGACATTGAAACCTCGATGGTCACCCGCTGGGCTGGAATGTGCAAGAAGTGATTGCAAAGCCCTGCACGTATTAACCTTTAACACGACAAATCGCCATGAACACCACCACACTTTCCCTTCAAGCCATGAAGTCCTTCGTCTGCATCTCTCTAGGTCTACTTTTGGGCTTGAATGCTTTGGCGCAAAATGCACAAAACTACCCGAACAAGCCCATTCGCTTGGTCCTGGGTTACGGGGCGGGTGGAGTCGCCGACATCACGGCTCGTCTTGTCGCTCAAAAACTCTCAGACGCACTGGGTCAGCAAGTGGTGGTGGACAACCGTCCAAGTGCTGGCGGGATTGTGGCCGCAGAGATGGTGGCCAAAGCCGATCCCGATGGCTACACCTTGCTGCACATGAACTATGGCAACGCGGTGAGCCAGGCCTTGTTCAAGAAACTGCCCTATGACATCAAAAAGGACTTTGCACCGATTTCTGCCATGGGCTTCTTTGATGTGTTGATGTTGGTGGACAAAAACTCTGATATTCAAAATGTCCAAGACTTTATCAACAAAGCACGCGCCAATCCAGAAAAATACAATGTCGGCTCGGTGAGCATTGGCAGCGGTCAACACATGTCGGCCAACCTGTTTGTGAGCATGGCTGGACTGCACACAACGCTTGTGCCCTTTAAGACCACGCCGTCACTCATGATGGCTTTGAAGAGCAAAGACATCTCTGTTGCCTTTGAGATCATTTCTCCCGCCATGTCGCTCATCAAGAGTGGTGAAATCAAAGCGATTGCGGTCTCTTCAAACAACCGTTTCAAAGGTTTGTCAGATGTGCCCACGATCAATGAGAGTGGCGTCAAGGGCTATGACGTGATGGCATGGAACGGCATTGCTGCACCCGCCAAAACACCCAAAGCCATCGTGGACCGATTGAACAAGGAAGTCAATTTGATTTTGAACATGCCCGATGTCAAGCAAAAGTTCTTGGAGGTGGGGATTGACTCTCGCGGCGGCTCTCCAGAGGACTTGAGAGACCTCTTGTCAAATGAAATTGACAAGTGGAACAATTTGGTCAATACACTCAAAATGGAAAGAATGTGAAGCCCATCCGGTCTTGATGCACCATGAACCAACAAACACTTTTTGTTTACTACAAGGTCCCCCAGACCGAGCACGCGCAGTGGATACCTGTTGTGCAGCGCATGCAGCAAGAGATTCAAAAGAAAATTCCTTCAGGCTTGCAAGTCTCTTTGTTAAAGCGTCCCGAAGTCTCTGCAGAAGGCTTTGAGACTTGGATGGAGGTGTATGAGCACACGAGTGGCATTGATCAAGCCATGCTTGATTTGGTCGCGCAAGAGGTCAAAGTATCTGGCTTGCCGTTCAAGCGGGCGAGTGAATTTTTCATCCCTTTGAGTCGCTAGGGCTCAAACGCCCTGCATGCGTTTTGCAGGCAAGGGCTTGTTGTGGGCTTTGCGCCCAATGCCTAGGGCTTATTCCTCTTTGCGAGAAGACCTGCGTCGCTTGGGTTTTTCTTCAGGCGCTTCTTCCTTCACATTCTCCGCCTCTTGAAGTCGCTTGAAGGCCAGGTCTTGAAAGTAACGCCAACAGGCTTTTTCAGCAATGATTTCACTTTTGTTGTTCAAGCAATACTGCTTGTGAACGTGCTTGTGAGCGTCGGTGATGATGAAGTTGCGATAAAGGGTCTTGTCCTTGATGTACATGATGATGGTGCGCACTTCACTGCATTCTTCCGTCAAGATGCACTCTCTCATCAGGTCTGAGTTGGCATAGAACTCGAGCAAAAGATAGGGCAGTTTTTTGCCCTTCTTGGAGGGGATGAGGTGCAGCGCACAGGTGGAGCCGCTGATTTTGTTCAGTCCATTTTTTTCAGCCAAGATGTTGAAGTCTTCGGCATTCATTGCCCTGTACCATTCACCCACGTTGGCTCGGCAAAGGAAGAACTCTTCCTCTTCCCTTTTGTGAAAGGGTTCAGCAAAGGGTCTGCGCTTTTCGTCCAGGTAAAAGAGGGGCTCTATGCCTTCAAAGGTTCTCTTTGGGCGTTCAGCTTTTTTTTCTTCCTTGCCGTGACCGCCCCCGTGCTCTTCCTTGGGAGCCCCGTGCTCTTCTTTCTTGGCGCCGTGCTCTTCCTTGGGAGCGCCGTGTTCCTCTTTCTTGGCGCCGTGCTCTTCCTTGGGAGCGCCGTG
>CAIOTD010000009.1 GCA_903861115.1 uncultured Burkholderiales bacterium
CAGCTTCATCTTCAGTCATTTGTGCATCAAATCTTTTTCGCGTATTCAGGGTTAAATATTCTAAATAGTGTTTCGTCGCTCTAACAGCATCCAGATCACATATTGGTCCATGTCCGGGGATAACGATCTCAGCACCCCAAGAAATCATTTGATCACACGCTTTGATCCAATTAGAAACAGGACCATCCCATACGATTGGATGGGCATTAGAGAAAATAATATCCCCCGTATAGACCACTTTTTCCTTTGGAAGCCAGGCCAATGTGTCCCCCCCAGTGTGAGCAGGGCCAACATTGTGCAACTCCACTGTTTTGCGACCTACATGAATGGTTAGCATTTTTTCAAACACTTCATTTGGCAATACCAAGTCTATGTTTTCCAGATCAAATTTACCGCTGAGATTCTCATTAATGAACACGCCAGCATCGCCAAGTTCTCTCCAGTCGCGCAATTGCTTTGCTCGATTACTTGGCGGGCGTTTTGCCATTTCCTCAGCGCAGGTTCGGCTCGAAATTATTCGAGGAGCATGAACCAGTTGATTGCCGAAATAGTGATCCCCATTTGAGTGGGTGTTGACTAGGGTGCCAATATTGTTTGCTGAAGGAATCACTTTTCTGTAGCCATCAAGCATTTCTTGAGTTTTTGGCAGGTCATAGAGGGTGTCAACTAACAAGGATTCATTTGAATCGGTGATCAGACCAGAATTACTGAACCCCCATGTTCCATCAGGTTGAATCCAAGCATAACAATCGGCGCCAAGGTCATATAGACCTTTATTGAATCCCCATGATTTCATGTTGAATCTTTCAAGTAGTATTTTTACAATAAAGAAAGTATTGTATTTAATTTTAAAATAGCAAAGTGCATCAAGTTGCTACGACTTGAACTGTTTCGCTAACACCGTCAATCCGATCAAGTCTCAATGCAATTGGATGATCTGATTGTGCTTCACAATGAGGCGTGTATTTGAAAAAGGTAGAGCTCAGGGTTAACCCGGGACATTGACGATTTCAATAGAAACTTATCAAACACATGATGTACTTTTATCGAGTGTTTTAGCTCTCTCGATGCGCCCGTGGGCATACTTTATCTGAGCACATGAACTAGGCAGTAGTACTGATTGACTTACTCAACTGCAGAATTACAGTCATTGTTTTTGACACTTGGAGTGAGCAGATGTTGTTGTCCATGAAGTGGATTGTTGTAGTACTTTTCATTTTTCCAAGTCTTGTCTTGTCGCAAGCTCTTTTTCCTAGCAAGCCCATCAGATTGGTGACGCCTTTTGAAGCGGGAGGCACGGTTGATATGATTGGCCGCTCTGTTGTGAATGTAATCAACAAGCGTGGCGTGCTCAATATTTTTGTAGACAACAAACCAGGTGCAAATGCCATGATTGGCTCCGTTGCAGTCGCCAAGGCTCAGCCCGACGGTTACACCATCTTGAACGTATCACCATCCATCATTATCAACACACTTGTCTCGAAGACGGTCCCTTACGACACGCTAAAAGACTTTAGCCCGATTGGTGTTTTAGGAATTGGCAGTGGCTATTTGTTGGTGGTGCGAAAAGACTTGGCCGTGAATTCTGTCCAAGAATTGATTGCCATGTCCAAAGCTGCATCGCACCCTTTGACCTATGGCACCCCTGGTGTAGGCAACGCACTTCATTTGGCCACTGAAAATTTTGCCGCTAAAGCAGGTGTTCAGTTGCTCCACATCCCCTTTAAAGGCAGTGCGGGCGCACTCAATGCCATTGTGGCGAGTCAAGTCGACGTCATGGTTTTGTCGCCTGCAACAGTGCTGCCATACAAAGACAACGGTCAGGTTAAAGTACTTGCGTTTACCGGTTCATCCAGGGGCAAAGATTTCTCCAGTACGCCAGTCATGAAAGAGGCAGGGCTTGAAGACTGTGTGATCAAAGGCACTTGGGTAGGATGGTTTGCACCCAAGGGAACACCCAGCGACATCATCAGCAAGTTATCAGCGGAGATCAAAATAGCACTCAAAGATCCACAGCTCAAAGATTCCTTGAATGAGGGTGGATTTGATGCGGATGGACGCAGTCCTGCAGAGTTCACAAATTTTATTAAAAATGAGCAGGACCGATATGCAGAGATTGTTAAACGTCTTGATCTCCAAATCAATTAATTTTTTTATTTTTACACTGATCCATGATAAATTTTCCAACACTTAGAGACTGGATTGATGATCTTGCCGAGCAGGACTTATTGACCATTGCCAAACCTGGTATGAGTTTGAATTTTGAGCTCGCCGCCTTGGCCCACCGACTCGACGGTGAGAAGGCCACCTTTTTTCCAAAGCCTGGTGGCCATGCCATTCCAGTCGTAAGTGGCATCATGTCCAATCGACCCTGGATAGCTCGGGCCATGGGTGTTGATGAAAAAGGCATCTTGAAGAAATACCAAGAAGCCGTCTCTTCACCCCTGCCTTGCAAGGTTGTTTCCAAATCCAATGCCAAAGTTCAAGAGGTCATTCACCAAGGATCGATTGATTTGGCAGCTCTTCTTCCGGCTCCGGTTCACAACGAACACGATGGTGGAGCTTACATCACGGCGGGACTATTGATCAGCGCCAATCCCAAAACTGGCAAGCAAAATGTGTCTATCAACCGCTGTCAACTCCAAGGCGGTAACAAAATGGGTGTTTCTGTCTCCTCCCGAGACACAGGGGCTTTTTTGGCCGAGTCTGAAAGACAAGGCAAACCCATGCCCATCACCATTGTCATTGGCGTGGATGTGATGACCTTGCTGGCCTCACAAGCCTTGGTGGGTCAAGACCAAGATGAATTGGAAGTGGCTGGTGCTCTGCATGGCCAGCCTCTAGAGGTGGTGAAGTCCATCAGCAACGATCTCATGATTCCCGCGCAGGCTGAAATAGCCATCGAGGGATTTTTTGTGCCCGGGGTGCGTGAGCCTGAAGGTCCTTTTGGGGAATTCACACAGTACTATGGCCCTAAAGGTGAACGCTTCGTGATTGAAATTACCACTGTCACACATCGCAAATCTCCCTTGTTTCACACCATCATTGGTGGCGGCACGGAGCACCTCATGCTAGGAGCTGTCCCTAGAGAAGCGAGTTTCCTCACAAGTATGCAACGGGTTTTTCCTAATGTTTTGAATGTGCATTTGCCCAAAGGTGGCGTAGGGCGCTATCATTTGATTGTACAAATCAAGAAAATCTATGAAGGTTCAGCCAAGAACATCATCTTCAGTGCATTGTCCATGCACCACGATGTTAAGTTGGTCGTTGTGGTTGATGAAGACATCGATATCTACAATGCCGCGGAGGTGGACTGGGCCATTGCAACCCGTTTCCAAGCGGACAAGGACCTGGTGCTTGAGTCCAATTGCCGTGCCTCTAAGCTAGACCCAACCTCAAGAGGCGGTATTGGTGCCAAACTGGGTATCGATGCGACCAAGCCCTTGGATGCCAAGCCGGAGCAATTTTTAAGAATCAAAGTGCCTGGTGCTGCCGAATTGGATCTCGATGAAGTGATTCAAAAAATTAACGGTAAAACGTGGCGAGAGAACTTGGCCGACTCTAATTGACTTTGGTCGATGATCTGGGCAGTTTTATTCTGCCGTGGCGCCTGAAATTTCAATCACGCGCTTCCAGCGGTCACGCTCGATTTTGGTCGCGATCACCATGTCATCGGGACTGCCGGGTACGGTCTCCAAGCTGACCTCTTTGAGTGAGGCAATGAACTCATTGTTTTTAAGCAAGCGGTTCAGGGAGGCGTTCATCTTCATGGTGACCTCTTTGGGCAACTTGGCTTGACCCACCAAACCAAACCACACCACTGTGGTCAGTCCCGGGAAGCCGGCTTCTTCAGCGGTTGGAACGTCCGGCAGCTGGAACCATCGTTTGGTGCTTGTCACGGCGAGAGGTTTTATTTTACCTGCTTTGACTTGAGGTATAAGCTGGGGTAAATTGTCGGTATTGAATTGAACTTCTCCAGACAGCAAAGCCTGCATGGCTGGGCCATTGCCCCTGTAGGGGATGTGCACCATGTCCACCCCCGTTTGGCTCTTAAAGAGCTCGTTCAAGAGGTGGCCTGTGCTCCCAATGCCTGCACTGGAGTAGGCGAGCTTGCCTGGTCGACTTTTGCCGTATTCCACCAAATCTTTGAGAGAGTTGATAGGGAGGGTGTTGGGAACCACCACCACGTTGGGGGTTTGCGCAATCATGCCAATGGGTGTGAGGTCAGCATCTGGATCGTATCCCAACTTTTCTTTGTAAATGAAGGGGTTGATGGCAAGCTGAGTGTAGGAGACCACCATGAAATAATGGTCATCAAAGGGGGACTTTACAAAGGAATTGACACCGATGCCGCCGTTGGCCCCGCCTTTGTTCTCCACAACAACGGGTTGCTTCAAGTCTTCCCCCAGTTTGACGGCCAATCGACGTCCTAAAATATCGGTCGATCCGCCAGCGGCATAAGGGATTAGCAAACGCAAGGGGTGAGAGGGCCAACTCGATTGTGCTAGTACTGGCTTGGTGATTGAGCTGAGGCATAGCAAAAAAGCAGCGATCAACACAGAGGCAGGGTGGATTTTGTGCATGGATTTATTCATCATGGTCTTTCTAACGGTCG
>CAIOTD010000010.1 GCA_903861115.1 uncultured Burkholderiales bacterium
AAAGCTGCTGGAGGCGGGACACTCACTCATTGTGATTGAGCACAATTTAGATGTCATTCGGGCCAGCGATTGGTTGATTGACTTGGGGCCTGAGGGGGGAGAGCATGGAGGATGTGTGGTGGCTGAAGGAACGCCCGAGGAGATACGTTTGCATGCGAGTTCACACACCGCGCAGGCCTTGCGTTCCTATGATGCGGCCCTGGGTGAATATGGTGTCTTGAAGGTCGAGGCCTTATCGGGGGCCGGTGAAAATGAACGCTCAAAAACCCAAAAAGCGATCAAGTCTTTAAAGCATGCCTTTGTCGGCAAGGACCAAGGTGATATACAAATTGTCAATGCAAAAGAGCACAACTTAAAAAATTTAAGCGTCAACATTCCGCGTGGTCGATTCAACGTCATCACCGGCGTATCGGGCTCAGGCAAATCAACCCTTGCGTTTGATATTTTGTTCAACGAGGGGCAAAGACGCTACTTGGAGAGTTTGAACGCGTATGCCCGAAGCATCGTGCAGCCTGCGGGTCGCCCAGAAGTGGATGCGGTTTACGGCATTCCGCCAACCGTGGCCATTGAGCAGCGGTTGTCCAGGGGCGGTAGAAAGTCCACCGTTGGAACGACCACGGAGATTTGGCATTTTTTGCGTTTGTTGTATGTCAAACTGGGTGTGCAGCATTGTGTGCACGATGGACAAGCTGTGCAGGCGCAAACGCCGGAGAGCATCGTGGCGCAAATCATGCGTCGCTTCAAAGGCCAAGAGATTGCAATTTTGGCGCCCTTGGTGATCAACCGAAAAGGCGTGTACACCGATTTGGCAGAATGGGCTCGCTTAAAGGGCTACACGCATCTTCGCGTCGATGGCGAGTATCTCTCAACGCAAAAGTTTCCAAGAATTGATCGTTTCAAAGAGCACACCCTTGAGTTGCCGGTCTTGAGTTTGCATGTGAGTGCCAAGGAGGAGGCTCTTTTAAAGTCGGGCTTGTTGTTGGCCCTGGAGCTTGGCAAAGGGGTGGTGCATGTGCTCAGTGACTTAGAGGGCTTAAGAGAGGCCTTTCAATCGGGTCTCGCGTGTTCGCAAATCGGGCACTTGGAGGTCTTCTCCACCAAGCGGGCTTGCCCGACGTGCTCCACGTCCTACGCAGAGCTCGACCCCAGGCTCTTCTCTTACAACTCCAAGCACGGTTGGTGCCCAAGTTGCGTGGGCACGGGCTTGAAGCTCAACGCCTCGCAGCGTGATTTGCTCGATGACACACAGATTGACCCCTCGCAAAGAGGTCGTGAGCAAACCTTTGCTGAGCCCGTGCTTGAGGAGTTTGAGGAGACGACTTGTTTGAGCTGTTTGGGCACGCGCCTGAACCCCACGGCGCGTGCCGTAAAGTTTGACGGGCAAGCGATCACAGACATTGCGCGACTGAGTGTCAAAGAGATCGCACAGTGGGCGCAGGGTTTGAAGTTGGTGGCACGAGAGGCGCAGATTGCAAAAGATTTGATGCCAGAGATCAAAGGCCGCTTGAAATTTTTGGAGCAAGTGGGCTTGGCCTATTTGACCTTGGACCGCGGTGCGCCAAGCCTGAGTGGCGGAGAGGCCCAACGCATTCGACTCGCGGCGCAATTGGGCAGCAATTTGCAAGGGGTGTGTTACGTGCTCGATGAGCCCACGATTGGCTTACATGCGCGGGACAATCAGATGCTCTTGCGTTCACTGCAGTTGCTGTGCGATCAGGGCAACACCTTGGTGGTGGTCGAGCACGATGAGGACACCATGCGCCAAGCTGAGCATTTGATTGACATTGGACCGAGTGCGGGTGTGCGCGGTGGTCAATTGGTTGCGCAAGGGGGTGTGGCGGACTTGGAGGCCTGTCCCGACTCCGTCACGGGTCGGTACTTGCGCCAAGCCATGTTGCATCCTTTTCAAGCGCGACGCACGCTCTCAGGCCCAAGCGCTGATGCAGAGCGTTTGCAGCTGACAGGCGCTTGTTTGCACAACTTGAAAAAGTTAGATGTCGATGTGCCTTTGAGAAAGCTTGTGGCTGTGACGGGCGTGTCTGGTTCGGGCAAGTCGACACTTGCGCGCGATATTTTGCTGGCCAATGTGCAGTTGGCGGTGTCAAGGCAGGGGCCGCCCAAGCAGTGGCTCGGATGCGCGGGCTTGGCAGGCTTTGAGCACATAGACCGGGTCCTTGAAGTGGACCAAACCCCCATTGGCAAAACCCCCAGAAGTTGTCCTGCGACCTACATTGGGTTTTGGGACACGATCAGAAAATTGTTTGCCGACACGCTGGAGGCCAAGGCGCGGGGGTATTCGCAAAAACGTTTCAGCTTCAACACGGGAGATGGTCGTTGTGCCGCGTGTGAGGGCCAAGGCATGCGCACGATTGAGATGAACTTCTTGCCCGATGTGAAAGTCAAATGCGAGGTCTGTCTGGGCGCGCGCTTCAATGCCGAAACGTTGGCGGTCACGTGGCGTGGCAAAAGCATTGGGGAGGTGCTGCAAATGGAGGTTGATCAGGCGGTGGAGTTCTTTGCGAACTTGCCCAGTGTGGCTCACCCCTTGCAACTCTTGAAGGATGTGGGCTTGGGGTATTTGACCCTGGGTCAGCCCTCTCCGACGTTGAGCGGGGGAGAGGCCCAGCGCATCAAACTGGTGACCGAGCTCTCCAAGGTGAGAGACGATGTGGGCAAGCGCGGCTACAAAGTGCCGCACACGCTTTATGTGCTTGATGAGCCAACGGTGGGCTTGCACATGTCAGATGTTGACTTGTTGATTCGTGTCTTGCACAGGCTGGTGGACGCTGGGCACTCGGTGGTGGTGATTGAGCATGATTTGGATGTGATTGCCGAAGCCGACTGGGTCATTGATTTGGGGCCAGAAGGTGGGCAAGAGGGTGGGCAGTTGGTGGCGGCGGGTACGCCCGAGGAGATTGTTCGTCAAAAGACACACACGGGCCAGGCGTTGAAGGCGGTGTTGTCAAGGACGGACAAGAAAAAAAGTGCGCTTGCCTGAGCAAGGGCGAGATCCCCTGGGCTTGTGTGCTTGGGAGATCTCTTTCTTTGAGCGGGGTTGAGGCGCCGCGCTTATTGGGCATTTTGCAGGGCCAAGCCTGCGTGCTCTCTCAAGGGGTGAAAGTGAATTTTTGGAAAGCGCTCTTGGGCCAGTCGCACGTCGTAAGGCGAGGTGCACAGATAGGCCAAAGCGTTCGCTGCGTCGCTGGCCATTCTGCTGGGGTAGGCGTTCAAGAATTCTTTGAGCTCTTGGGGCGTGTCGGCTGTGATCCAGCGCGCGCCTGTGTAGGGACAACCTTCTAGGCGAACGTCGCAGTCGTATTCTGCCTTGAGGCGGTGTTGGACCACTTCAAACTGCAGTTGTCCAATGGCCCCAAGCAGCATCAAGCCGCCCGCATCAGGGCGAAAGACTTGAATGGCGCCTTCCTCTCCGAGTTGCGCCAAGCCCGTTTGAAGTTGTTTGGTGCGCAGGGGGTTTTTTAAAACCACGGTCATGAAGAGTTCTGGCGCAAAGAAGGGCAGTCCCGTGAATTGCAAAGAGGCGCCATCGGTGATGGTGTCCCCCAATTGAACACCGCCGTGCGTGGTAAAGCCAATGATGTCGCCTGCAAAGGCCTCTTCCACGGCCTCTCTGCGCTGGCTTAAAAAGGTCACCACAGAGGTGGGCCGCAGCTCTTTGCCCGTGCGTTGTACTTTCAGCTTCATGCCCGGCGCATAGCGACCCGAGGCCACGCGCACAAAGGCGATGCGGTCTCGATGTGAGGGGTCCATGTTGGCTTGGACTTTGAAGACCACGCCAGAAAACAAGGCTTGATCGGGCTCGATCGTTTTGAGTTGGGTCTGCCCTTGGGTGATCAAGGTGCTTGTTCGCGCTTGTGGGGCCGGCGCGAGGTCGACCAAAGCGTCCAAGACTTCCATCACGCCAAAGTTGTTCACGCCAGAGCCAAAGAAGACAGGGGTTTGCTTGCCCGCCAAAAAGGCCTCTCGATCAAAGGTGGGGGAGGCGCCGGTTGCAAGCTCCATGCTTTCAAGCGCCGTTGCAAACTCATGCCCAAAGCGCGTTTGCAAGGCTTGCAAGTCACTCAGGGGCACCGTTTCAAAATCTTGGGGTCGTCTTTGAGAGCCAGACTCAAAGACCTTCATGCTGTGAGCCCTCAAGTCGATGATGCCGCCAAAGGACTTGCCCTGTCCAACGGGCCACGTCATGGGCACGCAGGGCATGCCAAGTTCGCGCTCAACTTCGTCCAAGATGTCCAGGGGGTCGCGCACTTCGCGGTCCATTTTGTTGACAAAGGTGATGATGGGCGTGTCGCGTGTTCTGCAGACCTCAATGAGCCGTTTGGTTTGGGCCTCCACGCCGTTGGCCGCATCGATCACCATCAGGGCCGAATCAACCGCAGTGAGCACGCGGTACGTGTCTTCGGAGAAGTCTTTGTGTCCAGGGGTGTCAAGCAAATTGATCACATGCTCACGGTAGAGCATTTGCATGACCGAGGAGGCGACCGAGATGCCCCGTTGTTTTTCAATCTCCATCCAGTCGCTCGTGGCGTGGCGAGTGGCCTTTCTGGCTTTGACGGAACCCGCGATTTGAATGGCGCCAGAAAACAAAAGCAATTTTTCAGTGAGCGTGGTTTTTCCAGCGTCGGGGTGGGAGATGATGGCAAAGGTGCGGCGACGTTTGACCTCGGCGGCGAGAGAGGCGACTTGCATAGGACAAAAGTAGATTAAAAGGTTAACACAGAGGGCTGCAAAGCGGCTCCTACAGAGTGCGCGCGTTCAGTGCTTTGTTCAAGTGATCAAAAAGAGCGAAGAGAGAAAAGGTGGGTCGCTTTGCGGTCCAAACCAGGCGCATCGGCCAAAGGTGGGGGCTCGGTGTTTTGACTCACCAAAGTGCTTATTTTACCGCGCTCACCGTGCAATTGCAGTGGGAGCGCGGATTTGTGGACTGGAGGGCTCTGCCCCAGGCCTTGGGCCTAAAAGCGACACCCAAGGGCCTTGATCGGCCCCCGAAGCCCCTGAATTCAAGGGTTTATTGTCGGGCGGTGTGGGTGGGCGGGGATGGGTGGGGTAAAATATTGGCACCGAGGAGCGATGCAACTTTGTTGTGGCGAGCCGTGGACGTGAGGGTTGATCGACCTGAGTTCGCGTTGCATGGTGGGCCAAATTCAAAGTGAGGCTCGGTCATTTTTCAAACGGCGCTCACCCACTGCAATCAGTGAGGTGAGGTGCCCGTCTCCTTGTACTCCTTGATGCCTTGAGCCCCTTTCATTGAGCCTTTGGGCTTTGAGGGCGCATTGCGCGCAGTGGTTTTTACCATCCTATGGAGTTAAAAAAACATGAACGCTGTGATCAAATCTTTACACGCCAACGAGTCTGTGGTGGCTGATATGTCCTTGGCCGATTGGGGCAGAAGAGAAATCAAAATTGCCGAGACTGAAATGCCTGGCCTCATGGCCATTCGTGAGGAATTCAGTGCCTCTAAAGCCCTCAAAGGTGCGCGCATCACCGGCTCTTTGCACATGACCATTCAAACGGCTGTGTTGATTGAAACCTTGCAAGCTTTGGGCGCGACCGTGCGTTGGGCTTCTTGCAATATTTTCTCAACACAGGACCATGCAGCCGCAGCCATTGCCGCGGCTGGAACACCCGTGTTTGCCAAAAAGGGCGAGAATTTGACCGAGTATTGGGATTACACGCACCGCATTTTTGAATTTGGTGCGGCCAATACGGAGGGTGAAGGCCCCAACATGATCCTGGACGACGGTGGAGATGCGACGCTGCTCATGCATTTGGGCAAGAAAGCGGAGAAGGATCTCTCCTTGCTGAGCACCCCGGGCAGCGAAGAAGAGGTTTGTTTGTTTGCGGCCATCAAAGACAAGTTGGCCAAAGATCCCACATGGTACAGCCGCAAAAGTGCACAGATCATTGGTGTGACCGAAGAGACCACAACGGGCGTGCACCGTTTGAAGGAAATGTCGGCCAAGGGAGACTTGATGTTCAGAGCCATCAATGTCAATGACTCGGTGACCAAAAGCAAATTTGACAACTTGTATGGTTGCAGAGAATCGTTGGTGGACGGCATCAAGCGCGCAACCGATGTGATGATCGCAGGCAAGGTCGCTGTGGTGGCCGGCTACGGTGACGTGGGCAAAGGTTCTGCGCAGGCTTTGCGTGCGTTGAGTGCACAAGTGTGGGTCACAGAGATCGACCCCATCAATGCACTGCAAGCGGCCATGGAAGGCTACAAAGTGGTCACCATGGAGTACGCGGCTGACAAGGCGGACATCTTTGTGACGGCCACAGGCAACAAGCACGTGATTTCTCACGAGCACATGCTCAAAATGAAAGATCAAGCCATTGTTTGTAACATTGGTCACTTTGACAACGAGATCGACATCACGGCCATGGAGCAGTACAAGTGGGAAGAGATCAAGCCCCAGGTCGATCACATTCAATTGCCCTCAGGCAACAAAATCATCATGCTCGCCAAGGGTCGTTTGGTCAACTTGGGTTGCGGCACGGGTCATCCAAGCTTTGTGATGAGTTCATCGTTTGCAAATCAAACGATTGCGCAAATCGAGCTCTTCAAATACCCAGAGCGCTACGAAAATGGCCAGGTCTATGTGTTGCCCAAGCATTTGGATGAGAAGGTTGCAAGACTGCATTTGAAAAAAGTGGGCGCCATGTTGACCGAGCTCACTTCAGAGCAGGCGAGCTACATCGGTGTGGATAAAAACGGCCCTTACAAGCCCGACACCTATCGCTATTGATCAAGGCACGTCCGTGTCTTGCTGAGCAAAAGGCCCGCGAGGGCTTTTTGTTCATGAAGGGCTCCATTTGATGGCGTGTCGTCGAGTGGGTCGTTCAGCCTTGCCTCTGTGGCCCTTTGGCGCACACTTCGCTCAGCGCAGGGTGTGGCATCGATTTCTTAACTTAAAGTTTGTTTTGATATGAATCCAGCGCTCAGTGTTGAATTTTTTCCGCCCAAAACGCCTGAAGGTGCTGCCCGTTTGGCTGGCATCCGTCAAGAGTTGTACCGCATCAAGCCGCAGTTTTGTTCGGTCACGTACGGGGCTGGGGGGTCGACCCAGTCGGGGACCCTGAGCACGGTGGCTCAAATCCAGGGCGAGGGGCAAGAAGCCGCGGCGCACATGTCTTGTGTCGGGGCCACGCCAGAGACCATTTTGGAGCAATTGGGTCAAATCAAAGCCATGGGCGTGAAGCGACTGGTGGCTTTGAGGGGCGATTTGCCAAGTGGATTTGGCTCCAGTGGTGAGTTTGAATTTGCCAAAGATTTGGTGGCGTTCACGCGTGAGCACTTCGCAGATGATTTCCACATTGAGGTGGCGGCTTATCCAGAAATGCACCCGCAAGCGAAGTCGCCCGAGGCCGATTTAAAAGCCTTTGCCGAAAAAGTCAAAGCCGGGGCGGACTCGGCCATCACACAGTACTTTTTCAACAGCGACGCTTATTTTAGGTTTGTCGAGGATGCTGAAAAACTGGGTGTGAGGGTGCCCATCGTGCCGGGCATCATGCCCATTGGCAGCTCTTCGCAGCTTTTGCGGTTTTCTGAAACGTGTGGCGCCGAGGTGCCCCGTTGGATTCGTTTGCGCTTGCAGTCGTATGGCGACGATGTGGCGTCGATCAAGGCCTTTGGCTTGGAGGTGGTCACCGATTTGTGTGACCAATTGCACAGCGCGGGCGCTCCTGGACTTCACTTTTATACGCTCAATCAAAGCGCGGCTGTTTTGGCCATTTGCAGCAACTTGGGGTGGTTGGCGCCGGCTCACTGAGCGGCTTTAGGAGCTTTCGAGGTGAAACTGCGCGTGCGGGTCTTGTCCGAGCAAGTTCACGAGTTCGGGCATCGCCTCTTCGAGCTCGGCTTTGAGGGTGTAGGGCGGATTGATCACAAACACACCGCTGCCGGGTAGGCCGGGCCTCTTTTGTTTGGCGCCATCAAGCAATTCGCTGGGCAGGGCGGTGAACTTGGAGGATTTAACGATCAAGGAGGCATGCAGCCAATCGCGTTTGGCGTGTTGGGCCATGGTTTTAAGTCGTTTGGGCAGGTCGTGTGCTTCGGCCCTGGCGATGAGCGGGTACCAGACCAAGTAGGTGCCCGTTGCAAAGCGTTTCAACGCGTCTTGGATGCTCACCAAGACTTTGCTGTAATCGGTTTTGATCTCATAGCTCGGATCCATCACCACCAGGGCTCGGCGTTGGGGAGGTGGCAAAAATTTCTTCATGCCCTCAAAGCCATCGGCTCTGAGAACGGCCACTTGTCGTGCCACCTTGAGTTGCGCCACGTGCTGCTCGAGCAGTCGGGTGTCGGTGGGGTGCAACTCAAAGAGTTTGAGTTTGTCAAAATCGTTGAGCAAATGCTGAACAATGAAGGGCGAGCCGGGGTAGAGTTTCGATTTTGGAGAGGGGTTGAAGTCGTGCAACAAGGCCAAATACTCTTTGAGGAGTTTGGATTTTGCCAACTCGGGCTGGGCCAAGACCCTTTGAATGCCCTCTTGCGCCTCTTGGCTGATGGCCGAGAGCTCGCTGTCCATGCGGTAAAGCCCAGCCCCCGCGTGGGTATCAATGACGGTCAAAGGGACCGGCTTGTCGGTCATGTATTTGACGATGGAGATGAGGACGGCGTGCTTGAGCACATCCGCATGGTTTCCTGCATGAAAGGCGTGTCGATAACTAAACATATGGCAGCGATGGTAACCGTTTTAGTGGGCCTTGGGTCCCCTCGTGTGCGACAAATGCATTTGCGCGCAGTCGGCCGGCTTTGGCTTGGGCGGTTCAAGCAAAAGGCCAACAATTGTTTCATCCAAGAGACGAGATGGGCCTAAGCCTGTTGTTTTTGAACGCTTAAAACTTGCCCAAAGGGTTTGAAATGTTATAAAATGGACGGCTTCGCAGCGTTTGAGCAGTCCCGCGGCGAGGAATTCAGACCCACCTAAGAGGTTCTCGTTAGAAGAACACCGACCGTGGAAAAGGACGCTTACAAACCCAACTCAAGGATTTATCCATGTCTACATTCAGCGCAAAACCCGCTGACGTGGTGCACGAGTGGTTTGTGATTGACGCCACCGATAAGGTGCTCGGACGTGTTGCCAGCGAAGCTGCACTCCGTTTGCGCGGCAAACACAAGGCCATTTATACGCCTCACGTCGATACCGGCGACTTCATTGTCGTCATCAACGCCTCCAAGATTCGTGTCACAGGCAACAAAGCCTTGGACAAAGTCTATTACCGTCACTCAGGTTTCCCTGGCGGCATTTACGGAACCAATTTCCGTGACATGCAAGCCAAGCACCCTGGTCGTGCACTCGAGAAAGCCGTCAAGGGCATGTTGCCCAAAGGCCCCTTGGGTTATGCCATGATCAAAAAACTCAAGGTCTATGGCGGTGCCGAGCATCCACATAGTGCTCAGCAACCCAAAGAGTTAACGATTTAAGGAGCCACAGATGATTGGTGAATGGAACAATGGCACGGGACGTAGAAAGTCCAGTGTCGCCAGGGTCTTCTTAAAGAAGGGTTCAGGCAAAATTACGATCAATGGTAAAGACATCACCGAGTACTTCGGCCGTCAAACCTCCATCATGATTGCAAAGCAACCTTTGGTGTTGACCAACCACGTTGAGTATTTTGACATTCAAGTCAATTTGCACGGCGGTGGTGAATCGGGTCAAGCCGGCGCGGTGCGTCATGGCATCACGCGTGCTTTGATCGATTACGATCAAAACCTCAAACCCGTTCTCTCTCAAGCCGGTTACGTGACCCGTGACGCGCGTGAGGTTGAGCGTAAAAAGGTGGGCTTGCACTCTGCTCGCCGTCGCAAGCAGTTCAGCAAACGCTGATCCGCTTGGTCTTTGGGGTGTTTCAAGCGCTTTGGCGCTGCAAACACTTCTTGCAAAAAACCCCTTGGCAGCGATGTGCAAGGGGTTTTTGCTGTGGGAAGCTCGAGAGCCCCTTGTCGCCACAAAAGCTCGCTCACCCGCGTCGTTGGAGTGTTGTTTTCTTTAACCATGCCGCAGGTGGTGTTGAAGGTTTTTTGGTACAGTTCAAGACTAAGAGCTAAAAGAAGGCTCTTCTTTTCATATTGATTGTTGGGAGACTCGAATGAGTGCCGTTGCTGAAAACATTGAAACCGTGATGCCAGAACCCATTGTCTTTACGGACAGTGCCGCTGCAAAAGTGGCTGATTTGATTGCTGAAGAAGGCAATCCAGACCTCAAGCTTCGCGTCTTTGTGCAAGGGGGAGGCTGCTCTGGGTTTCAGTATGGTTTCACCTTTGATGAAATCACCAATGAAGATGACACCACGATGAGCAAGAACGGCGTTTCTTTGTTGATTGACGCCATGAGTTACCAGTACCTTTTGGGTGCAGAGATTGATTACAAAGAGGACTTGCAAGGTTCACAGTTCGTGATCAAGAACCCCAACGCAACCACCACATGTGGTTGTGGGTCTTCTTTCTCGGTGTAAGTCAAACCAGGCTTCAGGCTTGGGTCTTATCCCCCCAGGCCACACAGATCAAAAGGGTGCAGTTCACTGAACTGCACCCTTTTTTTCGTTCAAGCTTGGATCCAAGAGCCCAAGACTCTTGGCCCTTTGGCCCCGGTCACTGGGGGAAGGTTCGCACTGAGCCCCAAGACGCGTTGCCTGGCCAACCACGCAAAGGCAAAGGCCTCGACTTGCTGAGCTGGACAACCCAGAGCATCCGAGTCCAAGAGACGCATTTTCGCAAGCGTTGAAAAAAGTCCTGCTCTGGACTTCAAAGCATTCATCAAGGTGGCATTCAACGCCCCGCCACCGCAAACCACGAGCTCCATGGGCGCGTGGGACCCTAAGAGATGTGCTGGCGCCTTGAGGCACGCATCAATGGCCTGAAGGATGCTGTGCGCGGTCAATGCACACAGGGTGGCTTGAACATCTTGCGCGCTCAATCGCTCAAACCGGGGTGTGAGGTGGGTCTCAAGCCAAGACGCGTTGAACAAATCGCGTCCGGTACTTTTTGGGGGGGGTAAATGGAAAAAGGGTTCAGTTAAAAGCTGGGCAAGCAGCGCCTCGTTGACGTGTCCGCCCTGTGCCCATTGACCGCCTTTGTCGTACGTTAGGCCCGTGTGCTTGAGACACCACAAGTCCATGAGCACATTGCCGGGCCCACAATCAAACCCGGTGACCGTGAAGCGGCTGTTGGGCGCAGTCGACGCGGCTGGGACGGTCTTGATGGGGGCCAGGATGCTGACATTGGACATGCCGCCGATGTTCAAAATCACGCGAAGCGTTTTTTCGCTTTGAAAGAGATATTGATGAAAGGCGGGCACCAGTGGCGCGCCTTGTCCGCCCGCAGCGATGTCTCTTGACCTGAAGTCGTGAATGACGTCGATGTCTGTGAGTTCTGCCAGCAAATGCCCCGATAACAATTGGCTGCTGTAGCCCCATGCGTCATGGGCCTGAGGTTGATGGCGGATGGTTTGGCCATGGGCGCCAAGGGCTCGAATGTGTTGTGCGGGAATCTCTAAACGCTCAAGCAAGTCTTTGCACGTTTGAGCGTAAAGATTTGAAAGCGCATTGCTCGCCAAGGCTGCGCGGTGCAACTCGTTGTCACTCACGGCGTTCAGGCTGAGCAATTCCTCTTTGAAGGCTTGCGCAAAGGGGGTGAAGGCGTGGCCCAATGGGCGAGGTGTGGTGCTGAAATCCACGAGCACCGCATCCACGCCGTCCAAAGAGGTGCCAGACATGAGGCCCATGAAGAGGTTCGAGTCTCTTGGGCGGTTCATGGCGCTGGTGGGGGCATTGAAGTAAAAAAAGGCGCTAAAGGGCGAACAAGGGCGATCAAGGGCGATCAAGGGCACTGAAGGGACCGAGCGACTTGGCCGCGGCGCATCAGTCGATGTCCACCGTCTCAAGGGTGCTCAAACCCGACAGCACGGTTTTCGCCAATTGAGCTTGCTTTTGGAAAAGGGGTTTGAACTCGCTGGCCAAAGGAATGGGTGTGTTTTGTTTGGCCAAGGTCATGGGGTCTTGGTGTTGACCGTTCAGGCGAAACTCAAAGTGCAGGTGGGGCCCTGTGGCCCAGCCCGTTTGGCCAACCGCACCAATGATCGCACCTTGGGTCACCGTTTGCCCTTTTTTGACATCGATGCGAGACAAGTGGGCATAGACCGTCACGGGGCCTTGTGGGTGTTTGATAAAGACCACATTGCCAAAGCCGTTTTGATAGCCCGTGCTTTCGACAAAGCCGTTGCCCACCGTTCTAACGGGTGTACCGGTGGGGGCGGCATAGTCAACCCCCAAGTGTGCCTTCCACGTCTGAAGAATGGGGTGCATGCGCATGCTAAAGCCACTGGTCACGCGAGAAAAGGCCAAGGGCGCAGCGAGGAACGTTTTGCGCAGATTCATCCCGTCCATGGCGTAGTAATCCCCTTTGGCGTTGTTGGGCTCAGCGAACCAAACGGCTTGATAGGACTTGCCGCGGTTGATGAATTCAGCGTTCAAGATTTTGCCGGTTTTTAAAACCTCGCCATCGGCAAGAAGTGCCTCATACATCAGCGAAAACCGATCTCCTTGGCGCAAAGCCCTGTGAAAATCAATGTCGCCAGAAAATATTTCGGCCAATTGATTGGCCACGGCATCAGGGATGCGAGCTTGGTCTGTGGCTTGAAAGAGGGAGGAGCGAATGCGAGCACCCGCCACTTGAAGTTGTGTTTGGTACTGGGCTTTAGAGGTTTGCACTTCAAAGCCCGACGCGCTTTTCTTGAGGGTCAAGCGGTTGAAGTAGTTGGGGTCTTCGTCGGCCCACCTCACGATCAGCTCTTTCAAGTGATGCGCTTGATCCGTGCTTGCGCTCAGTAGCCGTGGGTTCTTGCCCAGCAACAACTGACGAGTGCTGGGCGTAGACACAATAAAGTTCAGTGCAGTTGCATCAAAGACGCCGAGTCTGGCCAAAACACTTTGGGTGCTCTCGTTGCCACGCGACCATTCGGTGGCATAAAAATCATTGGCGCGCGGTGCGTCGCTGGCCACAGGGGGCTCGCTTGATGGGGGTGAAACCAAGTCCTCAAAGCCGTTTTTTGTGAAACCGTCTGCACCCAGTTCACTGCTCAAAGCGATGGCACTCGAGGCGGGTAGCGCGCTCATGCTCAAAGGTTTGAGCATCATCTCTTGGGTCACCAAGCTTGGTCGCAGCATCGAGGCGTCCGGCCCGAGCGTGACCACCGCATAAGAAGCGCCCGATGCAATGATCACCAAGCCTAGCGCCAAATAAATGCTGGTCTTCAAGGCGTTCAGTTGCTGGGTGAGAAGGTAGTGGGCGCCAATGCGTGCACGTGCAACCAGCCCATGCCCGATGTCCAGCGCCAAGACCAATCCAGAAAAGAGCAGTTTTAACAACACAAAATCTCCAACCTTGTTGGCGCTGGGTCTGAGCTTGTTCAATCGAACCCCGGGGCGTCACAAAGTAAAACGTAACAGCGCAATGGCGCAACAGTCCTTGGACGACAAGGCTCTGCGCTTCACGCGAAATGAAAACATTCAATCCAAATTCCAAAGGCCTATGGCCGCAAGGCCATGGATCAGGCTAAAATATAAATTGAATATAGAACTATTGATCTAATTCTAGTATATCTTGATTTGCGCGTGTTGTTTAATGTGGTCGATGAGCTTCGTCTCTTGATGCCTTCAAAATCATGGGTTTTTTGCATAAAAGCGACCTTTTTTTCATGGCAGGCCCTTTTCCGACAGCGTTTGAAACCCTTTAAGACGGCCCATTGATCCTATGAACGACTCAACGACAGACCCAGAAGACTTAAGTCCCCGCGTGCAAGAGGCTTTGGAGATCACGCTCAAGGGGTGTGAGGAGTTGCTGCCCCGTGCGGAATGGGTTAAAAAATTAAAGGACTGGGACCAAACGGGGCGACCCTTGAGGATCAAACTCGGGCTAGATCCAACCTCGCCAGATATTCATATTGGGCACACGGTGGTGCTCAACAAGATGCGCCAATTGCAGGACTTGGGGCACCAGGTGATATTTTTGATCGGTGACTTCACCACCATGATTGGGGACCCCTCTGGTCGAAACAACACCAGACCGGCTTTGAACAAAGAGCAAATCGAAGAAAACGCCAAGACCTATTACAAGCAAGCCAGTTTGGTGCTGGACCCGTCTCGCACGGAGATTCGTTACAACAGCGAGTGGAGTGACCCCTTGGGCGCCAGAGGCATGATCGAGTTGGCGGCCAAGTACACGGTTGCTCGAATGATGGAGAGGGACGATTTCACCAAGAGATTCAAATCTGGGCAATCGATCAGTGTGCATGAATTCTTGTACCCGTTGATGCAAGGCTATGATTCCGTGGCGCTAAAGAGTGACTTGGAGTTGGGCGGAACGGATCAAAAATTCAACTTGCTGATGGGGCGCCACTTGCAGCAAGAACACGCTCAAGAGCCGCAATGCATTTTGACCATGCCCTTGCTGGTGGGCTTGGATGGCACAGACAAGATGTCCAAGAGCAAAAACAACTACATTGGCATCACCGAGGACGCCAACACCATGTTTGCCAAAGTGCTCTCGATCAGCGATGATTTGATGTGGACTTGGTATCCTCTTTTAAGCTTTAAGAGCACCCGGGAGATCCAAGCGAGTCGCTTGGAGGTCCAAAATGGACTCAATCCAAAAGTGCTCAAAGTCGCTTTGGCCAAAGAGATCACGGCGCGCTTTCATGGTCACGCCTTGGCCGATGCGGCGGAGCAAGATTTTGCACTCAGAAGCAAGGGTGGCGTGCCTGATGACGTGCCAGAAGTGGCGCTTGGCGGCGCGCCACTTGGCATTGGGGCCTTGCTAAAAGCCGCGGGTCTTGCCCCTTCTGCAAGTGAGGCCAATCGCTTGATCGAGGGTTCAGGCGTTAAAGTCGACGGCGTGAGCATCAGCGACAAGGGTTTGAAGATGGGTGCTGGCACCTACCTCTTGCAAGTGGGCAAGCGGCGTTTTGCCAAGGTGACTTTGAGTTGACGCCTAGTGCAGGTGTCTGCGCGATCCTCTAAGCGTTTCTGTGTGACAGGGTTTGTCTTGCCGAGACGGACAAGTCCTTGGGGTTTTTCTGGGCATTGGGGTCAGGCCGCTTTAAAAGAAGAGGCCAAGTCCCATGCCCTTTATCCATTGGAAGAAAATTTTCATTGAACAAACATCTTAAAGCCCATTGGCTGACCCCTGAGGGCTTGCTCAAAGCCTCGGTCTTTGTCGCCTTGATCACCATTGCGCTCAAAACAGGGGCTTGGTGGTTGACCGACTCTGTGGGGCTTTTGTCCGATGCGTTGGAGTCGCTGGTGAATTTGGCGAGTGCGATTTTTGGGTTGATGATGGTGACGGTCGCACAAAGACCGGCGGATGAGGACCATCCCTATGGGCACCACAAAGCGGAATACTTCTCCTCTGGGTTTGAGGGCATTTTGATCATTGTGGCCGCGCTGGGCATCGTTTGGGTCGCTGCTCACCGTTTGTTCAACCCCGAGCCCTTGGATCAGGTGGGGTGGGGCTTGGTCTTGTCGGTGGTGAGTTCGGCCTTGAATGGGTTTTTGGCTTGGGTCATGTTTGGTGCCGCCAAAGAGCATCGCTCCATTGCCTTGAAGTCCGATGCCAAGCACTTGATCACAGACGTTTGGACCTCCTTTGGTGTGGTGGTGGGGGTGGGCTTGGTGGTGCTCAGTGGCTGGATATGGCTGGACTCTTTGGTGGCGGCCCTCGTCGCCTTGGTGATTTTGAAGGAAGGCTTTTCATTGCTGTGGGAGTCTTCGCAAGGGTTGATGGACGAGGCCTTGGAGCCCGAGGTGATGGAGAAAATTCACGCCACACTGGCAGGCTTTTCTCACACCTCTGAAAGTGCACAAGTCATTCGCTTTGATCACTTGGTGACAAGAAAAGCGGGGCAGCGTCGCTACGTTGACATGCACATGCACATGCCCTTTAATTGGTCTCTTGGGCGCGCCGCAACACTGCGGGTGTCGGTTGAGCAAGCCTTGATGAGTGAGGTGCCAGGACTGAGAGCGTCCATCCAATTGCTGCCAAGCGACATGGAGTCGCACTACGAGGGCGCAGAGGACAATTATTTGTAAGCGTTTTGTGTCAACACTAAAAGCAAAGGCGCACACCTTTGGCCGGTGTTGGGCGGGGCGTTGATTGGTCGCTGGGGTGACAAAGGACGAGGCAATCAAGTGGCCAATCAAGTTTCCTATGACGCGGCGTAAGGGTTGGGTACTTTGAACGTCGTCAAGAGTTCAATTTCCAAGGCTTCCATGATCCGTGCCTCTTTTTTGCTCACCTCGTGGTCGTGCCCCAAGGCATGCAAGGCGCCATGAATCAACAAGTGCCGGTAATGGTCCTTCAGGGGCAAGTTGAGTGCCATGGATTCTTTTAAGATGACCGGTGCACAGAGCACCAAGTCGGCCATGGCGATGGGTTCGCTCTCGTAGCAGAAGGTCAAGACGTTGGTGGCGTAAGCACGCTCTCGGTAAGACCCATTCAATGCCAAGCCCTCATCGTGACCGACCACGCGAACGGTGAAAGCGGCTTGTCGATTTAAGTGCTGAAGACACGCGCTCAAGCTTTTCGTGACAAAGTAACGGCTCAAGATGCGCTTGTGCTCGCTCGAGCCCAAGTCTTTGCCAAATTGAAGGGACAACTCAAGAACGGGTTCAGGGGTGGTGCGCATGGAGGTCTGGGTCAAAGGTCAGGTTGGAGGGCGTCATCAAGTGCTCAAGTCGTTCTTGGCACTGCGTTTTTTATCATAGGCGTCCACTATTCTAGCGACCAAGGGATGGCGCACCACGTCTGCGGATGTGAACGTAGAAAATGCAATGCCGTCAACGCCTTTGAGCACCTTTTGCGCATCGACCAAACCACTTTGTTGACCTTTGGGCAAGTCGATTTGGCTGATGTCACCCGTGATCACCGCCTTGGAGCCAAAGCCCAGCCGGGTCAAAAACATTTTCATCTGTTCAGGTGTGGTGTTTTGTGCTTCATCCAAGATGACGAAGGCGTGGTTCAGTGTGCGACCTCGCATGAAGGCCAAGGGGGCAATCTCCAAGGCTTGGCGTTCGAACGTTTTTTGAACTCGCTCAAAGCCCATCAAGTCGTAAAGCGCATCATACAGAGGCCGCAAATAGGGGTCCACCTTTTGGCCAAGGTCGCCTGGCAGAAAGCCCAGTTTTTCACCCGCCTCTACGGCCGGTCGGGTGAGCACAATGCGCTGCACCGCTTGGCGCTCAAGTGCATCAATGGCCATGGCAACGGCCAAATAAGTTTTGCCCGTGCCCGCGGGCCCGATGCCAAAGGTGATGTCGTGTGCATTGATGCGGTCCATGTAGTGCCCTTGGTTGGGACTTCTGGGCCTGAGGTCACCTCTTTTGGTCAAGAGCGGGGTGGGTTGGTCCAAGGCATTAAGATCAGGGGGTGAGGCGCTGAGCATCAACTGAACGGTGGCCGGCTCAATGCTGCGCCTGGCTTGTTCGTACAGGGACTGTAAGATGTGCAGGGCGTGGCTGGCTTTGGCTTTGGGACCCTCCACCTTGAAGTGCCCTTGGCGACGCGTGAGGGTGACGTTCAAATGCTCTTCTATGCTTCTTAAATGCGTGTCCATGGGGCCGCACAAGTGAGACAACCGGGTGTTGTTCAGGGGGGTGAAGGTGTGTTTCAAAATCAAGTCGATAATCCTTAGATTGGAAATAAAGGTGCAAGCATGATTGGACGGCTAACGGGCGTGGTGAGTGAGAAAGCGCCGCCTCAAATTTTGATCGATTGTCACGGTGTGGGCTATGAGGTGTGGGTGCCGATGAGCACTTTTTATCATTTGCCTGCGATGGGAGAAACAGCAACGCTCTTGACCCACTTTGTGGTGAGAGAAGATGCTCAAATTCTATTTGGCTTTTTAAGCGCAAGTGAGCGCGAAGCGTTTAGACAACTCATTAAAATTTCAGGTGTGGGTCCGAGGACCGCTTTGGGTATTTTAAGTGGTTTGAGCGTGGCCGATTTGGCCAAGGCCATTCAAGCGCAAGAAGCTCACTTTTTGGTCAAAATTCCGGGGATTGGTAAAAAAACAGCAGAAAGACTCTTGTTGGAGCTCAAGGGTAAACTAGACCTGTTGTGCGAGCCACAGCTTTTGGATCAAAAGGGTCAGGGCGGTGAGCACGCGGACGTGCTGCAAGCTTTGGTGGCGCTCGGGTACAGTGAAAAAGAGGCGCAACTCGCCTTGAAAAACTTGCCCTCAGCACTCAGTGTGAGTGAGGGCATCAAGTGGGCGCTGAAGAACCTGTCCAGCTGAGGCGCGCACAAGGGTCCCCTTGGGGTCAACAAGACAATTTAAACGACGGCAAAAGCCCAAGCAACATGAGTGTTCAAACGGATGACATCACCCCTTTGCCCAAAGGTTCTCCCAAGTCGACGCGCACACAAGACGTCGATGTGCGGAAAAGCTTGACGGCGAACAATGAGCGCGAAACTTTTCTGGAGCGTCGAGCCAGCCCAGGGCCCGAGACGGAGCGCGTGGTGGATACGCGGGTGAGCTCCGTCACTGAAGAGGCGATCGAGCGCGCTTTGCGTCCCAAGACACTTGAAGACTATGTGGGTCAAGTCAAAGTGCGGGAACAGTTGAGCATCTTTATCCAAGCGGCCAAGCAACGCGGAGAGTCCTTGGATCACGTGCTTTTGTTTGGGCCGCCGGGTCTTGGGAAAACAACCCTGAGCCAAATCATCGCGCACGAGCTTGGGGTCAATTTGCGTCAAACCAGTGGGCCTGTCCTTGAAAAGCCCAAAGACCTGGCCGCACTCTTGACGGGTTTGGAGAAGAACGATGTGCTCTTTATCGATGAGATTCACCGGCTCTCGCCCGTGGTTGAGGAGATTTTGTACCCGGCTTTGGAGGACTTTAAGATCGACATCATGATTGGCGAGGGGCCTGCGGCGAGAAGCATCAAGCTCGATTTGCAGCCCTTTACCTTGGTTGGCGCGACCACGCGGGCGGGCATGCTCACCAACCCGTTGAGGGATCGCTTTGGGATTGTGTCTCGGCTTGAGTTCTACACCGTCGATGAGCTCAACCGCATCGTGATGAGGTCCGCGCAGCTTTTGAAAACGCAAATGGTGCCCGAAGGTGCGATGGAGTTGGCCAAACGCTCGCGTGGCACGCCTCGAATTGCCAACCGCTTGCTCAGACGGGTGCGTGACTTCGCGCAGGTCAAGGGCACGGGTGAGATCACCCAGGCCTTGGCCAATCAAGCCCTAGAAATGCTGGATGTGGACCAGTTGGGCTTGGATGTGATGGACAGAAAGTTTTTGGAGACGATGATTTTGCGCTTTGATGGAGGCCCTGTCGGACTGGACAACATGGCGGCAAGCATTGGTGAGGAGCGCGACACGATTGAAGATGTGATCGAGCCGTATTTGCTGCAGCAAGGGTATTTGCAAAGAACCCCCCGCGGACGTGTGGCCAGTGCGGCGGCCTATGCGCACTTGGGCCTCAAGCCCCCTCAGCCTCAAGGCAACTGAATCGATTCGAGCCCCAAGCTCACTGCGGCGGCTTAGAAAAAGGCCTTGGAGGGCTCTGCGTTGGGCGCTTGCTCCAAATGGGCGTTGTCGGCCCAGCCCACCAAATGAAGACCTTCTTGCGACCAAAGCAGTCGATTGATGAAGGTGTTGCCAAGGCTCCAAGTTCTTGGGCTTTGGTCAAACTGATGCGTTGCCACTCTGTACAAGATGTCCAACACGCCGCCGTGGGTCACGATGGCGATTTGTTGTCCCCTGTGCTTGGCGGCCAAGCGACTGACCACCCCAACGATCCGGTGCCTCAACATGTCAAGGCTTTCACCCTCAGGGGGGGTCCAATGCGGTTCGCGTGACCTCCATGCCAGGGCTTCACTCGGGTGGCGTTCTTCGAGTTCTCGCCATGTCAAGCCTTCATAAGTGCCAAAGTGCCGCTCCCTTAAATCTTGCTCGATGTGCAGGGGCAGCTTCAAGGCCCCTGCAAAGGCCTGAGCGGTTCTTTGGGCGCGGGAGAGGTCGCTGGTGTAGACCTGGGCAATCTCTTCATGCGCCAAGCCCAAATGCAACTGGGCAGCTTGCCAAAGACCGGTGGTGTTCAAGTCAATGTCCATGTGGCCTTGAATGCGCGTTTGCACGTTCCAGTCGGTCTCGCCGTGTCGGATGGCGATGATGCGTGTGGCGTTCATGTCGAGGCACTCCATGGGGTTGAGAGGTGTTTTTTTGAGCAAAAGCAGTGTAACTGAAAGTTTTGCAGGGCAAACAAAGTGTGTGCTCAAGGGGCCAGGGTTCAACCATGGGTTTGATCGCATAGGTGAAGGGATGAATTTAGGTCAAAATCGGCTTGTTGCCTCCAGGTGTTTGGCGGCACCAAGCATTCAAAGAAAAGAGAGGGTTTTATGCCAAGCTATACCGCACCCCTAGAAGACATGGTCTTTGTGCTTGATGAGGTGTTGGGGTTTTCAGAAAAATTAAAATCATGGCCCAAACACCAAGAGTTTGATTTGCAGATCCTGCAAGAGATCCTCAATCAAAGCGCGCGTTTTGCCGAGGAAGTGATTCAGCCCCTGAACCAAGTGGGCGACATTGAAGGCTGTCAGCTCGATCCCTTGACGCACGAGGTGAGCACCCCCAAGGGCTTTCGAGAGGCCTACCAGGCCTTTGTGGACGGGGCCTGGACGTCGATCAGTTGTGACCCCCTGTACGGCGGACAGGGCTTGCCGATGGTGGTGAACCAGTGTGTTTATGAAATGCTCAATTCGGCCAATCAAGCCTGGACCATGTACGCGGGTTTGACCCATGGGGCTTACGAGTGTTTGCACGCGCATGGCAGCGAGTGGCAAAAAAAGACCTTCCTGCCCAAGCTCACCAGCGGCGAGTGGAGCGGGACGATGTGCTTGACCGAGCCCCAGTGCGGCACGGACTTGGGGCTGATCACCACCAAGGCGGTGCCTCTGGAGGACGGGCAATATGCATTGACTGGCCAAAAGATTTTTATCAGTGCGGGCGAGCACGACATGACCCCCAACATTGTGCACTTGGTCTTGGCGAGACTGCCTGACGCCCCAAGGGGAAGCAAAGGCATCAGTTTGTTCCTGGTGCCAAAGTTTTTGGTCCATGAGGACGCCTCTTTGGGCGAACGCAACGGCATCTTTTGCTCGGCCCTTGAGCACAAGATGGGCATCAAAGGCAGTGCCACCTGTCAGATGGTGCTGGATGGCGCAAGAGGCACATTGGTCGCAGAGCCGGGTCGGGGCTTGGCGGCCATGTTTGTCATGATGAATGCGGCGCGCATTGGGGTCGGGATGCAGTCTTTGGGGTTGACGGAAGTGGCGTATCAGAACGCACGGCGCTATGCTGAGGAAAGAATTCAATCCAGGAGTTTGCTCGGACCCAAAGATTTGACGAAAGCGGCCGACCCCATTCTTGTGCACCCCGATGTCAGGCGCATGCTTTTGACAGCCAAGGCCTATGCCCAAGGGGGACGCGCCTTGTCTTTGCACTGTGCCTTGTTGATCGATGAAAGTGTGAATGCGAGCCGTCCCGAAGCTCGCGAGGAGGCGCAACAAGACTTGGCCTTGCTGACCCCCATTGTGAAGGCTTTTTTGACGGACAACGCTTGGATTTCAACCTCCCTGTGTTTGCAAGTGCTTGGAGGGCACGGCTATATTCGAGACTGGGGCATGGAGCAGTTTGTGCGCGACAGTCGCATCAACATGATTTACGAGGGCACCAATGCGATACAAAGTTTGGACCTTTTGGGGCGAAAGGTCTTGGCCAATGAGGGGCAGACCTTGCGGCGTTTTGGCGCTCAGGTGCAGACCTTTATCGAGCTTGTGCAAAGCAGTGAACATGCCCAAGAGATGCAATCCCTCACCAAGTCTCTCAGAAGTTTGTCCCAGCGCATCGAGCAAGTCACTGGGGAGCTTGGCTTTAAGGCCTTGCAAAACGCTGAAGAGGTGGGCGCGGGCGCAGTGGACTATTTGCGTGTTTTGGGTCACTTTGTGGTGGGCTACTTTTGGGCGAGGATGGCCTTTGTGGCGCATGCCCGTCGTCAAGGCTCGGGGCGTGAAGCGTTTTATGATGGAAAAATTCAATTGGCCCATTTCTACTTTGCTCGGCTCCTTCCAGAGACGCTTTCCTTGCTCGAGCAAATCAAATCGGGTGCGCAAAGTGTCATGGACACCCAAGCGGCTTTGGGGCAGCGCGCATGAGTGGGCCAAGGTGGCGCGGTGCTCTTCAAGGGGCCATCCAAGTGGGGGTCGCGACCTGTTGTGTGCTCGGGCTCTCCACGGGGCTTGGGGTGTTTCAAAGTGCGAAAGCGCAAGAGGCGAATGGGCCAAGCATCACTGGGGTTTGGGTCACGCATGACGATGAGACCCAGGAGCCCCGTGCGCACATCAAAATCACGCAAGACAATGGACGTTTGTCAGGACGCATCATCAAAACGCTGGACCCCGATGCCTTGCCCGATGAGCGGTGCACTCGCTGCACGGGAGACCGCAAGAATCAAGCCCTGGTGGGCTTAGAGATCATTCGGGGTGGGCAAAAAAATGACAACGAGTGGATGTGGGAAGGCGGAAAAATATTGGATCCTGAAAGTGGGGATGAATACCGCTTTAAAATTCGCTTGCTCGATCAAGGTCGCACCTTGCAAGTCAGGGGCTATTTGGGGCCCTTTTGGCGCACACAAGTTTGGACTCGCCAGCCATGATCTCGAGCGTGCTTGGGCGGCCCTCTTAAGGGCCCTCTTGAGGACCTCTCACCTTTGACCGACCCCTTTAAAAAAGAGAATTCATGAACGACGTTTTGATCCATGCTGAAAATGCGGTGCTCACCCTGACTTTGAACCGAGAGAGCAAAAGAAATGCCTTTACGCCAGAGATGTACACCTGCCTGACGGACGCCTTGAAGCAAGCACAAAACAACGATGAGATTCGAGTGGTGATCCTTCAAGGACAGGAGACCTTCTTTAGCGCTGGCAACGACATCGCCGACTTTTTAAATCCAGAAGGCTTTGGTTTGCATTCGCCGGTGATGGCGTTTTTGCAAACATTGGCCAGTTTTACCAAGCCTGTGCTCGCGAGTGTCTGTGGCCCAGCGGTTGGCATTGGATCGAGCTTGCTGCTGCATTGTGATTTGGTGGTGGCTGGCGACAATGCGGCGTTTTCTTTGCCCTTTGTCAATTTGGGATTGTGTCCAGAGGCGGCGTCCTCACTGTTGCTGCCTCAATTGATGGGCTACCACAGAGCGGCCGAGGCGTTGCTGTTGGGCGAGCCCTTCATGGCGGAGGCTGCATTGGAGGTGGGCTGGGTCAACAAAGTCGTTGTGCCCTCACAGGCCAACCTGGTCGCCAAGCGATGGGCAGACAAGTTGGCCGCCAAGCCGGTGAGTGCCGTGATGCAGACCAAAGCGCTGATGAAGTCTTCAAGTGCGCAAGGCGTCAAAGAGGTGATGCAGCACGAAGCCAGCGTCTTTGCTCGCATGCTCACTGAGGGGCCTGCCAAAGAGGCTTTGAGTGCGTTCATGGCGCACAGAAAACCCGACTTCAGCAAAGCCTAGGGCCACGCGCTTTGCGTGAGGCCTGTGTCGCAGCGGGCTGCTTGAACGTTGAGGGCCCTTTGGGCGCTCAGATCGCTAGAGCGTGGGGTGCTGAATGGGTCGGGGTTGGCCGCTTGCGTCAATGGCCACATAGGTCAAGCTCGCTTCGGTCACTTTCAAGTAGCCCTCTTGGGGGCCTGAGATGCGCTCAGCAAACACCTCGACACGAACGGTCATGGAGGTGTGCCCCCAGTGCGTGACCTTTGAGAAAAAGCTGAGCAAGTCGCCCACTTTGACGGGTTGCTTGAAAATGAATTGGTTCACGGCCACCGTTGCAAAGCGCCCCCGAACGGCTCTTGCCGGCAGCACCGAGCCTGCCAAGTCCACCTGCGCCATGACCCAGCCCCCAAAAATATCGCCATTGGCGTTGCAGTCGGCGGGCATGGGGATGACTTTGAGGACCAGCTCTTGATCGGTGGGCAGTTGGAGCACGGTGTGTGCGTGTGCGGCTTGAGACGCGGTGCTGTGCGTTGGGGATATTTCGGGGGTGTTCATGTTTTGGGCTCAATGAAAGGCACAATGCATGCATTGTATATTTTTGCGTCGAGCGAGTCTCTGTATTGCCCCCCCCTATGCGTTCATTTGCTGCACACCCCACCCCCACCCCCACAAGCGCTGCGGTCCCCAGCACGTCAGGCAAGTCAGACCTGGATGTTTTAAAGCGTTTGCTGCCCTACCTGTGGGCCTACAAAGTTCGGGTGATCTTGGCCTTGTCCTTCATGGTGTGCGCGAAATTGGCCAATGTGGGCGTGCCCTTGGTGCTCAAAGAGTTGATCGACGCGATGACGCCCCATGTGGCCAACGCAAACGCCCAACAAGCCGAGGGCGTCCCCCTTTTGATGGTGCCGTTTGCGCTTCTTTTGGCCTACGGGTTGTTGAGGCTGTCGGTCTCCGGTTTTACGGAGCTGAGAGAGTTGGTCTTTGCCAAAGCCACGCAAGGTGCGGCCAGGCAGATCGCCTTGCAAACCTTTGATCACTTGCACGGCTTGAGTTTGCGCTTTCATCTGGAGCGCCAAACTGGGGGCATGACCAGGGACATTGAAAGGGGCGTGAGGGGCATCGAGTCCTTGATCTCTTATTCCTTGTACAGCATTGTCCCCACCTTGATTGAAGTGGTGTTGGTGCTGTCCATTTTGTCCTACCGCTACGACGCTTGGTTTGCCGTGATCACCCTTTTTGCGTTGGTGTTTTACATCGTGTTCACGGTCAAGGTCACGCAGTGGAGAACGCACTTTAGAAAACAAGTCAACGAGTTGGACTCCATGGCGCACACCCGAGCCGTGGACTCGTTGCTCAATTACGAGACGGTGAAATACTTCAACAACGAAGCCTTTGAGTCCAAGCGCTACGACCAAAGTTTGAACCAGTTGAGAGTGGCAAGACTCAAAGCGCAGACGTCCTTGAGTCTGCTCAACACGGGGCAACAATTGATCATTGCAGTGGCCTTGGTGGGGGTGCTCTACAGGGCCACACAAGGGGTGGTGGATGGCCGCATGACGCTTGGGGATTTGGTGATGATCAATGCGTTCATGATTCAGCTCTACATTCCTTTGAATTTTTTGGGCGTGATTTACCGCGAGATCAAACAAAGCCTCACCGATTTGGACAAGATGTTCACCTTGCTCGAGCGTGAGCGGGAGATCTCCGATGTCCCGCATGCCCGTGAGTTGGCTTTGTTAACCCCCCCGAGGGTCACCTTTAGGGATGTGCATTTTTCGTACGACCCCAGCCGTGAGATTTTGAAGGGCCTCAGTTTTGAAATTCCACCTGGCCAAACTGTGGCGGTGGTTGGCGCGTCGGGGTCGGGCAAGTCGACACTTGCCAGGCTCTTGTACCGCTTTTATGACGTGCAAAGTGGGCACATTGAGATCAACGGGGTGGATGTGCGGGAACTCAAACAGTCCAGCCTTCGCCGTCACATCGGGATCGTGCCCCAGGACACGGTCCTGTTCAATGACACCATTCGTTACAACATCGCGTACGGTCAAGTGCAGGCCACCTCTGAGCAAGTCATTCAAGCGGCAAAGAGTGCCCACATTCATGACTTCATTGCACAAACCGCTTTGGGCTATGAGACACAGGTGGGTGAGCGGGGCTTGAAACTGTCCGGCGGAGAAAAGCAGCGTGTGGCGATCGCCAGGACGCTTTTGAAAAACCCACCGATATTGATCTTTGATGAGGCCACATCGGCACTGGACAGTGCCAATGAAAGAACCATTCAAGCTGAACTCAGAGGGGTTGCCCAAAACAAAACCACCTTGGTCATTGCGCACCGTTTGTCCACCATTGTCTCGGCACATGAAATTTTGGTGATGGCCCACGGTGAGATCGTTGAGCGCGGCAGCCATGACAAACTCTTGGCGCTGAATGGCAAATACGCGAGCATGTGGGCTTTGCAGCAAAGTGGTGCCGATGCCGATGCCGATGCCGATGGCCCTTTGGCGGCCTTGGGTTTGCCGCAATGAGGCCCACTGCGCCTGCGGCCTGAAGGGAGCTGCATCAGAGCCCCGTCGTTGGGCTGCCGTGGAGCACCTGAGCCCTTGACCCCCTGACACCTTAGCGGTTGAGTACTTCGGTGGGGCTTTCGCCCAGGGGCCTGCGCTTCAAGGCAAATCGGGGTTGGGGTCTGCGTGATCGGGCTCGGTTTTACGAGGACCCACTTTGGGCAGCCGCGCCTTGATGGATTGTGCTTGGAGGGTGAACATGGCCGCATACACGGTGCTGTTGCTGATGACTTTTTTGACATAGTCACGCGTCTCGTTGAAGGGAATGTTCTCCACCCAAATGGCCGCCTCCAATTCGGGCCCTTCGCGCCAACGTCTAGACCGTGAGGGGCCGGCGTTGTAAGCGGCAGCGGTCAAGGGGTAGGAGGACTCAAAACTCTCCAACACCAGTCGCATGTAGCCGGTTCCAATGGCCACATTGGTCTCTTTGTCTTTGAGCATCTCAGGTGAAAAAGGCGTGAGGCCTATTTTTTTGGCGGTCCATTTGGCCGTTTGAGGCATGACTTGCATAAGGCCTGATGCACCGACTTGGGATTTGATGTCGGTGACAAAGCGACTTTCTTGGCGCATCAAGCCGTAAATGAAGGCGGGGTCCAAGTCGTTGCTTTTTGCATAAGAGAGAATCAAGTCTTTGTGGGGCGTGGGAAAGAGGTACTCGGGCTCCCAGATCTCGCGAGCGCGCTCGCTTGTGTAGATGCAGCGGTCGTAGACCTGGTGGCTGCAAGCGAGTTGAGAGGCGGCCATCATTTCAGCGTCGCTCATGCGACCCGCCTCTCCTTGTGCGTTGACCAAGCTCGTCGCGTAATTCCATTCCCGCACTCCTTCTGATCTGAGGCCCAAAGAAATGGCATAGAGCGCACGCTTTAAGCCCACGTGGTTGGCAATGGTCTGGCTGTCTTGCGCGCTTGGCGCAGCCGGTTTGGGAGGGAGGGTCACTTTTTTACCCAACTCCTCCAAGGCCAGTTGTTCATAAAAGCCTTTGACCGAGGCAATCGACTCAAGCAATGTGAGGGCCTCTGATTTGCTTCGGCTTTGAGCGCTGTTGGGCGCTTGGGCCAAGAGCGCGCGTGCAAGCCAATAGGCCCAGACAGGCTCTTTCCTTGCGTCAGGCGTCATCGCCTTGATCGCCTCTTCCACCTTGCCCCATTGGGGGCCTTGGGGTTGCTTGAGCAGGGTGCGCACGTACCAACCGAGCAGGTCATCGTTCATGTCGCTGATTTTTTTAGAGCGCTCAAAATAGCCCATCGCCTGGGGATCAAATTTGAGGGCGGCTTGCATGCCCATGACGCCCCAAAGCCAGTGGCGTTGTTCGCTGCTTAAGTAGGGCTCCCATTTTTCTTTGAGCAACTCGCTGGCCTGGGTGGGGTCTGCGGTGGCGGCTCGGATCAGCGCCAAAACGATCAACTCTTGTCGGGTCTTTTGAGGGGCGGCAAAACGGTCTTTTAAAAAGCGGTGAGGTTGAGTCCAGGCGGCATTCAGAGAGCTCAGTGCATCGGCGTCAACCATTTGGACCACGTCACGGGTCAATTTGAGGCGATTGTTTTGTGCGCCCACGCGGGCCTTTTGCCACAGCTCCAGCGCAGTGATTTTTTTGTTGTCATACAAGTGATCGATCGCCCATTTGCAGCCGTCATCGGCCACGGTTTGTTTGGACCAAAGGGATTTGATGTCATTTTCAATGCCCGCCTTGGGACTGGGGCCCAAGTATTCAACGAGCAAGCCATAACACAGCAGTTCGCGGTCATCGCGCATGCGGTAATTGGGGAACTCGCTTGCAAAAGTGGTCCAGTCTCTGCGCGAGCCCAAGAGCAGGAGCCAGTCATTGCGCAGGCGGTCTTCTTGGTAGGTGTTGGCATAGGTTTTAAAGAAGTCTTTGACCTCTTGGGTGCTGGCGCTGTCCAAGCGCGCTCTGAGCTCCCAGTAGGCGGCCCAAGGGGCCAAAGGGCTCGACTGTGCAAGTGGCAAGAGCGCGCTCAATTTGTTGCGGTCTAGGCGTTTGAACGCTTGCGCCATGTCGATCACGGCTTGATCGGCAGCGGTTGGGGTGCCTGAGAAAGAACCACTTGAAAGCAAAGCGGCGCTCAGCGCCGAGTTGCTTGGCGCAGGGGATGATGAAGGGCTCGCGTTGGTGGCGTTGCTCGAGTTGGAGGGCTGGCTTGCATGCGCTTTGTCTTTTTTTGTTTTTGAACTCGGCGAGCTGTGCGTCATGGCCAAAAGCAAAGCCTCTTGCTCCAAAGGCTTGGGCAAGGCGGTGTCGATCTCCCAGGATGCGCTCTTGGTGGGGCCGATGCCGTGGATCTCTTCGCCAAGAGGCGCTTGGCGAAGAGGCGCGGCCCATAAAGTGTCGCACTCAACGTTCAAGAGCAAGAGGCTCAGCACAAGTGGAGCACCCAGGCGTTCAAGAGCGACTGATCGAGGCAAAAAGCAAAGCGAAAACATGTGCATAAGTTGGGTCAGGGGCTTGTGGGTACCCAGCAATGAAAGCATTGAGTGTATGCGAGGAGAAGGATTGTAGTGAAGTCCTGCAAAAAGTGCGCGCAAGGTGTGGCACGCCTTGTGTTGTGCTTAAACCAACGACTTGAGCTTTGGGGGACGGTGGATGGCTTGCAAATGCGCGTGAATCGAGCTTGAATACCGCTCAGCGGTGTTGCCAGACCGGATTGGCGCCATAATGAGGTGAACGTGACGCGTTGAACTTGAGCAGGCTTGGCGCAGACCCTGTGCACAGCAGCGCCCAAGCGCGGTTTGACGCATCCATTCGACATCTGGGCTTCTGGGCCTCCAAGTCTTTAGGGGATCTTGTTTTTTTATGGCCAATCAATTAAAACAAAATTTACGCCAACAGTTGCTGGCCTCGCGCATGGACATGCCAGATCGCTTGGAGCGCGCAGAGTTGCTGCAGCGCGCCATGCGCATTTGGCTGCTGGGAAGAGAGGATGTGGTCATTGGCGCGTATTGGCCCATCAAGGGCGAGTTTGATCCTTTGCCCGCTTTGCACCGCTGGAAAGAGGACGGTGAGTTGCTCGATGAACCGCTCAGACGTCGAATTGGTTTGCCCGTGGTGGACCCACAGACCAAGACCTTGAGCTTTCATGTGTGGTACCCGGGCTGCCCCATGCAAGAAGATGCCTACAACATTCCAAAGCCCAAAGACACCGAAGAGATTTTTCCAACCCTTTTGTTCGTGCCGTGCTTGGGCTATGCGCCTGGGGGCTACCGGCTGGGGTATGGGGGAGGATTTTACGACCGAACCTTGGCCAGTCTCACGCCCAAGCCCGACACCGTGGGTGTCGGTTTTGCGCAAGGGTACTTGGACGACTTTGAGCCCGATGAGTTTGATCTGCCGCTGGACAATTTGCTCAATGAGCATGGGGTGGTGTGGCCCATCGCCCCCATGACGCCCAGATCCAATTGAAGTCAAGGCCCGCGGGCCTTCAAGGCACTCGGTGAAGCCGCCAGCGGACTGGCGTGGCCTTGCTTGGGGGCCATGGGGTCAACTGGGCTGACTGGACCTACTGTACCTTCTATGCCTTCTGTGCCTTGACAAGCTTTAAGACGACGCTTTCATAGGCTTTCAGCTTGGCCCGTGCCTTGGCGCGTTGTTCCGGGGTGGTCGTGTTGTGAAAGGCGGCCACCGCCTCACAGTTCACTTTGAGGCGGCGCTCACTGTACTCCAGCAAGTCGGGGTCTTTGATGTGTGCGGCACGGTTGAGCCAATCGCGAACAATTTGCTCGCTGTCTTTTAAAAGGGACTCCGCGCTCAAGTCGGTCTTGGTTTTGAGGGCGTTTAATTTCTCCAGCGCTTTGAGGGTTTCGTCTTGCCGGTAGAGTTTGATGGCCAAGGTCTTTGCAGGCTCAAAGCCAGCGTTTTGCGCCAAACTTTGGATCGTCCACTTTTGTGCGTTTGAGATGCGGCCATACAAGTCGCGCGCTTGCTCCAGGCCCTTGTCTGTTTGGTGTTCGAGTCTTTCGCTGGGCGTGCCACTCATCCACTCACGGATCCACTCTTTGTTCTTTTTGTGAAAATTCGACTGCAAGGTTTTGGTCTGCTCAGCGCTGAAACTGCTGGCCACTCTTGCAATGCTTGGGGCCAGCCGCGCAATCACCTCGGGCAAGGTTTGGAGGACTTTTCTTTCAATCCCGCAGGTCTGTTCGCTTGAGAGTTCAAGATGCGACACGGGCATCAACTCCTGGATCAGGCCAAGGGCCTGGGGCAATTGGGTTTCACGGTGCCATTTTTGCAGGGCTTTGAGCTCCTCTTTGACGATCGGGGATTGGTCGCTCCTGAAGTCCAAATAGCTGTCGAGCCACCAAAATACGAGTTGCGGGCTGTTTTCGTACAAGGATTCTAAAAGGCTGCAAGAGCCAAGACACAGCATGCAAATCAATCCGAAGACCGCTTTGCGGGCATAATTGATTGCGCGAGCACTTCTTGATCTGCAGAGTGGGTCGATAATGGGCATGTTTGAAGTGACGCGCTAGGCGTTTTGAAGTGTTAAATAAAGTGATGTTGAACAAAGAAAACAAGACATGCAGCTAGGACAGACTCAAAATCCACAAATTCCCTTGGATGTGGTGATTATGGCAGGCGGCAAGGGCACGCGCATGAAGAGTCGCCTGCCCAAGGTCTTGCACACCCTTGGGGGTCAATCCTTGATCGCACACGTGATCAAAGTGGCCGATGCTTTGGGTGCCAGAAGCAAGGTGGTCGTGGTCGGGCACGGCGCACAAGCGGTGAAGGAGGCGCTGGCACAGACGCAAGGACTTCAGTTTGCGCTGCAAGAGCCGCAACTGGGCACGGGCCATGCGCTGCAAACGGCGTGCGCCCTCTTGCCCGATGACGGCCTGACGCTGGTGTTGTCTGGCGATGTGCCTTTGATCGAGTTGGACACGTTAAAGCAACTCATCGACGCCTCTGAAGGACAGCACCTGGCGCTTTTGAATTTGCACACCGATGCACCCCACGGTTATGGGCGCATTGTGCGGGGGAAAAAGGCGGCGGGCTCTGAGCGCGGTGAGATCGAAGCCATCGTTGAAGAAAAAGATGCAAGCCCTCAAGAGCGAGACATCCAAGAAATCTATTCGGGCGTGATGGTCGTGCCCAATCGACTTTTAAAGCCCTGGCTCAAACGACTTGAGCCCAACAATGCACAACAGGAATACTATTTGACCGATGTGGTCAAATTCGCCCATGCCGATGCACTCGCCATCAAAAGCCATCTCACCTTGAAGGCTTTGGAGGTCAGTGGTGTGAACGATCCGCTTCAGTTGGCGCAGATGGAGCGAGCGTACCAGCAACAGTTGGCACGTGCGTTGATGCGCTCAGGGGTGAGGCTCATGGATCCAGAGCGCCTTGACATCCGCGGCGAATTGATCTGCGAGAGCGATGTGCAAATTGATGTCAATTGCGTCTTCATTGGACAAGTGGTTTTAGAAAGCGGCGTGCAAATCGATGCCAACTGCGTGATTGCGCACGCGCACATCAAAGCGGGCGCGCACATCTTGGCCTACACACACATCGAGGGGGACGCACAAAATGAACACGCGCGTGTCGTGGTGGGCGAAGGGGCAAGGGTGGGGCCGTTTTCTCGGCTCAGGCCAGGGGCCCAGTTGGGCCCTGATGTGCATGTGGGCAACTTTGTAGAAATCAAAAATGCACGTCTTGCAAAGGGCGCCAAAGCCAATCACTTGGCCTACATTGGGGATGCCTCGCTTGGCGAACGGGTCAATTACGGCGCCGGTAGCATCACGGCCAACTATGACGGCGCGAACAAACACCACACCACCATCGAGTCGGACGTGCATGTGGGCTCCAACTGTGTGTTGGTCGCGCCTTTGACGCTGGGTGCCGGAGGCACCATTGGTGCGGGTTCAACCGTCACCAAGAACACAGCGAGCGGTGCTTTGACCGTGGTCAGGGCAAAAGCGGTGAGCATCATGAATTGGGCGCGACCCGTTAAAACAAAAAAATAGGTGGCTGGCCTTCAAAGGTTTTTAGGAGCTGAGGTATGTGTGGAATCGTGGCCGGAATTTCGGCGCAAAATGTGGTGCCTGTCTTGGTGCAGGGTTTGGCCCGCTTGGAGTACCGCGGGTATGACTCCTGTGGCGTTGCGGTGTTTTCTTTAAAACCCCAACTGCAGCAATTGCCGGGCCTGCAAAGGGCCAGAAGTACATCGCGTGTGAGTGAGCTCGCCGAGCAAGTGTTCCCCACGCAACCTGGCAATGGACTCGCAGGGCTGATCGGGATTGCACACACACGCTGGGCCACGCACGGCGCGCCACACGTGGACAATGCGCACCCGCACTTCAGTGTGAGTGACAAGCTTCAGATCGGTTTGGTTCACAACGGCATCATTGAAAACTATGAGACCTTGCGTGAGGAGCTGAAACAAAAGGGGTATGTGTTTGAGAGCCAAACCGACACCGAGGTCGTGGCGCATTTGATTCACTCTTTGTACCAAGGCGACTTGTACCAAGCCTTTCAAAATGCATTGCACCAATTGAAAGGTGCATACGCTTTGGCCGTGATGTGTAACTTGGAGCCGGGTCGATTGGTGGGTGCCAGGGCGGGCTCGCCCCTGGTGTTTGGGGTCAGTCACAAGAAGGAGTCGCAAGGACATTATTTGGCAAGCGACGCGATGGCACTCGCCGGGGTGGTCGATGCCTTTGTGTTTCTTGAGGAGGGCGACACCATCGATGTTCGATTGGATGGCTTTCAGGTGATCAGTGCCATGGGGGCTCGCATCACGCGTGTGATGCGCCCGTTGCCGGTCTTTGGGCAAGCGGCGCAGTTGGGCCCCTATCAGCATTACATGCAAAAGGAAATCTTTGAACAACCTCAAGCGATTTCTGACACATTGGAGGGTGTACAAAGCATCGTGCCCGAGTTGTTTGATTTGAAAGAGCTCGATCAAGCACAAAAAGATGCGAGACCGCGTGCACAAACGGTTTTTGAAGAGGTTGATCGTGTGTTGCTGCTGGCCTGCGGCACGAGTTACTACAGTGCAAGCACGGCCAAGTATTGGCTCGAGAGCATTGCCAAAATACCGACCCAAGTTGAGATCGCCAGTGAGTACCGCTACAGAGAGTCTGTGGCGCATCCGAACACGTTGGTGGTGTGCATTTCTCAGTCTGGCGAGACGGCCGACACCTTGGCGGCCTTAAAGCATGCGAAAAGTTTGGGGATGAATCACACCTTGAGCATTTGCAATGTGTCGACCTCGGCCATGGTGCGTGAGTGCGCGCTCTCTTACGTGACGCGCGCAGGTGTGGAAGTGGGCGTCGCTTCCACAAAGGCCTTCACCACCCAATTGGCCGCGCTCTTTTTGCTCACCTTGGTGCTTGCCAAAACAAAGGGGCATTTGAGTGCAAAAGAGGAGTCACGCCATTTGCATGCGATGCGCCATTTGCCCGCCGCCCTTCAGGCGGTCTTGGCCTTGGAGCCGCAAATCATGGCGTGGGCCCAAGCGTTCAAGGTCAGAGAAAACGCACTCTTTCTTGGGCGTGGACTTCATTACCCGATCGCGCTTGAGGGCGCCTTGAAGCTCAAAGAGATCAGCTACATCCATGCAGAGGCCTATCCGGCGGGAGAATTGAAGCACGGCCCCTTGGCCTTGGTGACGGATGCCATGCCGGTCGTGACGGTGGCCCCCAACGATGCGTTGCTTGAAAAACTCAAAAGCAATATGCAAGAGGTTCGAGCCCGTGGAGGGGTGCTCTATGTGTTGGCCGATGCGGACACACACATCGAGTCCAGTGAGGGACTCAACGTGATCCGTATGCCAGAGCACTACGGAGAGTTGTCCCCCATTTTGCATGTCGTGCCTTTGCAGTTGTTGGCCTATCACACGGCGCTTGCCAGGGGCTCAGATGTCGACAAGCCAAGGAACTTGGCCAAGTCGGTGACCGTGGAGTAGTCAGGCTATTGGGGTCATCTTGGCGTCGTCCCTGTCATCCATGAAGACACTTTGTTGGGCAAGTGACAAGACCCGTTAGATCGGGACATGCACGCATTTTAATTTGGCTTGGGCTTACATGTGCACCAATTTTTCATCCACCAGTCAACGGGAATGGTTTGAGCGCAAGCTCAAAAAACAAGTCCCTAGCAACTATCCCGCAGAAGCCTATCCAGGTTTTGAGGCGCCGATTTTGAAAGCCAAAGCGGGCCAAATTGAAGAGGTCATTTCTTTGGCGCAATTTGGGCTGATTCCCGCTTGGGCCCAAGATGAAAAAATTGCTCGCCACACCTACAACGCCAGATCTGAAACCGTCCAACACAAGCCCAGCTTTCAAGGCGCGTACCGCGAGAGACGCTTTGCGGTGGTGCTCCTGGATGATTTTTTTGAGCCGTGCTATGAAACGGGACAGATCGTTCGACATCGCATCCAAATGAAAAGCGGTGAGCCTTTTGGCGTGGCGTGTCTTTGGGAGCGTTGGCTCAGCAAACGAAAGGACGAGCGTCATCAAACGATTGACTCCTTCACCATGCTCACCTTGAACGCGGATGCGCATCCCGTGATGAACAAAATGCACGCGCCTGGAGAGGAAAAAAGAAGCCCTTTGGTGCTCACTGTGGATCAGTTTGACCTTTGGCTTGCCGCATCTCATGTGCAAGCCCAGGCGCTTTTAACAGGGGCCTACATGCCAGAACTCATCAGTTCACCCGCACCCAAAGAAAGGCGTGCGAAGGCGCCAAGCGCTGCAGTGCAAAGCGATACAAGCGGCGCGCAGGGTTCGCTCTTTTAAAAAATTCAAGGCTGTCAGCTTGAAATTTTTTTCAGCGTTCGTTGATCAACCCACTCACCACATGACCCGAGGGGACGTGTTTGGCGGCCGACTCGATGTGACCTGTTTGGTCGTCAAAGAAAAAATCGGGTTCAAACTCTCTTAAAAAGCCACTCTTGTCCAAACCGCCCAAGAACATGGCCTCATCGACTTCGATGTTCCAGTTCATGAGGGTGCGGATGGCGCGTTCATGCGCGGGTGCACTTCTGGCCGTGACCAGGGCTGTTCGAATTCTCATCTCGCTCGTGCCCGCGGACTGCAAGCGGTGAAGGGCTTGCAGCAAAGGCTTGAAGGGCCCGGCACTCATGGGCTCAGAGGCGAGGTCCTTTTCATGCTGCTGAAACGCGTTGAGGCCGTGCGCTTGAAAAACACGCTCCGCTTCATCCGAAAACAGCACCGCATCGCCATCGAATGCGATGCGCACTTCCCGTGGGTGCGCATCCGAGGCATGGGCCGAATGAGGGTAGACCTGCGCGGCAGGGACTTGCGCTTGAAGGGCCGCGCGCACGTCGCTCGTGTGGGTGGACAAGAACAAGTTGGCTGACAACGGTTTGAGATAGCGCCATGGGGGCTGTCCTCGTGTGAAGCTGCCGCGTTCAATGGCCAAGCCATAGTGCTGAGCGGAGCGAAACACCCGCATGCCACTCACCGGATCATTTCTTGAGAGGATCACCACCTCGGTGCTTTGTTTGGCGTGTTTGTTGAACGCCAAGAGTTTTTTGACCAAAGAAAAGGCAACCCCAGGTTTCGCTGGGGTGTCCAAGCGTTCGAGTTGAAGTTGCATGTACGCTTTGTCATTGGTTTGCTCGAAGACCAAATTCTCCTCTTCAAAGTCAAAGAGGGCGCGCGAAGAGATGGCCACCACCAGGCGGCCTTCTAGAGAAATGCTCATGGGGTGGCCTCGTGTCTTTTGGCAATGTTCTTCATGGCTTATTTGACCAATTGATTGAGTTCGATGATGGGCAGCATGATGGACAAAACGATCAGCATGACCATGCCGCCCATGAGCACAATCAACAAGGGCTCGAGAATGGTGGCCAATTGCAGCGCACGTCGTTGAACCTCTTGGGCCAGTTGTTCGCTCGCCTTTTCAAGCATGTGGGCCAATTGACCCGTTTGCTCTCCGAGCCTTGCGAACATGGGCAAGAGGCCAGGCAAGCGCCCCTTTTGTGACAAGGCAAGCCCAAGGGATGCGCCCTCGCGCACCGAGATCAAGGCGTCCAACATGTCGTCCTTCATGGCTTGATTCGACAAGGTCTGTGCCGCAGCTTGCAGGGCCTTCAAGATGGGCACGCCGGCAGACACCAAGGTGGCCAAGGTGTTGGCAAAGCGAGCCGCGTTGTAGCCTCGAATCAGTGGCCCAAAGATGGGCAGCTTCAAGGTCCAGGCATCAAAACTTGATTTGAGGGCAGGTCGTTTCATCGATTCTTTGAAAAGAAAATAGGCACCCAGTCCCATCACGATCAACACCCAGCCGTGGCTTTGCAAGGCGCGAGAAAGCGACAGCATCACAACGGTCAGCATGGGCAAAGCTTTGTGGCTGTTGGTGAACACATGGGCCACTTGGGGGACCACATAGGTGAGCAAAAAAATCACAATAAAAAAAGCAATCAAGCTCACCAAGGCGGGGTAAAGCAAGGCTTGAAGCACCTTGCTTTGGAGTTGGTGCTCGGCTTCCAAATCTCTTGCCAGTCTCGCAAGAATCAGCCCAAGCTCGCCACTTTGTTCACCCGAAGAAATCGAGGCCAGGTAAATGCTGGAAAACTCCTTCGGGTGCATTTGCAAGGCCTTTGCAAAGGTCGAGCCCGCATTGACTTCGGAGCGAATGCTCGCCACCAAGTCGCGAGCTTTTTCGTTTTCTGCTTCTGCGCTCAAGGCGCTCAATGCGCGCTCTAGCGTGAGGCCCGCATTGATCAATTCGGACAATTGACGGGTCCACAAGGCCAGATCGGATTTTGAGAACACCCGCGCAGCCCAAAGCTCACGCTGCCAAATGGAGCGGCGCTCACTCGCCACCAATTGCACGCTCAATGGAATCAAGGAACGTTTTCTGAGCGTTTGACGCACCGCTCGCTCCGAGTCCCCCTCAAGCACACCGCTTTGGGTTTGACCGCTGGGGTCCATGGCTTGGTAAGTGAAGGCGGGCATTTAAAGTGTCTTGAAGAAGAATGGGCGGGCGGTTCGTGTGGTTTTTCTCTGATCAGTCACGGGTCACACGAATGAGCTCTTCCATGGAGGTGATCCCCTCTTGCACCAAACGCATGCCGTCGTCTCGCATGAGTTGCATGCCGGCCAGTTTCGCGCTTTCGCGAATGTCGGCTTCAGAGGCTTTGTTGTGGATCAGTTCACGAAGTCCGGTGTCGGTGCTCAACAGTTCAAAGATGCCCGTGCGGCCTTGGTAGCCCGTTTGGTGGCAGTGCTCGCACCCCGTGCCTTGGCAATGCGTGCAGAGTTTTCTGACCAAACGCTGGGCCAAAACACCCAGCAATGAAGAGCTCAAAAGGAAGGGCTCAACGCCCATGTCCATGAGACGGGTGATGGCACTGGGCGCATCGTTGGTGTGCAGGGTTGCCAAAACCAAGTGGCCTGTGAGCGACGCTTGGATGGCAATTTGTGCTGTCTCAAAGTCCCGGATCTCACCGATCATGATGACATCGGGGTCTTGTCGCAAAATGGCTCTCAGGGCTTTGGCAAAGGTGAGATCAATTTTGGCATTGACTTGGGTCTGGCCGACACCCGAGAGTTCGTATTCGATGGGGTCTTCGACCGTCAAAATGTTTCTGGTGCTCGCATCGAGCTGTTGCAAGCCCGCGTACAAGGTGGTGGTCTTGCCGCTGCCTGTGGGGCCAGTGACCAAGACAATGCCGTGGGGCTGCTCAATCAACTTGGACAGCCGTGTTAAATTCTCACCGGTCATGCCGACAGAGCTCAAACTCAACCGGGTCTCGCTTTTGTCAAGCAGCCTGAGCACAGCGCGCTCACCGTGTGCGCCTGGCAATGTGGAGACCCGCACGTCTATGGCCTTTTGCCCCAGTCGCAAAGAGATCCGACCATCTTGGGGCAAACGCTTTTCTGCAATGTCCAAGTCGGCCATGATCTTCAGTCTCGAGATCAGGGCCGCGTGCAGCGCGCGGTGCGTTTGAACCACCTCTCTGAGTCCGCCGTCAATGCGAAAACGAACACAGGAGTATTTCTCATAAGGCTCGATGTGAATGTCACTCGCACCCTCTTTGGCCGCTTGGGTCAACAGTGCGTTCAATAAGCGGATGATGGGGGCGTCATCGGCGGATTCCAACAAGTCCTCAACAGCGGGGAGCTCTTGCATCATGCGAGTCAGGTCCACATCGCTTTGAACCTCATTGGCCACGGTGGCGGCGGAGGACTCGCCTTGGGAGTAAACCGCACTGATCTTTTGCTTCAAGGCCTGTTTCTCAATGGGATGCCAATGCGAGATGTTTCTAGGCGCAATGTGGCGCAGGACTTCGGACCACGCGCTCGCATCGGGCTCAGCGCTGAACCACAAAGACAAGGCTTGTTCATGCTCTTCAAGCAGCAAATCGTGCGCTCTGGCAAACGCATAGGGCAGGGGGTAACTCATGCGTCCTCCTTGGATGCGCTCAAGCGTGTGGGTGAAAACATGGAGATCGTCCTCAAGGCTTTTTGCTGCCCAAAGGTGCAGGGGGCAACACAATGTTGTTCTCAATGGGCATCACCGCAGTGGGCTCAACTTGGCTGGCACTTTGTGCGCCCATCATTTGTTGATACCTGCCGCTTGAGAAGAGATCGGTGGCGTTGGCATCTCTTAGCACCACGGGTCGCAAAAAGACCATCAGGTTGGTTTTCTTTCTCGTGCGAGACTCATTTCTAAAGAGCGCACCGATGTAGGGGATGTCGCCAAAACCTGGGACTTGGGCTTTGTTGCCATCGTATTCATCCGAGAGCAAGCCACCCAAGACCACCACCGATCCGTCCTCGACCAAGATGTTGGATTCAATCGATCTCTTGTTCGTGATCAAGCCCGACACCGAGCCCACGGACGTGGCGTCCACGCTGGAGACCTCTTGGTAAATGGTCAATTTGACCGTGCCCGTTTCACTGATTTGTGGCTTGACCTTCAAGGTCAAGCCCACATCTTTTCTCTCAATCGTTTGAAAGGGGTTGACGGAGCCGTTCACGGTGTTGTTGGACGTGTATTGGCCCGTGACAAAGGGCACATTTTGACCCACTACAATTTTGGCTTCCTCGTTGTCAAGGGTGAGCAAGGTGGGCGTGGACAAGATGTTGTTGTCGCCATTTTGCTGCAAAAAGTTGGCCAGTGCAGACAGCACATAGACGCCATTGACTTGCTTGAAACTGCCAATGTTCAAACCAGCCCCTGGGGTGGTGGCGCCGCTAGAGCTGTTGGCAGACAGGGCCAAATTCAGCAAGTTGGTGCCGCCAGAGCCAAAGTTGGTGCCGATCACGCCCACATTGCCTCCTTTAGAGCCCAGAATGTTTTGCCATTGAATACCAAATTGAGAGGTTTTGCTGGCATCGACTTCGGCGATCAAGGACTCCACCATCACTTGTGCGCGGCGGCCATCGAGTTGGTCGATGACGGCTCGGATTTGACGAAATTGGGGTTCAGGGGCGGTGATGATCAGGGAATTGGTGGAGGTGTCGGCTTGAATTTGTCCACCCGTTTGTGCGCCTTGGGCGCTGGCGTTGCTGCCCATGCTCCCAGGTGCCGTAGAGGGCATGGGGCTAGAGACGGGGGCGCTGGCAACTGCAACACCACCCGCGCCGCTCAGTGGGCTTTTGGGCTCACTGGCAATTGCGGCTCGAAGGGTGGCGGCGAGTTTGGTGGCGTCGGCATTTTTTAAATACACCACATGAATGTCCCCACTGGCTTGAGCGCTGTTGGGGCGATCGAGTTTTTCGATCAAGGCGCGGGCTTGGGCAGCCCGGGCAGGGTTGGCCGCGCGCAAAATGATCGAGTTGCTTCTGGGCTCAGCAATCAAGGTGGTTTTGTAGGTGCTGTCGACTTGTCCTGTGGCGCCCGCCCCTGGCGCGCCAAAGGCGTTGCCAGATTCAATGAGACGCGTCACCAAGGGCGCCAAATCCAAAGCGATGGCGTGGTTCAGTGCAATCACTTCCACGTCGCTGGCGTTGGGCACGTCCAAGGTGCTGATGATGCGAGCCAGGCGTTGTAAATTGTCGGTGTAATCGGTGATGATCAGTGCATTGGAGCCAGGGCTCACGTTGATGGTGTTGTTGGGGCTGATCAAGGGCCGAAGAACGGCCAATAAATTGTTGGGGTTCTCGTGCTGCAAGCGAAAGACTTGGGTGAGCACTTGACCCAGATTGGCGGGCTGTGCTGGCGCAGAGGTGGGCAAGCCGTTTTGAGCGTTCAATGAAACGCTGCCGCCTTGCAATTTGGCATCCGCTTCAGGCAAAATTTTGTACAGCCCATTGACTTCGACCACGCTGAAAGACTGCAACCGAAGGGCGGCCAAGAAGAGGTTCCAAGCTTGGGGGGCGCTCAAGGGTTTGTCGGTGTTCAGGCTGAGGGTCCCTTTGACTTTGGGGTCCACGACGATGGCTTTGTCCATCATGCTGCCTAGGGTTCTTGCGACGGCTTCAATGTCTGCATTGACAAAGTTCAAGCTCAAGCCTTGACTTGATTTTTGAATGCCCGAGCTCAAACTCGCCTCGTTCAAGCCGTTGGCTTTGGGGTTGGCGGGCGATGAGGTCAAAGGAAACTGCGCCGGCAAAGGGGCCTGCAGGGCGGCGTTGGGCGCGCCTGTGATGCCGACAGTGGGTGTCAAGAGGTTGGAGTTGGCCGCGGGTGTTTGAGCAAGAGCGCTCAAGCCTAGGCTCCCAAGCAGGTATAAAACTGATTTAGCTGTGTTCATAAATGATCCAAACATTTTTCATCTCTCGTTGTACGTCGTTTGTACAGGTTATGTGCGGTGTTCACGTTAAAGGCTCAGTCAATTTTTAGGCTGGCTTGGTGTCCACTTCTTTGGCCCAAGACGTTCAACAAATTCGACAGGGTCTCTTCATCCGTTGCTGCGGTGTCGGCCAGTCCCTCAAAATGCAGTCGCCCGCCCGCCCATTGTCCTTGTCCCTTGAGGATCAGACGACTCTCAGCCAGGGAGCTTAACTCAATTTGTGGGCTGCTTTGAGCGTTGAACAACACCCGGTAAGACCCCAGGGGTTTGACCGTGGAGAGCCTTGAGGAGAGCTGGTCAATTTTGAGCTCTAAAACACCTTGGGCGGTCACGAGATTGTTTTTGAGCAAAACTTGAAAGGTGTGATTTTGAAGGGTCAAGCGTCCTTTGGGCTGCAAAGTGTTCCATGGGGCCCCCAAACCCTCGAGCCAATTGGCTGGCAATTTGATCTCTGCACGTTGCGGTGTGATCATAAGCCCCAAGCCCTCGGGCTTGAGGGCGATCGAAAAAGGGTGATCAAGGCAACAAGGGGCTTGTAATTCGATCAAGAGCGTCAAAGGGTCACTTTGCAAGCGTGAAAAAACACCCCTGCTTTGATCGTGCGCACTCAGCCACAAAGGTGAGATGTCCCATTCAACGCGTGAGGGCAGCCCCAATGCGTGTTGGCTTTTGGGGCCAGAAGACAAGGCGAGTTGGGCCGAGCCTTTCCAAAGTGTGCCCGCGGGCTTGAGCAATAAAACTTGCTCGTGTGTGATCCAACGCAGTGCGAGGCTCAGCCAAAAGGCAGGCGCCAAGCTCAGCAAGGCAAACAAGAGCCCTGCCACTGCCCCTGAGATCGCCCAGAACATGGCCCGGTGTTCGGGGGGGTGAAAATGGCGTGGATCGGTTTGGCGCATGGCGATCTAGTGCGGCAAGCCCACGATCAAGCGGCCTTGCCACAAGACGCTTTCCTTGGTCGCAGCAGAGGCTGGCGCAGCGTTGCCAACGCGTGTCAAGTCGGCTTGAACAATGGTGCATTGGGCCGACTCGCGCAGATCCATCAACCATCTTGAAAGAACGCTGGCCGAGACCGATGAAAAACTGATCTGCACCGTGTCCTCACTGGCCGTCATCTGGGCCTGTGGCAGAAGACTTTTGGTGATTTTTTCTAAAACTTTGGCCGCCTCTTGAGACCCCATGCGGGTTTGAGCGCGAATGGCTTGTGCTTGGGCTTGCAGTCGCTTCATCTCTTGGAGTTGCAACTCCAGTTGAGTCAAGGCTTGAGGGGGTTTGAACCACGTTTGCTGAGCGGGCGTCCAAACGGTCAACTCAATCAGCCACAAAATCAGCAATCCGAGAAAGACTTTGAGCCCCCATTGCTCTCTTGGCTTGAGGCTCGAATAGGTGTTGAGCAGCGAACCCAGCCAGTCCTTTTGAGACAGTGTGTGAGTGGGGGTGTGCTTCATTGCATGCTCCAGCGCAGATGGGTTTGAGTGCCTTCGCTAAAGACCTCATAGCCTTGTGCTCTGAGATCTGGGGGCATCTTCAATGCGTTGTATGTGAGGGCTGCGGTTTGGTTCTTCCAAACCAAGACGAGCTCATTGGCATTAAAACGCAGTTGTTGGATCTGAGACGGATCAAGGGAGGGGTTGGCGGCAGTGAGTTGGGTGAAGGCGCTCAAGAGATGCTCAAAGTCGGCGCGACTGGGGGTGGCTGTCTTTTGTTTAAGGGACTCTAAGGCGCGTCTCATTTGCACCATGGGATCCACGATCACTTGAACGTCTGTGAACGTGGTTTGGAGGATGTTTGAGAGCTCGGCCTTCTTCGCTTTTAATAGGGCTTGTTCTCGCCAAGTCCATGCATTCAAGCTCAGCACGTTGAGCAGCACCAGCAAAGCCAAACCAAGACGGGCGACTTGCCAATCCTTGTGATTTAAAAACTGGCCCCAAGCTTTTTTCACAACTTTTGGGTAGCGCCTCAAGGCGCCTTGTCCCCATTCACCGCGCGCAAAATCCCAAGCGCTTTGGCTTGCATCGATCAGCCTTTGTGCTCGGGTTTGTAATTGCGTGGCGCCTTCAAACAAAGGGCTGACTTGATCGGACACCGAGGGTTCGAAGTGGACTTGAAAGGGTTGAGAAAAGGCACCCGAAAAGGCGGAGAGTGCGGCTCTTGGAAAACCCATGACCCCCGTGGATTGGGTCAGCACAAACTCCAAACCCGTTGGCGCGTCGAGTGCGTACAAGTGCGCACCCTCCACGGCGGGTTCAAACTCTGGGACCAAGCGGTGAACAGGCACACCGTGCTCTTCCAAGGCGGACAACACCCCTTGCAGCCAAGCTTTGTCGCAACAGGCAACCCAAAGTTGTGCGTGTGCGGCGTTCAAGTTGGCGTCTTCGGTGTTGGGGGGGGTGAGTACTTTGCCCCCGATCCAGTGCAACGCAGACAAGTCATCAAGCAACTGCTCTTCGAGCAAGCCTTGGAGGAGTTGCTCGGCTTTGCTTTTGTGCGCAGAGGTCTTGAAGAAATTGTTTTGTGTAGAAAGAAGAAGTTTGACTGCATCTTGCGGCACTTGGATCAAGTGCCAAGACACGCGTTGCCATGGCAACACGCCCACGACCTCGTCTTGTCTTTGCGGCAGCAAGGACATGGGTGCCTGAAGGCTTTGGGTGACAAGCGCTTTGGCCGAGGTTTGAACAAAGAAAACCTCAGACTTGGGCGAGTGGGGCAAGGACAAAACTAGCATAGGTGCGTATTGTAGGGCTCCAAGGAGGATGCCGACAGCATGAACAGGTGGGCTTTCATGAATTTGTCATAAGAATGAGAACATTGATCAAGGCGTTGTGGCGTCTAAAAAACGAAGCGCTGCCCCTCGGTCTCGCCAAATGATCTGAACCGATGCGTTGTCTCTCAGAAGCAAGGATTTTTCTGTGAGGGTGGTGTTGCCTATGCGCAGTTGCCCTTTGACCTCAAACAAGCGTGAACTCAATTGCTGAGTGCTTTCGTTCAGCACCATGGATTTGTTCTGAGCGCTCATGACTTGTTTGAATTGGTCCATGTTTTGCCAAGGCTTGCTCTCGCGTGCTTTGACCAAGCGCTGGGCATCCGAGAAGTCAATGCCAGCCAGGCTTGCGTATAAAACTTCTGCGCTTGCGGTGTTCAAGTTGACGGCGCTTGCAAAAGGCACCCAAGTGGCGTGGGGCAAGAGTTGTCGAATGCTCGACTCAGACAGGCCGAGCCATGACAACTGTTCAAAGCGTTGCGGCATGAGCGGGGCGGTGGCATTTGTACCAAGACTTGAGGACACATTGTTTGTTGTGGGGTTCGAGCTTTGAGATTGAGAGAGCGTTTTGAGTTGAGCGTTCACCGTTTCGAGCTCACTCACGGGCAGTTGCAGAACTTGAAAGAGACGGATAAAACTGAGGGTGCTGCCTTGAGGGCTTGCACCCGGCGAGGCGTTATTGGCATTGGCCGCCCCCAAGCTCAAGGTGTTTGTCGTGTTGGGTGGGCTGGTGTTCACGGGACTTAAGTTGCCAGCGCCAGAACGGGCTGTCAAAAATAAATTGTAAAAATTCAATTTAGATTGCACATCTGTGATCTGACCGGATAAAAAGACTTGCTCGGTGAGGTCTTCGTCTTGGGCGTTTTCGCTGGCGGTTTGGCCCGAGGCATTGGATTGCGCTCGAATGAAGCTTGAAAGTTTGGCCTCTTGCAGCGGCACGGCCCAAGGCTCCACCAGGGTGTCCGTTGAACTGGAGCGAGCGTCCTCTCGCAAGATAACGCGAGACCAATCCAGCGCGCCCGTTAAAAGCCACAGCGCTTGGCCCCTTTGTCTTTGGGCAGACTCCACCTCAAATCGGTTGGATTGAATCCAAAGGGCACTGCTGGCCAGCATCGTGACGACCAAGACCGTGATCATGGCGGCCAACAGCGCCATGCCCTGTTGAGGCCAAAAGGGTGCTGGACCTTTGCTGCGTGGTGTAGGGGGCGTGACGTGTTCAGCGCACATTGGAAAAATTGGGTCGCACCCAATCCATGGTCAAGGAGGGGTCCTCGGCTTGCGTCAAATTGCTTTCTTGCGCCGAGTTCGTGGCCCCCAGTTTTGTGCGTGGACTCAAGGTGAGCTTTAAACGGATGCCATCGGGCGTGCTGGACGAACCCGGGGCATTGTTTGCGCCCGGGTTGCCTGTATTGACCGCGTTGGCAGCGCTGGTGGGTGAGTTCGAGTTGGCAAGCGCCGTGTTGGTGGCGGTGCTCATGAGTTCAGCGCTTGAGAGGGGGTTGCTCCACGCGTTCAGGCGGTAATAAAAAAGCTGCCAGTTTTGAAGGGGAAACAACAAGGTTTCAAAGGCTTTCGTCTCTTGGCTTGCATTTTTGCCCCAACTGGCAGCGCTTTGCCAATGGCGACTTAAATCGTTTCGGGCTGTGAAGCTTGGAGACTGCCAGCGCAGCCAATACAGACCGGGCAAGCGTTGCCCCGAATGTTGGCTGGCCAGCTCTTCGCTGGAGACCATTCTGGCCGTCCATGCCACCACCCAAAGCCCAGGGTCCCCTTGTGCACTCCAAGGCGCACTGCTGGTGCGAATCATTCTGAGCGTTTGCCCATCCCAGTCAATGCCAGGCATTTGAGCGCTTGCGTCTGCGCTGAGGGCTTGATCGAGATCGGTTTGCCACTGAGCCAAGGCGGTTTGGACCACCGAGAGGTCAGTCACACTGGATAAACTTTGCTCTCTGACTCGGACCATGGCATCAATCGATTGCCAACTCATGAGCGCCATGATGGACATGATCCACAAAGTCAGGAGCACTTCAATCAAGGTGAAGCCCAGCGCTCTGTGGGTCATCTGGGTTTGAGCAACATCGCCGCTGAACAGGGTGCGCGAAGGTGCTTTCATAATTGACCCAGCACCGTGCTCACTGTTAAAACGGGCGTATCGCGCTGAAAGGCTTGGATGTCCACCCGTCTGAAACTTGGGTTCGGTGTGGTGTTGATCTGCGCCCTCAAGGTGATGCTTTGAGCGGCCTGTTGGCAAACACTCAGCTGCTCTCCCGTGCCCGGGAGTTGTTTGCTCAGGCGAAGTCCGACCAAATAATTGTCAATGCACAGCTGTGCCAAAAGCGTGCTTTGTTGGCGCTCTGCGCTTTGCATGAGGGTGCTGGACGCTTTGATGCCGGTGATCAGGGTGAGCGCCACAATGAACAAGGCCACCAGCACCTCGATCAAGGTAAATCCTTGACTTTTCTGGGATGCAAGAGGGGGGAAGTTGGTGGGGCGGGTCATGGTTTGAAAAGTCTCAACGCTCAACGCTCAATGGCAAAGGGCTCTAGACCCTGAGTACCCACCTTGATGCGAAGGCCGCTGTGTTGCAGCACGCCCAGCTCAACGGATTGGGGGCTCAAAATCGGCTCAGGCCCAAGCACCAAGGCGTTGACCGGTGAGATCAACTGCGTCGTGCTTTCGAGCCAAGGGATGGTCTCCTTGGGCAAGCTTGAGGGCCCTGTGCTGGAAAACACATAGCCTTGTTCACTCGCGCGCCAAAGGATCCGCTGTCCTTGGGTGCTGGACTGTGTGCGAGCAAGCTCCAACCAATAAATCAGCCTTTGCGCCTCGCGCTCCAAGGACTGTTCGGGCGACTGGCGCAAAGACAAAGCGACACCGGCCGAACCCAGTGCCATGATCAAAAGCACGACCAAAAGCTCGAGCAAGGTAAAACCCAAGTCGGTTCTTTGAGGGGGGTCTCCAAGGCCCTTGTGCATGGACCGCCTTCTCTTATTGCCAACTGCCCAGGTCGGCATTTTTGCCCTCGCCACCGCTTTGACCATCTGCGCCAAAGGACATCACATCGACCTCTCCCTTGATGCCCGGCACCAAGTATTGGTAAGGGCGTCCCCATGGGTCGGCGGGTAATTTGTCGATGTAGGGCTTCCAGTTCAAGGGCACGGCCCCCACGGTCGGTTTGACGACCAATGCTTGCAGGCCTTGATCAGCCCCGGGAAATCGCTGATTGTCCAATTTGTAGAGTTTGAGCGCTTGCGAGATGTTGTTGATATCCGTTTTGGCCGCAGTGACTCGCGCATCATCGGCGCGATCGATGACGTTGGGCACGATGAGTGCAGCCAAGACGCCAATGATGACCAAGACCACCATGAGCTCAATCAAGGTGAATCCCTTTTGGGCCGTGTTGAGGCGTGCGTTGCTCAGTGGATTCGTCCACCGAGCCGTGGGCTTTTTAAGGTTTTCGTGGCCGTCTAGATCTTTTGAAGGGGTTTGCATGGTGGTCATAAGTATGGAAGATAAAAATACAGTGAAGTCACAAAGCATGCATCGTCGTTGGAGACCTTGGCACATCCATGGGCGACAAAGTCTGATGCTCACAAGACGCTCTAAGAGGGTCTTGCACCGTGTTTGTTTGGATTATCCTACCAATTTTGTGGCTTGTGTGTCCTAGCGCACGCAAGGGCAGGCGGGCGCTGGCTTTGGATGTCTTTGGGCGCCTGTCACGCATGCGTCAAAATCAGGGTCTTGCAAATCAAAAAGCATGTCTAAAATGGGGCTTGCGCCAAAAAAGCGTCTCGCCGATGAACGTTCACCTGACTGCTTATAAAAAATGTCCTACGCCAAAGCCGATCAACCCTTGCCTAAAAGTGTCCTCTGGATCCTGACGTTTTGCGCTTGGGCGGTGCTTTGTTACAGCGCTGTTTATTGGGGTTTTAAATGGCTGGCCACGCACCAAGACGATGTGCCGGTGAGCAGTGTGGGTCGTCTGTCTGAGGACCTTCAAGTGCCAACCCTCGGTGAACTTCGAGCCGCCCTTGGCGATGCACCGGGTCCCCAAATCGCACCTCTGAGTGCAAAGGAGTTGCAAGCGCAACAACTTGGATTGCTCAGTTCGCGCGTGCGTTTGCTGGGGGTGGTCTACGCACAGGGCTCGCGCCTTGGCATGGCCCTCTTGAGCTTGGATCAGCAAGTGGCCAAGCCCTACAAAGTTGGCGATGAGGTGGAGCCGGGTTTGTTCTTGCTCTCCTTGGCTGCCAAAGGCGCCCAGCTGGGCCCAAGTCCAACGGGGCCCGTGACCCTTGTTCTGAGCTTGCCCGACTTGAAGGGCGTTGAGTCGGGGCGCTGAGCGACAAACGATCTCTAGAGACGCTTGGGTGGGTGCTCACTTCTTTAAAAACAATTGGTAGACGGGGTTGAGCGTTTCTTCAATGCAGGGATAGCCCAAAACTTTCAAAAATGTTTTGAACTGTTTGTCATCTGCTTTGGGCACTTGCAAACCGACCAAGATGCGTCCATAGTCGGCCCCTTGGTTTCTGTAGTGAAAGAGGCTGATGTTCCAGTTGGGCTGCATGGTGCTTAAGAACTTCATCAAAGCGCCGGGCCGCTCTGGAAAAATGAAGCGAAGAAGCCGCTCGTCTTTGGCCACTGAGCTGGCGCCTCCCACCATGTGACGGATGTGCTCTTTGGCCAATTCATCGTGCGTGAGGTCCAAGGACTTGAAGCCGTGCTGGTTCAAGTGGCGCGTGATCTGTTTGCTCTCCAAGGCCTTGGTGGTGGTCATCCCCACAAACACATGGGCCAGCGCACTGTCATTCATGCGGTAGTTGAATTCGGTGATTTGTCTTGGAGAGGCGCTGGCGCCAAAGGACGGCAAGGCGCCGAGCAGCTCGCAAAACTGTTTGAAGCTGCCGCGGGCTTCTGGAATGGTCACCGCAAACAAGGCCTCTCTGTGCTCACCCACCTCAGCGCGCTCGGCCACAAAACGCAGCCGATCAAAGTTCATGTTCGCGCCGCACAAAATCGCGGCAAAGGTTTGTCCTTTGGACTTGTGACGTGCGGTGTATTTTTTGATCGCGGCCACGGCCAATGCGCCCGCCGGCTCCACGATGCTGCGGGTATCAATAAAAATATCTTTGATGGCGGCGCACACTTCGTCGGTGTCAACCGTCATGTATTCGTCCACCAGATGGCGACTCACACGAAACGTTTCTTGTCCCACGAGTTTGACGGCTGTGCCATCTGAGAACAGACCCACATCGCTTAAATTGACACGGTGTCCGGCCGCAACGGACTGCATCATTGCGTTGGAGTCGTTCATCTGTACACCGATGACCCGCACTTCGGGGCGCACGGCCTTGAAGTAGTTGGCCACACCCGAGATGAGGCCGCCGCCTCCAATGGCCACGAAAATGGCGTCCAAGGGTCCTGGGCACTGCCTCAAAATTTCCATCGCGATGGTGCCTTGACCTGCAATCACATCCGGATCATCAAAGGGGTGAACAAAGGTGAGGCCCTTTTTCTTTTCTAAAAGCAAGGCGTGTTCGTACGCGTCTGAATAGCTCTCACCGTGCAGCACCACGTCGCCCCCAAGCGCTTTGACGGCACTGACCTTGACCTCTGGGGTGGTGATGGGCATGACGATGATGGCTTTGGAGCCCAAGGTCTTGGCGCCAAGCGCCACGCCCTGTGCGTGGTTGCCAGCGGAGGCGCAGATCACGCCCTTTTTGAGCTGCGCGGCGCTCAAATGCGCCATTTTGTTGTAGGCCCCTCTGAGCTTAAAGCTGAACACCGCTTGCTGGTCCTCTCGCTTTAAAAGCACTTGGTTGCCGAGCCGAGCACTCAAGGTTTTGGCCAGCGTCAACTCCGACTCGTGGGCCACGTCGTAGACTTTGGCATTCAGAATTTTCTTTAGATAATCGGCCGGCGTCAAACCCTTGGGTTTTGAGGCGGATGGTTTTTTGGGGCTGCTTGGGCGCGATCGGGGTGTGGTGTTGCTCATGGGTTTGATTTTAAGCGTGCGCACACTTGGATCGGAGCGTTAAAAGCAGCGCACTGCGGCCCAAAGGCAATCATCGGTGCGAAAATACGTCAATTGGAGGGGATTGGCCCACGGGCCTTGGCTCAAAAAAAAGCCCCGAACCCATGGGGTTCGGGGATAAATCCACCTGAAGCAGGTGGAGGAGACAATCGGTGCAACACAGAAATGTATTGAACAAGCATCCAATATATCAATGAATGTGTTGCGCTGCAACATAAATTTTATAAAACCCTGATGGAAAGGTGGATGAGATGGAATGCACAGTGAGTTGGACAGGGGAGACGGGGGCGAAGTCGTCCATGGGTTTTTTGGCAGAAACGGGCAGTGGCCACGCCTTCATGATGGATGGTGCGCCGGATCTGGACAAGCCCCAAAATGGGGGCAAGAATCTGGCGCCAAGACCCATGGAGACCGTGCTGGCAGGCACGGGCGGGTGCACGGCTTACGATGTGGTGTTGATCTTAAAGCGCGGTCGACACCGTGTCACGGGCTGCAGTGTGAAGCTTGAAAGCACGCGCTCAGAGGTCGATCCCAAAGTGTTCACCAAGATCCATATGCACTTCACCTTGACCGGTCATCAACTGAGTCCCGCGGCGGTTGAGCGTGCCATTGCCATGAGCCATGACAAATATTGCTCTGCGAGCATCATGCTTGCAAAAACGGCGGAGATCACCACGAGTTTTGAAATTCTTGAGAGCCAGGCGAGCGTTTAAGCCGCATTGCGCTTGGCTCCTTTTCCAGGCCTGCCTGGCCTTTCATGCCTGGGTGCTCGGGGGCTAGAAGCGCACCCTTTAAATGTGGTGCGCCAGTGTCGTCATGACCTTGGCACTCATTTTCATAAAAATTTTAAAAGGCACCGGCAGCTCAACGCCGCCAGCACGCATGGCATCCCGGGCGTGGACCGCTTCATCGGTCTTCATTTGTTCAACAATGGCTTTGGACTTCTTGTCGGCGATGGGCAGCAAATCAAGGTGTGAGGACAGGTGGGCTTCCACTTGTTTTTCGGTCTCCATCACAAACCCCAAGCTCACCTGGTCTTTGCCCGCCTTGCCAACGGCCAGTCCCAGCGCAAAGGCGCCGGCGTACCAAAGTGGATTGAGGTAACTGGTGTGACTGCCCAAGGCCTTGAGTCGATCATGCGTCCATGCCAAATGGTCGCTCTCTTCAATGCTTGCGCTCTTGAACTGAGCAGCAAGTTTGGGGTCCTGTGTGGCCAAGGCTTGCGAGCTGTAAAGGGATTGGGCGCAAACTTCCCCCACGTTATTGACACGCATCAAAGC
>CAIOTD010000011.1 GCA_903861115.1 uncultured Burkholderiales bacterium
AGTCCTTGATCATGGAAATATTGGATTTGGCGGCAAGAGCCCCATCGGGATCCAATATGCAGCCTTGGCAGGTCTATGTTCTACTTGGCCCCTCAAAGGATCAATTGGTGCAAAAAGTGTGTGCACTGCACGATGAGTTGTTTTTACACCCCGAAAGGAGTGAGGAGTTCAAGCCTGATTATGCGTATTACCCAAAAGAGTGGGTCGCCCCCTTTATCGAGCGAAGGCGGGAAAACGGCTGGGGACTCTACGCATTGTTGGGCATCGCGAAAGGTGAGAAAGAAAAAATGCATCAACAGCACCGGAAAAACTTTGAGTTTTTTGGTGCGCCGGTCGGTCTTTTTTTTACGGCCAACCGCTCCCTTGAAGGGGGCTCATTGATTGATTACGGGATGTTTTTGCAAAACCTGATGCTCTTGGCGAAAGCGCGAGGCCTGGATACTTGTCCGCAGGCTGCATGGAACTCGTTTTCTAAGGTTATCATGTCACACATTGGCGCGAGTAGGGAAGAAAAACTCATCTGTGGCATGAGCCTAGGGTGGCCAGATTCTGCGCATGTGGTCAATTCTTTTTTGACACCTCGTTTGAGTGCAGAGAACTTTACCACGTGGTTGGACGATTAATTTCCGAGCCTTCTTTGTGTGCAGGTGAGCTGTTTCAAAGTCTAAAAAATCCTTGTCTCTCAAACACCCATGATCATCACCAGTCTATTAGATACTGATTTGTACAAGTTCACGATGATGCAGGCCGTGCTGCATCAGTTCCCAGGTGCAACGGTTGAATATCGATTCAAGTGCAGAAATACAGGCGTGAAGTTGGCGCACCTGGCCCATGAGATTCGTCAAGAAATCAAACACCTTTGCACTTTGAACTTTCGAGACGATGAGTTGAAATGGCTCAGGGGACTGAGGTTCATCAAAAGTGATTTTGTTGACTTTTTAGGCCTGTTTCGTTTGAATGAAAAATACATCACCGTCAATGCCTTGGACAACGGTGAGTTGGATATCGTGATCAATGGGCCTTGGTTGCACACCATTTTGTTTGAAATTCCTGTTTTGGCCATTGTCAATGAGGTCGCCTTCAAGAGCTTGTATCCAGAGCCTGACTTGGCAAAGGGCCGGGCGTTGTTGCACGAAAAAATAGAATTGCTAAAAGGGCCTCATTTGTCTGAACTCAAGATTGCAGACTACGGCACCCGAAGACGTTTTTCTAAAGATTGGCAACTCGAGGTGCTGAAAACGCTGGCTCAAGACTTGGGTACCGGCGCAAAAGGGCAGCTCGCTGGAACGTCCAATGTCTTTTTTGCCAAGCAGTTGGGCTTGACCCCCCTTGGAACGATGGCCCACGAATACCTCCAAGCCTGCCAGGCTTTGGGGCCAAGGCTGCGGGACAGTCAAGTCTTTGGCTTTGAGTCTTGGGCCAGAGAATACCGAGGAGACCTGGGTATCGCCCTCTCGGATGTGTACGGCATCGAGCCCTTTTTGAGAGATTTTGATCTTTATTTTTGCAAGCTTTTTGATGGTGCAAGACATGACAGTGGAGACCCCTTTGCATGGGGCGAGCGAATGATTGCCCATTACAAGAAAAACCGCGTCGACCCCAAGACCAAGATACTGATTTTTAGCGATGGATTAACGGTGCCTAAAACCATAGAGCTTTACCATCAATTCAAGGGGCGTTGTCAATTGGCCTTTGGGATTGGGACGAATTTGACCAACGACTTGGGCTATGAGGCTTTACAAATTGTGATCAAAATGGTTCATTGCAATGGTCAACCTGTGGCCAAACTCTCTGACACGCCTTCCAAAAACATGTGCAACGATGAAAAATATTTGGCATATCTCAGGCAAGTGTTTGAAATAGAGTCACCCATTCAATGACATCCAAGTTTGGGCTTAGGCGGCTTGGGTCACGCTCCATGTTTCACTATTTTTTTGAATTCAAGCCATGACCCTGATTGGACTCATTGCGGCGGTCTTTGTGATTGTTTATCTTGCAATCATTTTAGAGGAGTGGTTGCATTGGGACCGCGCTTTGTTGGCCTTGGGCGGGGCTGTGTGCTTGTGGGGCTTGTATGCGATGAGCGACTTGGCCCCCAATCAGATGGGGCGCGCGCTAGAAGAGACCGCCTTCAAGACGTCTCAAATCGTGCTGTTCTTGTTGGTGGTGATGATGCTGGTCGAGTGGATCAATGAGAATGGCGGTTTTGAAGTTTTAAAGAAATGGCTCTTGCACGACAGTGCGATTCAAGAGGTTTGGCGTGTCACTTGGGTGACCTTTTTTCTAAGTGCCGTCATTGACAACATGACATCGACCTTGATCATGTTGGCCATTGTCAAGGGGCGATACTTGGAGAAAGATCGGCAGTGGACGTTGGTGAGTTTGGTTGTTTTGGCGGCCAACGCGGGTGGCGCTTGGTCTCCCATTGGAGACGTGACAACCACCATGCTTTGGATTGCCGGCAAGGTCTCACCCCTGGGTCTGATCAAGGGTGGCTTTTTTGCTGCTGTGCTCAATTGTTTGATCCCCTTGCTGCTGTGCTCCTCTTCATACATGGGTTCACGGGCCTCTCACATGAGGCCACCTGTGGCGCGTGTCAAGGGGCAGCGCTCACATCTTGAGAAAACTCAAAATGCGATTTTGTTCATCGGTTTGTGCTTCATGCTCTTCATTCCTTGGGTCGCCCATCTCTTTAACTTGGCGCCTGCCATGGTGGCTGTCATGTGTTTGGCCTGCATTGCAGTTTTGATGGATCCTTTGCTGATCTACGCTAAAAAGTTGACAAGTCACAAGGGCAAAGGTCTGTCTCACTCAAACATTCTGAGTGCTTTTTTCAAAATTGATTGGACCTCCATGGTCTTCATTTTGGGTATTTTGCTGTGCATGGATGTGTTGCACGAAGTGGGCTTGCTTGGGGTGCTGTCCCATTGGATGCAGAGCTGTCTTGGCGATGAATTCAATCAAGTCTTCTCTTTGGGGCTGTTGAGTGCCGTCTTGGACAACATTCCCTTGGTCAGTGCGAGCTTGAATCTGTTTGATGCAAGCGTTTATCCTTCTGATCACGGTTTGTGGCTTCTTTTGGCGTATTGTGCGGGCACGGGGGGGTCTTTACTGATTTTGGGCTCGGCCGCTGGCGTTGTCGCCATGGGGCAAGAAGGATTAAAATTCGCTTGGTATTTGAAACATTTCTCCCTCAAGGCTTTCGTGGGGTATCTCGCCGGCGCACTTGTCTTTTGGTTTGCCCGCTAAATGATCGCCCAACTCGCCAAGGGACTGCGTCTGCGCCTTGATCCTTCAACATAAAACATTCAAAGACACCACCGTGAACGCCAAGCCCAAGATCTACATTCCTCGACCCAATTTTCCACAAGTCATTGAGCGTCTTCAAACGCATTTTGACGTGACACACAACCAAGAGGATCAAAGGGTGACGCAAGAGCACTTTTTGGCTCAGGCCTCAAAAGCCGATGGTCTGCTGACCACCGGTTCGGATTTGATCGACCTCTCTTTGCTCAATGCCTGTCCTCGGTTAAAAATTTGCGCCAATATGGCCGTCGGGTTCAATAATTTTGATCTAACGAGCATGACCCAAGCGGGGGTGCTCGCAACGAACACACCCGATGTCTTGACGCAAACAACGGCAGACTTTGGCTTTGCTTTGCTCATGGCCTGCTCGCGTCGCTTGGTCGAGAGTGAGCACTATTTGCGAGATCAGCAGTGGAAGCAGTGGCGTTTTGATTTGTTGGCGGGTCAGGATGTGCATGGCGCCACGTTGGGCATCATTGGCATGGGCAGAATTGGGCAAGCGGTCGCCAAGCGAGCCTCCAAAGGTTTTGATATGAACGTGCTTTATCACAACCGCAGTCAACTGGCCCCTTCTGTTGAGAGCGAATGCGGTGCGACATGGGTTGAATTGGCCTACCTTTTGGCGCACGCCGACCACGTCATGCTGGTGTTGCCCTACAGCCCTGAAGCGCACCACATGATCGGTGCGCGTGAGCTTGCAATGATGAAGCCTGGGGCCCATTTGATCAACATTGCGCGCGGCGGTTTGATCGATGAGAACGCTTTGGTGAATGCCCTGGAGAGTGGGCATTTGGGTGGCTTTGCATTGGATGTCTTTGAGGGTGAACCGACCATCAATCCCCGACTTTTGACACAAAAAAGAGTGGTTTTGACCCCGCACATTGCAAGTTCAACCATTGCAACGCGCTTAAAAATGTCCAATCTCGCGGCAGACAATTTGATTGAGTTTTTTGCGCATCACCGGGCCCTCACACCTTTGAATCCACAGGTGCTGGCGTCCGTGAAAGCCCCTAAACATGTCTGACCTCTTTGCCTACGTTTTTCCCCTGGCATCGGTCTTGATGCTGCTTTTTTTGATATGGAGACCCTCAAAAGCGCTCAAAGATCAAGAGTTGGTGGGTCAGCTCAAGGCGCTTGAGGAAAAAATTGAAAAGCTTGAACGCGATGTGCGCTTTGAAGTCACCGAGTCTTCTAGACTTTCTCGCCAAGAGTTAACGCAAAACTTCAGTCTCTTCCAAGGCAGCCAAACCGAGCAATTGAGTGTTTTGCAAAAAGGCTTGAGCGATTCATTGCACACCCAGATTCTTTCTTTGAGTGAGAGCAACTCTCAGCGCATGCTGGAGGTGCGATCAACACTGGATCATCAACTCCAACAGTTGCAAATCAACAATGCAGCCAAGCTCGATGAGATGAGAAAAACGGTCGATGAGAAGCTGCAGTCTACGCTTGAGTTGCGCTTGTCTGAGAGCTTTAAACAAGTTGCAGACCGGCTTGATCAAGTTCATCAAGGTTTGGGTCAAATGCAAACCCTCGCTCAAGGTGTTGGGGACTTGCAAAGGATTTTGACCAATGTCAAATCCAGAGGTATTTTTGGTGAGGCGCAACTGGAGTCCTTGCTCGAGCAAGTGCTCACCCAGGAGCAATACGCCAAGCAAGTGGAAACACGCCCCAGAAGCAATCAGCGCGTTGACTTTGCCATCAAATTTCCAGGCCGTGGCGAGGCCTCTGAAACCGTTTGGTTGCCCATTGATGCAAAGTTTCCTCGCGACGATTACGAAAGACTTCTGGATGCCAGAGATCAAGCCGATGCTCAGGGTGCAGAGCTTGCCAGCAAAGCTTTAGAGACTCGCATCAAAGCTGAAGCAAAAAGCATTGCAGAGAATTATCTTGCCCCTCCATTCACAACCGATTTTGCGATTCTTTTCCTGCCTGTTGAGGGTTTGTATGCTGAGGTCCTTCGCCGTCCTGGTTTGATGGACACCTTGCAGCGAGAGTACCGAGTGACGCTGGCTGGACCCACAACGCTGCTTGCCATGTTGAACAGTTTGCAAATGGGGTTCAGAACCTTGGCACTTGAGGAACAAGCCTCACAGGTTTGGCGGGTTCTTGGCGCTGTTAAAACCGAATTTGAGCGCTATGGAGAGTGGGTCGCCAAAGTGCGCGAGCAAGTTCAAAAGGCGGCTGACACGTTGGACAAAGCCGATACGCGTGGTCGTCAGATGAGGCGTGTCTTGAAAGGGGTGGAGTCCATCCCTGAGAGCGAGGCCACTTTGCTGTTGCCGACACAAGAGGATGAGGCATGAAAGCACAGCTGATTCGACTCATTGGTGCTCAAATTTGTGTCCATGCCTGCATGACGGGCGTGCGCTTGGCCGCTCCCTTGATGGCCCTCAGAGACGGGTCCTCGGCGCTCGAAGTGGGCATCATGCTCGCCTTGTTTTCTGTGACACAAATTTTTTTGGCCCTTCCTGCTGGGCGTTTTGCCGATCGACACGGATTGAAGTTGCCCATGCTCATTGGCATGTGTGTGGCCAGTGTGGGGGCCGGGACTGCGGCGGTCTTTCAAAGCTTCCCAGCGCTTTGCGTGGCCAGTCTTTTCGCCGGGGGTGCCACGGGTGCGACCATGATCTCATTGCAGCGCCACGTTGGCCGCATCTCCAAAGACCATGCGCAATTGAAGTTGGCCTTCAGTTGGTTGGCCATTGGGCCGGCGATCTCTAATTTTATTGGGCCCTTTTGTGCGGGCATCTTGATCGATTATGTGGGATACCAGGCCGCATTTATTTTCTTGGCCATTTTGCCCTTGATGGCTTGGTTGGGTGTGCGCCATGAGGTCTCCAAAGAGCCCCAGGAGGCCCTGCCTAGAGACAAAAGTGAATCGGTTTGGGACTTGCTGGGCATGCCGATGCTCAGGAGATTGCTCTATGTCAATTGGTTCATGTCGTCGTGTTGGGATGTGCACACGTTTGTCGTGCCTTTGCTTGGACACGAGCGAGGCATCAGTGCCTCGGCCATTGGAACGATCATGGGGGTGTTCGCCTTGTGCGCAGCGCTCATTCGTTTTGTCTTGCCAGCGATTGCGGAGCGTCTCACCGAGTGGCAAATCATGACCGTCTCCATGTTCATGACAGGGGTGATGATGGGGGTTTATCCCTTTTTAGACGCCGCTTGGATGATGGCCATTTGTTCAGGAGTTTTGGGCCTCTTTCTTGGCGCCGTTCAACCCATGTTGATGAGCACGATGCATCAAATCACACCCGAGCACCGTCAGGGTGAGGCATTGGGAGTGAGGTTGATGATGGTCAATGCCTCCAGTGTCTTCATGCCCATGTTTTTTGGCATGGCGGGTACTTTGATCGGTGTCAAAGGTTTGTTTTGGTGTGTGAGTGCAGCGGTGACGAGTGGCTCTAGACTGGCTTGGGGGCTTCGCTCAGATAAAAATCCTTGATGATTTGCCATGCGCTTTGTACATCATCCACGTAGTTGAAGTAACGCAAATCTTCTTCCGATACGGCACCTTCTTCCACCAGAACTTCGGGGTGAAAGACTTTGTTCCAGTAGCTCTTACCAAATAAGATGATGGGCACTGGGCTGGACTTTTTGCATTGAATCAGCGTGAGGGTTTCAAAGAGTTCGTCCAAGGTGCCAAATCCACCAGGAAAAGCCACCAAAGCTTTGGCCCGCATCATGAAATGCATTTTGCGAAGCGCAAAATAATGAAACCTAAAACTCAATTCTTTGGTGATGTAGGGATTGGGCTCTTGCTCGAAAGGCAAGGCGATGTTCAAGCCAACACTGAGTCCCCCCGCATCGTGGGCGCCACGGTTGGCCGCCTCCATGATGCCTGGCCCGCCGCCTGTGCAGACAAAGAGCTTGTCTTTCTCAGGCAAGCTTTTGCATTCCTGTGTGATCAACTGCCCCAGCGCTCTGGCTTGATCGTAATAAACTGAATTTTTGACAATGGCTTGGGCTTTTTGAATGTCCTTGGCGCTGCCCAGTTCTTTGGCTTTTTGCAACTGAATCAGGGCCGTTTCTTTGTCGCAAAAACGAGCACTTCCAAAAATCACAGCGGTGTGATTGATCCCCATCTCTTGTTGAATCAAATCGGGTTTGAGCAACTCGAGTTGAAAACGAATGCCGCGAGTTTCGCGCCGTGTTAAAAACTGAGGGTCAGCAAAGGCCAGTCGATTGGAGTCTTGTGGCAAGTCATCAAGGTTGCGAACTTGAACAAAAGCCTCCCAGTCCTTGAGCATTTGATTGCTGTGGGCATCAACGAGGGATTGTTTGGCTTCCATGGCTTGATCCAAATCCAAAGGTGAGTCAGAGCGGGGCTCTGATCAAAGTCACCCCCAAGGACGTCTTGGGGGCTTGCGGTGTGTGCCGCTGGTTTATACGCGACGGCGGTATTCAGCCGTGCGTGTGTCAATTTCGATGCGGTCACCTTGGGCCACAAAAATGGGCACGGGCACTTCAAAACCAGTTGAAATCTTGGCGGGCTTGAGCACTTTACCGGATGTGTCGCCTTTCACAGCTGGCTCGGTCCAAGTGACTTCTCTTTCAACGGATGTAGGCAACTCGACAGAGATGGCCTTGCCGTCATAAAACACGACCTCAGCGGTCATGCCGTCTTCCAAGTAGTTCAGGGCGTCGCCCATGTTCTCGTTTTCAACTTCGTACTGGTTGAATTCGGTGTCCATCCAGACGTACATGGGGTCAGCAAAGTAAGAGTAGGTGCAATCTTTTTTGTCCAAAATGACTTGGTCCATTTTGTCATCGGCTTTGAACACGACTTCGGTGCCAAAGTTGCTCAACAGACTTTTGAGCTTCATGCGAACAGTCGCTGAGTTTCTACCACCACGTGCGTATTCGGCACGTAAAACAATCATGGGATCTTTGCCATGCATGATGACGTTACCGGGGCGGATTTCTTGAGCGATTTTCATAAATAAAAGGACGTTGGGTCGGATATAAAAAGAGTGTTCAGGGCCTGGAACACAACGCGGTTATGTTTCTTCTTGGCCCCGCCGAAAAGTGCACCATTTTAACATGCTTCAATCATCCAAGGAGAACGCAAGCTTGCAAAAATAGATCAATAGGATTCGTTTTGGGGGCCAAGGGGCGGTATTTCTTGCTGTTTCAGACCTAAAAACGCCAGCAATTGACTTGCAAGATCGGGCCTGACCCTCAATTTCTCTGCCACACCCTGCGTCCATTCGGACCATTGTTGGATGCATTCGGTTGTGATCGAGGGCATGGGCGTGTCTTGAAATCCATTCCAAGCCCAAAAAGCTTGCTTGAGCGTATCGGGTGCCTCAAAACGATTTAAAAAGGCGTTCATTTTTTGAAAATGGATACCATCGTCTTGGGGGTAAATTTGCCACACAAATGCTTTTTGAGCCCAAATCGCTCTGACCCAGGAGTCTTCGCCACGAACAAAATTGAGGTCACTGCTTTCAAGCAACGTGTCAAAGGCTTCTTGGTCCACATAGTCGATGAACTCAATGAAGAGGCGGTTCAGCTGGTAGGTGTTGGGTGAGATGGGGGTGCTCAATGCCAGCAGTGGAGGGGTCTGGAGCACTTCGTGGGTGTGGCTCGAGGCGCGTCCTTGGCTCACCTTCAGATGGGTCAAGGTCTGGGCCTTGCTCAGTGCAATCAATACATCTTTGAGCGCTTTGGGCTCATAGCTGAACAAGAACACCTTCAAGCTGGCATTGCCGTGCCACATGAGAGAAGAGGTTTGATCGGCTGCTCGTTGGAGCGTTTTGGTTTTCAGTTCACCAGGGGGGTGCTTTTCCAGAAGTCCGCCTGTTTGGGCGGTGAAACCTGGATAAAAAAACCATTTGTTCATGCCTTTCGCTGGGCCACTCATCACGGGTGAGGCAAGTTGGTGCATTCTTTCGGGGTAGTCCTCAGCACTCAAGTATTCCAAATTGATCCACGTCCAAGCAGGGACACGGGTTGAGCTTTGGGCACAAAGCGTTTTTATATAAAGGGGCGGGATCTCGCAACCGAAGGCTTCAACCACAGCGTCTGGGCTTGTCCAATGGGCGCAATCAAGCTCGGCCCCCGTCTTGCCCGTCGGCCAAGGCAGGATCTGCAAGGAGGGGTTCGCTTTTGGATCGGGTGCCATCCAACTCAATGCCGAAGGCTCATCGATATACAGGCGCACGCTTTGCCCCAAGGAGATCAAGTGTTGGCTCAATCTCCAACACACCCCCAGGTCACCATGGTTGTCAACGACTTGACAAAAAATATCCCATAAGAAAGAGTTTGACTGCATGCTGAAAGAGTTGGGGTAAAAATACATGAAAAAAACGAATCGAAAGTTCAACCGTCTTTGTTTCGTGTAGGATCTGTTCAAAAAGTATACAACCCTTGAAGCAAGGGCTCACTTGCAAGCGCGTTCATTAGAGTATGACTGAAAAAACATTAAAAACCAAAAGCAAGCCGTCAGAGGTGGACCCTGCACAGACGAGCGAGCACAAAGTGCATATTTTTTCTGAGCAACTGCTCTCCGATGTCAATGCCTTGCCTGCTTTGCCAGGTGTTTATCGCTATTTTGATGAACAAGATCAGGTGCTTTATGTTGGCAAAGCCAATAGTTTAAAAAAAAGGGTTTCTAGTTACTTTCAAAAAAATCATGGTGGCACACGAATTGGTCACATGGTGAAGAAAATTCACCGCATGGAGACCACTGTGGTGCGCTCTGAGGCGGAGGCTTTGATCCTTGAAAACAATTTGATCAAAACCTTAAAGCCCAAATACAATATTTTATTCAGAGACGACAAAAGTTACCCTTATCTTAAGATCACCAAGCCGCAAGCTGTTTCCAATAAAAGTGCGACGGCCTTGACGTCGACAGGCGAGAGTGCAAAAACCTCGACCCACCCCAACGCTCAAGAAATCTCAAGAGTCATTTATTACCGCGGTGCCGTAGACGCCAAGCACGAGTATTTTGGCCCCTATCCCAGCGTGTGGGCTGTCAGAGAAGCCATTTGGCTCATGCAAAAGGTTTTTCGCTTGCGCACTTGTGAAGACAGCGTCTTTAATCATCGCAACAGACCCTGTTTGCTCTATCAAATCAAGCGCTGCTCGGCCCCTTGTGTGGGTTTGGTGAGTGTTGAGCAGTACAACGAGGATGTAAAAAATGCCGCCGCACTTTTGCGTGGCGAGACACAACAAGTCATCAAAGAGCTTGAGGCCAAAATGCGCGATCATGCGCAAAAGCTTGAGTTTGAAATGGCCGCAGAGATTCGCAACCAAATCAGCGCTTTGTCCAAGGTCTTGCACCAGCAAGCCGTGGAGACCGCGGGTGACCAAGACGTTGATATTTTGGCCGTTCAGCTTCAGGGCGGTAAAGCCTGTGTGAATTTGGCCATGGTCAGAGGGGGGCGACATTTGGGGGACCGGCCCTATTTCCCGATGCATGTCGATCAAGCAGAGGCCACAGAAGTTTTGGAGGCCTTTTTAACGCAACATTACTTGGACATCAAAGCGCCTCCAACGCTCATTGCAAGTCACAAGGTTTCAAGCGATTTGGTCAAGGCCCTGAGTGTTCAAACTGGGGTGAAAATTCAGTTCATCTCTCAGCCCCAAAGTCAGCGCAAGATATGGCTAGAAATGGCCGTTCAAAATGC
>CAIOTD010000012.1 GCA_903861115.1 uncultured Burkholderiales bacterium
ATCTTGTGGTGTTTGACAAAACAGGAACGCTCACAAAAAATATCTTGCATCTGCGACAAACCTTTACCTCAAACGAACTGACAAGCACAGAGCTCTTTGCGTTTGCTCGTGCTTTGGCAAAACTCTCGCCACACCCTTTGAGTCGCTCGCTGGGTCTTGAAGACGCTTTGCTGTCTTTGTCTGCGACTCACGCCCAAGAAGTGAGGGACTTGGCGAAACAAATCGAAGTGCTGCATTTTCATGAGTTACCTGGCATTGGTATCCAAGCCCAGGTCAAATTTAAAGGCCAAACATTTCCACTTTTGTTGGGCTCTTACAGCTCTTTGCTGGCTCACCAAAAGCCCTTGAATCCAAGCGAAATGATTGAAAGCGCACAGGTTCACCTCTCGAGTCAAACGCATTGGCTGGGTGGGTTTTTATTTGACGAAGAACTCAAACCCGAAGCAAGCGCAGTCATCGCTGCGCTTGAACACCAAGGCCTTGAGGTTCAAATATTTTCTGGGGATCAATCGGCTCGGGTGCACAAAATTGCGCTTGAGCTTGGACTTAAATCTCATCAAGCGCACGCGAATTTGTCTCCCATGGACAAGCTCGAACGCATCAAAACTCTCCAAATCCAAGGCCACCGAGTGATGATGGTGGGGGACGGCTACAACGATTTACCCGTCTTGGCAGGCGCTGACGTGTCCATGGTTTTTGACTCAGCAACCCACTTGGCCCAAGAAGTGGCCAGTTGTGTCGTGCTCAACCCGTCGCTTTTATGGGTCACGGCATGCCTGGCTCAGGCAAAACAAAGTCTTCGGGTGGTACATCAAAATTTGGCCTGGGCTTTTGCCTACAACCTCATTTGCATCCCCATGGCCCTCATGGGATACTTGCCCTCTTGGTTAGCGGGCCTTGGGATGGCGCTGAGCTCCTTGGGCGTCGTCCTCAACGCTTATCGACTCCAATTGAGACCCCTCCATTCGTAACACGGGTTTTCACCACTTACCTTGAACCTAAAAATGGACATCCTTTACTTGTTGATTCCTTTATCCGTGGTCTTGGTTCTCTTTATTTTGCTCGCTCTTTGGTGGGCCATCTATTCTGACCAATTTGATGATTTAGAGCAAGAATCCGAGAGAATTTTGAAAAACGATTGATCTGCATCAAACTCTCTTGACTTGAATCCCAACATAATACCCTTCAGTCTCAAAAATACCTTTTACCCATGAACAATTCTCAAATTCTTTATTACCATGACAAGGTTGTCAGGCAATTCTCCATCATGACCATCGTCTGGGGAGTGGTCGGCATGTTGGTGGGGCTGATCATTGCAGCACAATTGGCATGGCCTGAACTCAATTTCGGTATTTCTTTTCTGAGCTACGGCAGACTCAGGCCCCTGCACACCAATGCAGTGATCTTCGCCTTTGGTGGGAGCGCCTTGTTTGCCTCTTGTTACTACGTCTCTCAAAGAACAGGTCAAACCCCTTTGTTTGCCCCAAAACTAGCGGCATTTACTTTCTGGGGGTGGCAGTTGGTGATTTTGTCCGCTGCCATTAGCTTGCCTTTGGGATTCACAACTGGCAAAGAATACGCAGAACTGGAGTGGCCCATCGATTTATTGATCACGGTTGTCTGGGTGAGTTTTGCAATTGTATTTTTTGGCACCATCATCAAGCGACGCGTCAAGCACATTTATGTGGCGAATTGGTTCTTTGGGGCCTTTATCCTGACCGTTGCAGTTCTTCACTTGGTCAACAGCGCTGAAATTCCAGCCGGCTGGATGAAGTCTTATTCTGCTTATGCAGGTGTGCAAGATGCCATGGTTCAATGGTGGTACGGTCACAACGCGGTTGGCTTTTTCTTGACCGCAGGTTTTTTAGGGATGATGTATTACTTCATCCCCAAACAAGCTGAGCGGCCCGTTTATTCTTACCGCCTGTCCATTGTTCACTTTTGGGCCTTGATCTTCACTTACATGTGGGCCGGCCCACATCACCTGCATTACACCGCTCTGCCCGACTGGACCCAGTCTCTTGGCATGATCTTCTCACTGGTCTTGTTGGCGCCAAGCTGGGGCGGCATGATCAACGGCATCATGACTCTGTCCGGCGCATGGCACAAGCTAAGAGATGACCCCGTTCTTCGGTTTTTGATCGTGTCTTTGTCCTTTTACGGCATGAGCACTTTTGAAGGCCCCATGATGTCCATCAAAACGGTCAATGCCCTGTCGCATTACACCGACTGGACCGTTGGACACGTTCACTCAGGTGCTTTGGGCTGGGTCGGATTGATCTCCATGGGCACCATGTACTTTCTGATCCCTAGACTTTTTGGACAAAAGAAAATGCACAGTCAGCCCGCCATTGAGTTGCATTTCTGGATGGCGACCATTGGCATCGTGCTCTACATCGCTGCGATGTGGATTGCTGGTGTCATGCAGGGCTTGATGTGGAGAGCGATCAACGACGATGGCACGTTGACCTATACCTTTGTAGAAGGCGTCAAAGCCACCTATCCTTACTACGTGATTCGTGTTGCAGGAGGCGCCCTGTACTTGGGCGGCATGCTGGTCATGGCATGGAATGTGGCCCTCACCGCTTTGAAGGGTCAACCCGCACTTGTTCAGATCCCAAACACTGGCGCATCGAGATAAAGAAAGACACTTGTCATGAATGATCAAAATTCCAATAAATTTACGCATGAAAAAATTGAGACCAATCAATTTTTAATGATCGTGCTCATCCTCTTGGTGATCTCCGTTGGAGGTCTGGTAGAGATCGTGCCCCTATTTTTTCAAAAGTCGACCACACAGCCAAGCGAGGGTGTCACGCCTTACTCGGCCGTTCAATTGATGGGCAGGGACATTTACATTCGTGAAGGTTGCTACAACTGTCACTCTCAGATGATTCGTCCCCTGATGGCTGAAACACTTCGCTATGGACACCAGTCAATGGCCGGAGAATTTGTCTATGATCATCCCTTCCAATGGGGCAGCAAAAGGACTGGACCTGACTTGCACCGTGTAGGCGGCAAATACAGCGATGATTGGCACAAGGCGCATTTGCACAACCCACGAGACTTGGTTCCCGAGTCCAATATGCCGGCATATCCCTGGTTGGAGACCAACCTCATTGACCCGGCTCAAGGCGCCAAGAGCATGAACGCTTTGAGGACCGTGGGCGTGCCCTACTCACAGCAAGACATTGACAACGCCGCTCAGGAGTTGAGCAACGTGACGGAACAAGCCGCCTTGATTGCTTATTTGCAATCTTTGGGCAGAGCGTACAAATAAGGAACCCACATGGACATCAACTTTATCCGCGTTTGCACAACAGTTTTGAGTTTCATCTCTTTCATTGGCATCTTGATTTGGGTCTATCAACCCAAACTCAAAAACTCCTTTAACGAGTCGGCCAACTATCCCTTCTTGGAGGACTGAGCACCATGAGCGACTTTACCTCCCCCTACTGGTCCTACTACATTGGCAGCATTGTCATCTTGGGCCTCATTGCTTGCATGTGGTTGCTGTGGAAGATGTCCAAAAGCAACGGTCAACCAATCGATCCGGGTGAAAACGGCCATGTTTGGGACGAAGATTTGCGTGAACAAAACAATCCCCTGCCTTTGTGGTGGGTGGGTCTTTTTATCATCACAACGGTCTTTGCTGGTGTATATTTGTTCCTCTTTCCAGGCCTTGGAAGCTTTGAAGGCAATTTGAACTGGAGCTCCACACAAGAGCATGCCCAAGACGTGCAGGCCAACCGAGACAGCATCGCTCCTTTGTATGCCAAATTCGACGCACAAAGCATTCCCGACATTGCCAAAGACCCTCAAGCACTTGCCATTGGAAACAATTTGTATCTCAACAACTGCTCACAATGTCATGCATCAGATGCCAAAGGCTCCAAAGGATTTCCTAATCTCACAGATGACGATTGGTTGCACGGCGGCACACCTGAGAAGATTCAAGAGACCATCACTTTAGGGCGCATGGGACAAATGCCACCCATGGCGCAAGCCATCGGCTCACCAAACGACATTGAAAATGTGGCCAACTATGTCTTGAGCCTCTCAGGCAGCCCACATGAC
>CAIOTD010000013.1 GCA_903861115.1 uncultured Burkholderiales bacterium
ACGGTTTACTGCGACAATACATTTCTAGAGGAATGGGCTTTAGTGAATTTAAACAAGAGCAATTAGAGGCTATTGCGTGGCAACTCAATAGCAGACCTTGAAAAAGTATGGGCTAGAAATACCCCGCAGAAATACTCACTCTCGATGTGTTTAATTTTAAACTCCACCAGGTCTGACTCTTTGCACTTGCAAATTGAAACCCCAGAAACTTAATTTTTAAACCGACAAGCTTGTTATGACAAAATACCCACTGGTCTCTGTTTTAATTAGAACCGTTTGGCGTGACTCCTTTAGCCTGAGCTTAGAAAGCGTCATATCCCAAACTTACCCTCATTTAGAAATCGTATTGGTTGGCCCCAAAAACGGACACAAACATTTTATTGAGGACTCTGTTGATAAGTGCGCCGCCAGATCATATATTTTAAAAACAAAGCTCACCGAGCATGTTGCTCCAAGGGCTCAAGCAGCCAACTTGGCTATTGACCAAGCAAGCGGCGATTACTGTATCTTTTTAGACGACGACGATTGGTGGCACCCCTCTCACATCGAAGGATTGATTCAAGCACAGCAATCGGGCCAGCTCTTTTCCGAAACTGATGGCATAAGTCCCCATCAATTCAGAGCTAAATTCTTGGTTTACCACTCCTTGACTGAACACATTTCCATCAAGCCACAACGCTTTCCCTTTTCGGGGTACGAGACAGGAGGAGAGAAGATTGCTTTGGAGCACCCCACAGACTCTTTACAAGATACTAGGATGGACCCCATTCGGCTGTTAGCTGGAAACTCCATTGCCATTCATTCTGTTCTTTTCCCTAGGTGTTTGGTAAATGACAAAGCAATTCGGTTCGATGAATCATTTGAGGTTTATGAAGACTGGGATTTTTGGCTTCAAGTTTCGCAATATGCTGAATATATTTGTGTTCCCAAAGTTACAGCCTTTTATCAAATACATGAAAGCTCAGGCGTACACGCCCTAAAGCGTTTTGACAATCCGTTTGCCTTGCGCATCTACCGCAAATGGATACCCCATTTGTCCGACTCTCAAATGGTACAACTCATGCAGTTACCTTGGATCTATTTAGATGTAGTCAATCAGCGCAGTCAATTGCAACATGATTTGAATCAAAATAATGTAGAACTCACTCGTGCTCAAACACTCTTGAATGTGGTTTTTCAAAGCCACAGTTGGAAATTGACTCGCCCTTTGCGAGAACTGGGTCGCATAGCCCGCAAGTTCAATCAACTTTCTCGTGTATTCCAATTGTTCAACCGACTTCTCGTTTCTAAAGGAGGCTATATGTCACTGGGAAAAAAGGCGATAAAGGTGCTTAAAAATGAAGGCGTGCAAGGCCTACTTTTCAAAATCATTCTCGCACTTTCTCCCAGCTCAATGCGAAACACACCGAACTCAGAAGGGCATGATCGCAATGACTACGCCTTTTGGATTCACAAGTACGACACCCTCAGTGACGAGCAACGCCTGAATTACAAACAACAAATCAGCACATGGACGAATACACCTTTGATCAGTGTGGTCATGCCCACCTACAACTCACCTTTGGAGTTTTTACGCCAAGCGATCGAATCCGTAGAACGCCAAATATATCCCTTTTGGGATTTGTGCATTGCTGATGATTGCTCAACCGATCCCAAGGTGCGTGATTTTTTGACCCTCAAAGCGGCTTCGGAGCCTCGCATCAAACTTCATTTCAGAAGAAGCAACGGTCATATTTCACTCGCCTCTAACTCTGCCTTGGAGTTGGCAACTGGTGAATGGGCGGCCCTTTTTGACCATGATGATTTATTGACCGAGGACGCTCTTTTCTTTGTCGCAAGACACATCCATCGTCATCCTGAGGTTCAAATCATTTACAGCGACGAAGACAAAGTGGACAAACATGGTCAACGCTTTAGCCCGCATTTCAAAAGTGACTGGAACCCAGATCTTTTTTACACCCAGAATTACCTCTCCCATTTGGG
>CAIOTD010000014.1 GCA_903861115.1 uncultured Burkholderiales bacterium
GGTCATGAAGAAGAGCACAAAATTGTGAAAACATCCCCTCCAAAGGACATGGAACAAATCAAAAATTTGGTCCAATGGATTTTGTCTTTATAAATATCAAAAAAAAGTGAGATCGCTATGAAGCCAACTAAATTTCTCCTCATCGTGTTATTCATGCTCAGTGCAAGTGGATTCAACATGGGGTATGCGCAATCCCCGCAATTGCCAAATTTAGGTGAAACGATTTCAAGAGAAATCATAGCGAAGGAAGCTTTAAAAAAGGATGCTGTTTGCACCAAGTGTCACGATGAAAGCGAAACGGCACCTGTGTTGTCCCTCTACCAAACCAAACACGGTTTAAGGGGTGACAGCCGAACCCCCACGTGCCAGTCCTGCCATGGCAGCAGTGAAAAACACGTCAAAGGAGACCCCGTCACAAAAGTGCGAGTGGCACCAGACTTTGTGTTCAAGAAAGGCGCCTTCCCTGTCTCAGACGACAAAGAAAGGTCCTCTCAATGTTTGAATTGCCACACGGGTACAAAACGCAACAACTGGGATGGCGCAGCTCACCAAAACAATGGAGTTGCTTGCAACAGTTGCCACACCGTGCACAAACCACAAGACAAAGTGCTCAGCAAAGTCACACAGCCTGAGGTTTGCTTTAATTGCCACAAAGAGCAGCGCGTCGACACCAAAAAAATCTCCCATCACCCCATTCTAGAAGGCAAAGTCTCCTGCTCGGACTGCCACAACCCACACGGCTCTTCTGGTCCTAAATTGATGAAGAAAAACACGGTCAACGAAACCTGTTTCCAATGCCACGCTGAAAAACGCGGTCCCTTCCTCTTTGAACACCAACCCGTGGTGGAAGACTGTGCCAATTGCCACAACCCGCACGGCTCCAACATCTCGCCTTTGCTCAAATCACGTCCACCCTTCATGTGCCAAGAGTGTCACGACGGCCCTCACGCCAGCCAAAGCCCAGTGGGTCCCTCTGCTGCAGGCAAGCAAGCTGGTTTGACAGTGGCACCCAACAAAAATGTGGTTGGCCGAGCTTGCATGAACTGTCACTCCATGGTCCATGGCTCCAACAGTCCTGCTGGCGGCTATTTGCAACGGTAAAGGAACAGGTGAAATATCATGAGAAATCTAAATTCAAACCAACTCTTCAAAAAAAGTGCGATCGTTCTGGCATTGGCCGCCTTTCAAACCGCTGTCTTGGCCGATGACGAGGAGACCGCTTTAAAGCAGCCCACCAATACCATCGAGATCGGTGTGCTCAACACCTCTCAAGATTCCTCAAAATTTGGTGAATACAATGGGTTGAGCAAATCAGGACCGCACTTTATCGGCAACGTTCTCATCAAAGGTGGGGATGGTTACAAGAACAATGAAAACGGTGGCATTCGCCGCTGGACGATCAATGGCGAAAATTTGGGGTTATCCAATCGCTCATTGAATTTGTCTGTGGGTGATCAGGGGGATTGGACCTTCGGCAGCAAATACGATGAGTTGCACCACAGTTTGTCTGACACCTATCAAACGCCCTATTCTGGCGCCATGGGCGGAAATCAGTTTTATTTGAATAAAAACACAGCCGATACAACGGTATTGAGTTCACTGCCCCCATTGACCACCATGGGCATTGAAAGCATTCGAAAAAACTCGAACATTTATGGCACCAAAGTGATTGATCATTTTTGGGACATGAATTTTGACTACAACCACTTGGAGCAGTCAGGTGCCAAGCTGATGGGCTTTGGATCGGCCAAAAATGGCAGCGAAAAGGGGCAAGGCGTCTCTATCCTGCCCAACCCCACAAGCTCTAGAACGGACACCTTGAATCTGGGCTTGAATTACAAGCTGGATGACAAGTTCTTGACCTTTGGCTACTTTGGATCATTTTTTAGAGACAACTTTGATCGCGTGACCTTTAGCACCTTTAACGGTGCAAACGACACCCAGAACATGAGCACCATGCCCAGCAACAACTTCAACCAATTGCTGCTCTCAGGTGGCATGAAGGTGGCACCAAAGACCAAGTTGTCCAGTTCTCTTTCTTACGGCTACAACACCCAAAACGACCCCTTTGTCGTGGACTCCTTCTCCATGGTCAACCCCAACCTAGCGGCCCTTCCCAGGCAATCCTTGGGCGGCGTTGTAGAGACTTACCATGCTGATCTTAAATTAAGCAATCAGTATTCCAACGATTTGAACCTCACGGGTGGCGTCAAGTTTGATGAGCGCAACAATAAAACGCCATCCAGCATGTACAACTTTCACTCCATCGATGGTGGCAACGATGCCTATTACCCCAACACACCCATCAGCAACAAAAAAGGCGCCTTCGATCTGGCCTCAGACTACCGGGTGAACAAGGGTGAGTATGTAAGGCTGGCCTTCAACCACGAAAACATCGATCGCTGGTGCAACAACTACGCAACTGGCGTAGGGTACCCCGCAGGCTCAAACTGCGTGACGGCCAAGCAAAGCAAAGAGGATAAGATTGACGCCACTTATCGTTTCAGCGATGGTGGGGGGTTGAGCTACAAAGTGGGTGCTGGCTACGCTGCCAAGCAAGCCACCTTTGATCCCAATGCCATCGCTGCGTTCATTGGTCAGTTGGGCAGTTACAACTACACCAACACCTTCAACAACACGGCCGCCTTGTACACCAAGGGCTTGAACGGCGGAGACTTCCCCGGGTTTTATCCTTTCTTTGAGGCGTCCAGAAAACAGCAGTTCGTCAAAGCCGGTACCAACTGGGAGGCCAATCAAAACTTGACCTTCGGCATCAACGGGAAAATCTCCAAAGATGCCTACAACGACTCCACCTATGGCGTTCTTGGGGGCAACTCACTCAGCATCAACTTTGACTCCGCCTACAACTACAGCGAATCGGGTCAGGTCAACATCTATTTGAGTCACCAAAAACGCAGCCGTGACATGACCGACTACTTCTATTCTTATAGAGCTGTGAGCAGCACCAATCCGACAGCGTACTTGGGCGGTAAAGGCTCGTGGAGCAACTCGCTCACCGATGCCGACGACTCATTGGGCATTGGATTTAAGCAAGGCAACTTGATGGCGGGCAAATTGGAGCTTTCTGGCGACTACTCGTACACGGTTTCCACCAGTACCTACAACACCGTGGTTGGCAGCGATTACGTGGTTTATGCAAATGCCGCAGCCCAAGCATCCAACACCAGCACGTCGTGCTCACTGGCCAGCGTACTGTCTTGTGGTGCACTGCCTGACATCAAAACGGTCATCGCACAACTCAAGCTCTCTGGGGTGTACGCCGTCGACAAAGAGACCAAAGTCTCTGTTCGGTACATGTACAGCAAATTGAACAACACGGACTACTACTACAACGGCTATCAAACGGGCATGACGCCCACCACTTTGATGCCCACCAATCAGCAACCCGGCAATTACAGCATCAATTTGATTGCTGTGAGTTTGATTCACAGTTTCAATTGATCACGAAGGCAAAAACATGTCTGAACCCACTGGCCGCATTTCTAGATTCATCGCTTTTATCAGAAAGCCAAGCGCCAAGTATTCGATCTTGGCGATATCAAGTGTTGCATTTTTTGCAGGCATCATCTTTTGGGGGGGATTCAACACAGGGCTTGAGATGACCAACAGTCTTGAGTTTTGCCTCTCCTGCCACGAGATGAGAGACAACGTCTACGCAGAATACAAAGAGACCATCCACTACAGCAACCGCACGGGTGTGCGTGCCGTTTGTTCAGATTGCCATGTCCCAAAGGACTGGACACACAAGATGATCAGAAAGTCCAAAGCCAGTTTCGAGGTGTTGGGCAAGCTCATGGGCAGCATCGATACACGCGAGAAATTTGAGGCCAAACGAATCGAACTCGCAACCCACGAGTGGGACCGCATGAAAGCCACCGATTCTCGCGAGTGCAGGAACTGTCACAGCTTTGAAGCCATGTCGCCAGAGTTGCAAAAGCAAACCCCCTACAAGAAACACATGAAAGCACGCGACGAAGGCAAAACTTGCATTGACTGCCACAAAGGCATTGCTCATCACTTGCCCAAAGAGTACGAAGATCCAGACGAGTGAAGTTTTTTGTGGTGCGGGAACTGTTTGCTCAACCAGGAGCTTGAATGATGAAAAATTTGACCCCTCCCCTTGAAATGTTTGAATTTCTTGATGAGACTCACAAAGAGATTCAAATCCAACTCGCTCAACTCAAAGACATGGTTCTACTCGTGACCCAGGGCCGTAGACAGGAGCTTGACACCCAGCGGCTCAAAGCCATTTGTGACTTCTTTGATTGCGCCGTCAGACAGCATCACTTGGATGAGGAGCGCCACGTGTTTCCCGCTTTGATCGCCTCCAGCGACGACACGTTGATTGCCATGACCCGACAACTTTACCAAGATCACGGCTGGCTGGAGAGCAATTGGGTGGAACTGGCTCCCATGCTCAAGGGCCTTGTTCACAATAACATTTGGTTCAACGAGGCAGAGTTGCAGCACTCTTTTGATGTTTTTTCAAACTTGAACTTAGAGCACCTCCAACTCGAGGAGTCCATTGCCTACCCCAAAGCAAAGGCTTGCGTCTGGACGTGGGATTCACCGGGCATTGGACGAGAAATGCATCTGAGGCGGACCCTTCGAAACAACACAACCCAGCCTGCTTGAACTCAGTGTGCCCCTTTGCAAAGCGCCAGTGATTGGCGCATTTTTTTTAAATCACCCATTTCAGTGTTGAGCGGTATGCACCGAATAGCAGGGTCTGGCAAGCACTCTCTTTGAGCGCTCAAGCATGAAATACAATGCTTAACCTCAGTTCACTCAATCCTTCAAGCATGAAACTAACACTTGCCTACTGCCCCATCGCTTGCTCCATGGTGCCCTACATCCTATTGAACGAAGTCAATGCAACGTTTGAGACCCAGGTGATCAATTTGGGCAAGGGTGAACACATGAGCAAAGCGTACCTTCAAATCAACCCCAAAGGCAAGGTTCCAACGCTGATCGTGGATGGCTTAGCTTTGAGTGAAAACTTGGCCATCCAAGTCTGGATTGCCCAACAATTCCCAGCCTTCAATCTTTTGCCATCCAACCCCATGAATGCGGCCCAAGTGCTCTCTTTCATGTCCTGGTGCAGTTCAGCCATCCACCCCAAACTCACCCAACAAGCCCGTCCCGAGCGCTATTGCGACCTTCCCGACTCGGCTGAGCGTGTAAAAGCATTGGGTTCTGACGCCTTGCTAGATCTGTTTGAAATTGCAGAGCACCAGATCAAGGACCGAGAGTGGTTTTTCGATGACTTTTCTTGTGCAGATGCTTATTTTTACTGGTGCTTTAAAAGGGGCTCCATGTTCAAAGGCGACACCTCAATTTTCAAGAACTGTGTGCGACACATGCACCAAATGGAACAAAGACCCAGCGTTCAAAAACTCTTGGCTTTTGAAAAAGAGGTCTTGCATTCATTTGAAACACATTAACGCCAAGCCTTGCTGACCCTCAACCTCATGAGGTCCAGCGCAAAAGACTTGCCCACCTTTCAGCCCCAAGGAACACACAAAGGAGCCCCCATGTCGATAGGCATCAGAAGAGTCATCACTGGACACGACAAAAACGGTCGCGCCATCGTTCAAATCGATGAAGACATCACCAACGCGAGCTCGGGTCGCGTGGGCGTGACGTCCTCAGTCGCTTGGTCAACAAAGGGCTTTCCCGTTGACAATGAAGGCAACATCGATCCAACCAGTGGCGTCTACAAAACCACTTTGGACAATGGAAGTATTTTTAGAATTGTTCGCTACCAACCTGGCGTCTTGCCTAGAAACCACCGCACTGACTCCATTGACTACGCGGTCGTGATGTCGGGACAAATCGATATGGAGCTTGACGACGGCGTGGTCGTGACACTCAGGACGGGTGACGTGTTGGTACAAAGGGGCACGGTGCACAATTGGAACAACCGCTACGCAGAAGACTGCATCATCGCCTTTGTCCTGATCAGTGCCAAACCCGTCACGCTCAACGGTCAAACCTTGAGCGCGCACGGGTGAACCGAATCACATAGGCTCTATTTTTGCAGCCCTAAAGGGCTCCTTCATTCTCAGGACTTCGTTTTTGAAAAAAGCGTTGGTCTCTTGCGCGTTGCGGTTGTCTGGAAAGTAGCCATCGCGCTGCAACAAACTGGCCACATTGCCCACTTTCACCGCTTCACGAATCGCGGCGTTGAGTTTATCAATCACCTCATTGGGTGTTTTAGCCGGTGCGAAAAAAATCCCCCAAGAGCCTATCGGATCAAAGCCTGGGTAGACATCTTTGAGCAACGGCACCTCGGGCAAGGGTCCAAAACGCTTGCTGCCGGTAAAGGCGATGGGCCGGACCTTGCCTTCCAGCACCAAGTTCAAAACAGAGGGTGGCGTTGCGACCATGACTTGGATGCTGTCGCTCAACAGGCCCGTCATGACTTCAGAGGTTCCCTTGTAGGGAATGTGCTCCATGCTGATGCCCGCATTGAGGTTGATGGACTCACTGGCCAAGTGGATGATATTGCCAACACCAGGTGAGCCATACATGATGCGCTCTTTTTTAGCTTTTTCGATCAAATCGCTGAGCGTATTGATGGAGGACTTGGCGTTGACCAAGACCAGCATACCATCCAAAATGCCAACACTCGCAACGGCACGCAAGTCTTTCAACACATCAAAACCAGGATTCTTGTACACATAGGGGGTCGAGGAGATGGAGGAGCTGGAGAACAAAAGTGTGTAGCCATCGGGGCTCGACTGGGCCACTGACTTGGCAGCAATGGTGCCATTGGCCCCCATCCTGTTCTCGATATAAATGGCCTGATTGAGCTGAAGGGATAGCTGCTGCGCCACCGTGTGGGCCTGAATATCAGGACCACTGCCTGCAGCAAAACCCACCATCACTTTGATGGTCTTGTTGGGGTAGTTTTGTGCAAAACTCAAACCCACCCAACCCAAAAACAGACTGATGAAAAAACAGATGCGAACGGCTTTCATGCTCAACTCCTAGGGTCCATTGAAAATCACGGGGCCAGCTGGCCTTTACTCAAGTCTCTTTTTAAGATCCTCATCAAATTGTCCATCAATGAGAATAAAGGCCACCAAACACGGCTCCTTTGAACGGTTGGTCCAGGCATGATTGGTTCCACATTGCACCAAGATGTCACCGGCTTTGAGCAAGACCTCAGAGTCGTCAAGCAGCATGGTGACTTCCCCTGAAAGCACAATGGCGTAATCAATGGTCTCGGTTTGGTGCATCAAGGGATGGCGACCGTTTTGAGCAAACGTACTGCCCGCTTTGTTGCCCAGCGAGGCAAACAATTCTTGGGATGCGTTGGCGTCCAACTTGTCCAGACCTTCATGGTCAGGGGGAAAGCAATTGACGCGAAGCACTGTACCGTGCTTCTCAGGCAACTGCCGCCTTGGACCACTCGTGGTCTCGGCAGTTTGCGCACTGACCACCGCTGGGGATTCATTCGTTCTAAAGATGTCGGTGGAGAAGTAGTTGGGTCTCAAGGGAACTGTGTGGACGAAGGGCGCAGGGCCATCCGAGATCACAACCGCTTTGCCATGTTCGTCATGACCTGTCACGACTCTTCTAACGATTCCATTCATGTTCTATCCTTTTGTTGCATATCTGATTTCAATGTCAATCCAGTGCGATGTTCTTTTCTTTGATCAACTTGGACCAGATCGCCGTCTCGGAATTGATCATGTTCGTGAAACTTTGTCCGCTGAGTACCAGAGGAACGGCTCCGGCCTCGGCCAATCGTTTTTTAAAGTCTTCGGTTTCAAAGGACTTGCCGATCGCTTCTGCTATTTTTTGTGCATTTGCTTGTGAGATGCCCTTGGGACCCATGATGGCAAACCAGGGCAAGATCTCAAGCCCTGCATACCCTTGTTCCGCGATGGTGGGCACGTCAGGCAGCAACGCACTCCGTCGACCGACCACAGCAATCATTTTGACCTTTCCAGCTTGCACGGACGGCCTGGCCAAGCCCACACTGATGAACATGCCCGAGATCTGACCACCCAATACATCTGCATAGGACGGTGTGGCGCCTTTGTAAGGCACATGCAACAGATCGATATTGGCCACATCCTTTAACAATTCAATGTAGGCGTGAAGGATGTTGCCCTTGCCCGCTGAACCAAATGACAATGGCGCGCTAGAAGTCTTGGCCAAGGCCACCAATTCCTTTAAATTATTGGCTGCAATGTTTTTTGCAACAATCACGCCAATTTCTGTTTGAGCAATGCAAACAATGGGCACCAGATCTTTGGCCGGATCGTAGGGAATGGACTTGTCGATCAGGGGGAAAAAGGTAATCATTCCGGAACTGGCAAAGAGCAAATTGCTGCCATCGGATGGGCCTTGTTTTAAAAGATTAACGCCAACAGCACCATTGCCACCGGCGTGGTTCTCGGTGACAACCGTGGCCTTGAGGTTCGCGCGCAAGGCCTCGGCGGCCAGTCGACCATAAATATCTGTGGGTCCGCCTGCGGCCAACGGAATGATGATGCGCATATTGGTGGAGAGGTTTTGTGCACCCACTTTAAGTAAGAGCAGCGCAAAACCCAACAACACCCCACACCGAATCACTCGATTCATTGAGATCCCCTTTTTAACTTAATCTTTTGGCAATGGCGTCGCGCCTTCGGGAATGGGCTGTCGAATGGCATTCAAAATGACCGAGACAAAACCAAAGTAACCAATGGTGGACAACAAGTCCAAGGTGGTCAGCTCACCAAATCTTGAGATCGCTTTTGCGTAAGTGGCGTCGCTCACATCCTTGTCAAACAAAATTTCATGCGTGAAAGCATAAATCAGCGACAAATCCGCGTTTTCTAAAGCGGGCTTTTCTCCGTTGCGAATGGACTCAATGATCACGGGATTCAATCCCAGTTCCAAGGCCAATTTACTGTGGGCATACCACTCGTAATCGGCAGACCAAAATTTTGCGGTGATCAAAATTGCAAACTCGCGGTGCAAGGGCTCCAGAGTGCTTTCAAATCGAATGCTGTCGCCCAAGAGACGAACGCGGTCCGTGAGTGTTGGGTTTCTCAGCAGTGCATTGAAAGGGCCGCGAAGCCCCTTTCTCGGGCCATTGATCAGCGCCTGAGCCGCAGCTTGTTGCTGCTCGTTCATTTCTTCCAAAGGAATGGGTTTGAATCTTTGAGTCATGGGGCACCTTAAGTGGGTAACCAAGCCATCTGCGCTTGGTAAGCAAATTCTGTTTTTACATCAATCACCGTGGGCAACTGGCTTTGAAGGGCTTGTTCAAAGGCCTGCTCGAAATCTTCCGCCCGCTCGACAGTCAGACCTAAACAGTTGTAAGCTTGCGCAATTTTTGCAAAGTCTGTTTTTTCGTAAACATAGCATTCGGATTTTTTACCTTCCTCGCGACCTGCATAAGCGATGTTGAGGTTCTTGAGACCCTGTGAGAGGCACTCGTTGTTGTTCACAATCACGATCACATTCAGACCCATTCGCTTGGCGGTCTCAAGTTCAGGCAAATGGTAGGCAAAGCCCCCATCTCCTGTAAAACAAACCACGGTTCTGTGTGGTGCAGCGGCCTTCGCACCAATGGCCGCAGGGAAAGACCAACCCAAAGAACCCGCGGCCCTGATGTATGTTTGGTCCTCGTGCGTGAACTCCACATAGTTGCCCGTCCACAAAGCTGAATAGCCTGTATCGGCCACCAAAATGGCATCTTTGGGCAGCAATCTTGTCAATTCAGCACAAAGTCGCTGAGGTCTGATAGGGGTTTGAGCTCGGCTCAAGTCGGCTTGTATGTCTTGACGCCACTGCTCAAGAAGAGACGCCGAATGACTCAACCATTCGGTGTGTTTGAGAGATTCCATGACCGCACTCAGGTCCGTTAAAAAGTGCCGGATATCGCTTTGAACCGCAATCGTTTGGGTGTAATTTCGACCAAGCTCTACAGGATCCATGTCCACTTGAATAATGGGCGTACCCATGCGAGGCAGTTTCCAATTGCCCGTGGTGTGATCGCTCGTATTGCTGCCCAAATAAATCACCAAATCCGACTCGTCCACAATTTGATTGGTGCAACTGCGCCCATACAAACCCACCGTTCCACGGTAATAAGGATCGCGCTCGATCATGATGGATTTGGCATCCAAAGTGGTCACGACGGGCGCATCGATTTTGGCTGCAAACGTTTTCAAGGCCTCGCGAGCGCCAGAAATGACCGCACCGCGGTCCACCACGATGACGGGCTTGCTCGACTTTTTGATCGCCGCTTTGCATTGCTCGATCACGGCCAAATCAGGCCTGGGTCTAAAGGCGGGAAATTGAGCATGCACACGATCAACAACAATCTCCTCACTCATGTCAAGAGGCGTGATGGCGTCCCCCGTGAAACCAGCCACATCAATGTGAACAGGCCTTGGCGTGGTGGTCGTCGCTTCTCTGAAAGCTTGCCTGATCAAATGGGGCATTTGTTCAATGACCTCCATTTGTGCACTGAACTTGGTCACGGGTCTGAACAGCGGTGTGTGCTCCACCTCTTGGTATGCATTCTTGTATTGCATGGCAGCCACATGGCGACCCGTAAAAGCAATCACACTGGAGTGTCCCAAATAGGGATCTTGCAGGGAGGCTGCCAAATTGGCTGCGCCCACCGATTGGGCCATGCAAATGCCTGGCTTGCCAGCAATTCGAGCATAGCCATCCGCCATGTAACCCACACCCTTTTCCGAGTGGCCGAGCACGCGGACAATGGACGTGTCCTCAATCTCAGCCAACATGCGACGCAAAATCGCATCCATGAAAAAAATATGTGTCACACCGTATGCTTGAAGCATCTGCGCGAAAAATTTCGCACCTGTTCTCTTTGAGCTCAAAACCGATTCTCCGTTTTTTTAAATTTTTGAGGCTTGCTGGTTGTTCTTTGAAGATCATGCAGCGCTTTAAAGCGCTGCAATCGACGAAAACCCACAAAAAAGCGAGATCACTCAGCCCTGCAGCAACCTCGCTTTAACCCCTCAGATGCGTTTTCAGAAAGACTGGATGTTCAGTCTCTGAAAAGAGAGCGTCCCTTTATTTCACCTGTAGCAAAGGCAAGGTTTTGGGGTCAGGCGCCGCTGGAATGCTCTCAAGATAGGCATGGATGTTGGCCAAATCTTCAGCCGAAAGAATTTTTTCGGAATACGGTGGCATGGGACCGACCGTGTTGCGAATAAAAGCATTCAAATAGGCCAAAGGTTTGGGGTTGGGTGCCAACTTGAGACCGGCAATCCCGCCCTGACCCTGTGTGCCATGACACTGCCAACAGCCATTTTTCATAAAGGCGGCCTCGCCCTCCTTGGCCGTTGCAGCGTGAGACCACTGGGCTGCAGACAAGACCACCACGGCACCTAAAGAAAATGCAATGGATTTCATTTTTTTAACAGATACTTTCATCAATAATTCCTTCATTGGCTTGCGTTGCATTATCTAGGTTGAGTCCACACATTCAAAAGTGCTGGGTGGCCAGACTTGACCACTTCCACCGCCTCCTTGAGCGCTGGGCCCAAATCCTCTGGGCGCTTAATGGGCCCCTTGGCCCACCAGCCCATTGACTCGGCCAATTTGTGGTATTCAATGTCAGGGTTTTGAATGCTCGTCCCAATGGGTCCCATGTCGTTGCCGTTGTTGACTTTTCTATTTCTAAAGTTGGCCAACCTTTGTAAATGCATCACCTCTTGGTGATAGCCTCGGTTGTTGTGCATCACCGACAACAAAGGAATCTTGTGGTGAGCTGCGGTCCATAAAACACCAGGCGCGAACATCAAGTCGCCGTCGGACTGAATGCTCACAGAGAAGCGACCCAAGTCGCGATTGGCAAGTGCGGCCCCCACTGAAGCCGGCGCACCATAACCCACGCCATAGCCACCTGAGCGACCCAACCACTGATAGTGTTTCTCAAAAGGCCACAAACGATTGGGCCAATTGCTGACATTGCCTTCAGAGGCAACGAGCGACCAATCCAAATGCTTGATGGCGTGATAAATCTCCATCGAGAAACGCGCCGTGCTGATGGGACTTGCATTCCATGCCACGGCGGCTTGGGCTTGGGTTTTGGTCCATTCCTCGGCATAGGCCTTCTTGGCGTTTTCGCCGCGCTTGGCAATTTGGTCTTTTTTGTCGTTGGGAATGGCCGACTTGAGCGCCTCAATCAAGGCGGGCATGGTCGCCTCTGCATCGGCGGGCATGGAGACGTCGATCTCTTGATAGCGCTGGAAATCTTGGTAATTGGCTTTGGTGATCAACTCCGCCGCATTGATGCTGATGAGCTTGGTGCCAGGCTTGACCTTGGAGACCTGCGTGCCGGTTCCCTCGTGCAAGCCGTTGTCGGTGTATTGATTGACCGTGGCCCAAAAGTCAGACAACTCCAAGCCCAAAATCACATCCGCACCGGCAACCACAGCTGCAGGACTGTTGAGATAATGCGTCCGTGGGAAGTTCATGCGACTGCCTTGATCCACCACACGCGCTTGCAAAAGCTCTGCCAACTCAACGAGCAAACCCACCCCTTTGGGTGTTCTTGCACTGCGATCGACCACGATCACAGGGTTTTGAGCTTGGGCCAACAAGCGAGCGGCCTCTTTGACTGCACCCGTGTCACCTTGGGGAGGCGTGCTGGGGATGTAGCGAGGAATGGTGGGCATGAAGCCCCCCTTCTCTTTGACAGGCTCAGACTGCAGGGCCGCATCCAGAGAAAACGCGACAGGCCCAAAAGGCGGGGTCATGGCAATTTTGTAACCTCTGACCATGGACTGCGCAAAATGCTGCAAGGACACCGGTGCGTCGTCCCATTTGGTGTAGTCACGCACAATCGCGCAAATGTCCTGCGCCGAGTGGAAAGTGGGCACACCAGGGGGACGGTACGCTGCATCGGTGTCGTTACCGCCCACCACAATCACGGGGACGCGGTCACACCAAGCGTTGTACATCGCCATGGTCGCGTGCTGCAAACCGACTGTGCCGTGACACAAAGACATCAATGGCTTGCCTGAAGCCTTGAAGTAGCCATGCGCCATGGCAACGCCCGATTCTTCGTGCATGCAACTGATGTATTCGGGCATGACATTTTGACCATAGTCAATCAAAGACTCATGAATCGCTCTGAAGCTAGAGGCGCAATTGGACGGAATGTATTTGATGTCCAAGGTCTTGATCACGTCGACCATGAAGTCGGATCCTGCCTTGCCATGCACTCGACCCCCAAGATCAGGGGGCATGCCACTTTCATTTTGGATGCCATGGCCAGAAGGAGGCAACGCAGAGGGCTTCTTTGGCTCAGCTGGCGCTTTGTCGGCGGCTTGTGCAACGCCAGCGGCCGACGCGCTCATCACGCCTACGGCGCCACTTGCCACCACGCTGTTCAAAAACTGTCGCCTGGCCAAAGTATTTTGGGGTTCTTGCTTAGGCGCTTGTTTGGGCTCTTGCTTCATGTGCTTCCTATTTTTTTGAGACTAAAAAATCGGGCTCAACCAAAAGCCCACTTCTAAGGATCGAACCATACCGAAAAGAAAGCCCATTGACCACACGCATTTACCCTAGCCAAGACCGACTTTCCCTACAATGGGGGATGACTTTTATTCACAGCCCCCAAGAGCAGCGCTGTAGATTTGCACTTTTAAACGCTCAACAGAAAGATGCGCATGAACTTTGAATTTGAGGCGATGAACGCTGTCTTTGCTTTACAAAAGGATTTATCCCGCAAAACCCCACCCACATCTCTATTGCAACGACGCGCCCAACTGCTCAAATTACTGGACTTTCTTGGCAGCAAAAAAGAGGCCCTTCAAGCGGCGATCAATGCCGATTTCCAAACACGAAGTGCGCATGAAACGTTGGCCGCTGAGATCATGGCCAGCATGCAAGAAATTCAATACACGCTCAAACACTTAAAAAAGTGGATGAAAGACACGCCTGTCAAAGTGCCTTATTGGCTCCAACCTGGGCGCGCCAAGATCAAACCCCAAGCCTTGGGATGCGTTGGCATCATCGTGCCTTGGAATTACCCCTTGTACTTGGCGGTCTCCCCGCTTTGCGCAGCACTTTCTGCCGGCAACCGCGTGATGATCAAAATGTCTGAGCAAACCCCAAATTTTTCCGCCTTTTTCAAAGATGAAATTGACAGCATTTTTTCAAATGAAGAGGTGCATGTGGTCAACGGTGAGAGGTCCTTGGGGGTTGCCTTTTCTACATTGCCCTTTGACCATCTGTTCTTCACTGGATCGAGCGCCGTGGGCATGGAAGTGATGAAAGCCTGCGCGACAAACCTCACGCCTGTTACTTTGGAATTGGGGGGCAAGTCCCCTGCGTTGATCACCCCAAACAACGACCTGAAAGATGCCGCTCAAAAAATCATCTACGGCAAACTCTTCAACGCCGGTCAAACCTGTATCGCGCCCGATTACGTCTTGGTGCCCAAAGCACAGCGCGAGGACTTGATCACGCAACTCAAAGCGGCCTGCGAAAAACTCTACCCCAGTCTTGAAGCCAATCCAGACTTTACCGCCATCATCAACCAAGCACATCGCGCTCGTTTGCAAAATTTACTGCTTGAAGCAGAGATGCACAAGGCCTCAATCATTGCCCTTCATCCTGAAAAATTGAACGCCTTGAGCCGCAAATTCGCACCCACAGCAGTCTTTTTGGACAAGGGTTCACCGCTTGCATTGATGCGAGAGGAAATCTTTGGCCCCGTCTTGCCCATCGTGACTTATGACAACTTGGACGAGGCCATCGCCTTGATCAATGCAAAGGACAGACCCTTGGCTTTGTATGTGTTTGGACAAGACCCTTTGCTGATCGAGCACGTGCTCAACAACACGGTCTCAGGCGGGGTCACAGTCAATGGCGTCTTTCACCACCTGCTGACCCATGAACTGCCTTTTGGGGGCGTTGGCCAAAGCGGCATGGGCGCCTACCACGGCAAAACGGGATTTGACACGTTTAGCCAACAAAAAAGCGTTTTCACGCAAAGCCCTTGGTCTTTGGCGTTCCTACTTTATCCCCCCTATGGTTGGCTGTTCAAAAAGGTCATGCAATTCATCATGGGCAAATGAAGTCTTTTTTTTGCTTCATCCAATTGAGCTCAGGGTTCGTCTTTTAGCTCTAGCGTTAACCCTGATCAGCATCTCGAGAATTTGCGGTTCAATAGGGGGTCTTAAAAACTTCAGCGTTGTGAATTTTTATGTCACCCGATTTTTCTAAAAGTCCTCTTACTACAGAGGACTTTTTTTAAACGATCTTCAGCAGCCTTCAACTTGATTTGCCTCTTATGCCTTGTTTTTCTCGATCGACTCCAACCGTGCGAACGGCCGCGTATTGCTTAAGTGCGTTGCTCTCACTCTCCTGGGCTTTGAATGTCTGCGCGCAAAGTCCAGCCAATTATCCCAATAAGCCCATTCAAGTGATTGCGCCCTCGACGGCTGGGGGTGGCTTTGATTTGGTGGGCAGAGTCCTTGGCATGAAACTCTCTGAGCAATTGGGCCAACAATTTGTCGTGGAGAACAAACCTGGCAGCGGCACCTTGGTGGGCACACAAACCATTGCCAAAGCGCAAGCCGATGGATATCACATCTTGGTCGGTGGTTTGTCAAACATTGCGCTCAATATGGGCCTGTACAAGCAACCAGGCTATGACCCCATCAATGATTTCATCCCTTTGAGATTGGTGGTGAGCCACTCCTACACCTTGATCGGCACCAAAACTTTACCTGCCAACAATTTGAAGGACCTCTTGGCTTACGCCAAGGCCAATCCAGGCAAACTCAACATCGGCTCAAGCGGACCAGGTAGCGGACAATTCATTTTGGCAACCCTTGTTCGAAGCTTAGGCAATGTGGACATCCTTCAAGTGCCCTACAAAGGCGCACAACCGGTTTACATGGACTTGATCTCTGGTCGCGTTGATTTGTTCTTTGACAACTCCACCACCACACGTTCTTATTTAGAGGCCGGTCAAGTCAAAGGCCTGGCCGTCTCAAGCAAGTCCCGCGCACCGGATGCGCCCGGCATTCCAACCTTGAAGGAAACGGGTGCGATGGATTTGGAAATGGAGACTTGGTTTGGGTGGTTTGTACCTGCAAAAACACCCGCACCGATTGTTGAAAAACTTCGTGCAGAAATTGACAAAGCCATGACACAACAAGAGGTTCGCTCAAAACTTCAACAAGGCAGCGGACGAATTCTGCAAATGAACACCCTTGAGACAGAGACCTTTATTAAAAGTGAAGTACTCAAGTGGACCCAATTGTTAAAGCAAGCCGGCATTGTTCCTGAATAAAGATCCCTCTACCATGTCAGACACTTTTTATTTTTTAGAAAAATTAAGCATCATTGATGTCGTCCAAAGTTGGGCCTTGTACCGCGACACAGGCGACTGGGAGGGATTGCGCTCAACGGTTCACCCCGATGCACACATGACCGCCACTTGGTTTGATGGCAACTTTGAAGACTTCATCACCTCCGTCCAAGCCTCATGGAGAAAGGGCTCAAAGAGTCAGCATTTTTTGGGCGGCAGTGTGGCACAAATCAAAGGCAGCAAAGCCATCGCTCAAACCCGCATGTCGATCATGGTCAGAGGCACACTTGACAACCAAGAAGTTGACATCACTTGCACAGGCCGCTTTTACGACCGCGTCGAAAAAAGAGATGGCAAGTGGAAAATCTTAAAAAGAAACGTGATCTATGAAAAAGACCGCATGGACCTCTTGGACCCCAGTGCGAGCTTGCATCTGGACCCTGCTCGCTTAGAACAATACCCTGAGGGCTACCGGCATTTGGCCTACTTGCAAAGCACACACGGCGCCAATGTCAGCCCCCATTTGGCCACCGGCAGTGGGCCCGCTTTTGATGCCTTGGTGCACGAGGCCCAGGCGTGGCTCGACACCCCCATCAACTGATTGAGCAGACCCTACACAAACCCCAAACGCTTTCAAAGCAACCACTTTTACACCAAGGAGAACCCTTCATGAAACTTTTTTCTTGTGCCTGCAAAGGGCTTGATCATCAAAGCCATGTCTATGCCGGCGAGCAACGCAGCATTGACACCTCAAAACGCGGCTTTTTAACAGGCTTGACTGGCTTGGCGGGCGTTGCAACCGGTCTGGGTGGAGCAGGCTCCCTCCTTTTGGGATCCATGGACAACGCACACGCCCAAAGTGCGGTGAAACCTCACCGCATTGATATCCATCACCACGTGGTGCCACCCGCCTATGTGGATGCGGTCAAGGACCGCGAAGGCGTGGCAGCGCCCAAATGGAGCCCACAAGCCTCCATTGAGGACATGGACATGAATGGCATCGCAACGTCCGTCGTCGCGCTGATTCAACCAGGTGCCTACTTCAAGGATGTTGAGTTGGATCGCCGCTTGTCCAGAGAATCCAACGAATACGTGGCCAAAATGGTCCAAACCTATCCAGGTCGTTTTGGCTCCTTTGCCACCTTGCCTTTGATGGATGTACCAGGCAGCTTGAAAGAAATTGAATACGCCATGGACACACTCAAAGCCGATGGCATTGGTCTGATGACCTCTTACGGCACCAAGTATTTAGGGGACAAGCATTTTTGGCCGATTTGGGAAGAGCTCAATCGCCGAGGCGCCGCCATTTATGTTCACCCCCTGATGCCCGAGTGCTGCAAAAACCCCTTCCCAGAAGTTCCGCCTTCTGCGATTGAATATGCAACGGATACCACGCGCACGATCGCCAGCATGCTCTTTGGCGGCGCAGCCAACAAATTCCCCAACATCAAATGGATTTGGTCACACAGTGGTGGCACGATGCCTTTCCTTTGGAGTCGCTTTACACGCCAAGAGGTGGACATGAAAGAAAAGGCCAAGGCCGTCTTGCCCAACGGCGTTCTCGCTGAAGTCAAACGCTTTCACTATGACACGGCCCAAGGTCATCACGAAGGGGCCATGGCTGCACTGAGAGCCCTCATTCCCACTTCACAAATCATGTTTGGCAGCGACTTCCCTTACAGAAAAGGCGCCGAGGTCAAAGATGGCTTGGCTGCTCGAAGTTTCACGCCAGAAGAGAGAATGGCCATTGACCGGGGCAATGCTTTGCGCATCATGCCCAAACTTAAAACAATTTAATTCGAGCCAAGCCCTCACCGATCAGATCGATCAGGGCACCCAAAGAACAATGCCCTATCATGGGCATTGTTTCTTTGGAGACGGCATTTAATCGAGCGTGATTTTTTGACTTTGAATCAACTTGTTCCACTGCGCACGGTCTTTGAGCACAAACTCCTGAAAAGACTCCGGCGTGCCGCCCCCAGGTTCAGCACCAAGAATCGCCAATTTATCAATCACGTCTTTTGATTTCAGCACCTTGTTCAACGCCTCATTGAGTTTCATCTGAATATCTCTGGGCAGATTTTTGGGTCCATAAAATCCCCACCAATTGACCGACTCGAAATCCTTCAGACCAAAGGGTCCGCCAATTTCTTTCATGGTTGGCGTGTTGGGCAACAAAGGTGAGCGGTTCTTTCCGAGGACGGCCAAAACAATCAAGTTGCCATCTTGAACATGCGACAAACCCGACACAATGCTGTCAAACAGCACATGAACTTTGCCGGAAATCAAATCTGGAATGGACAAACCTGAGCCTTTGTAGGGAATGTGCATCATCTGAACACCCGCTTCGGTCTTGAAAGCCTCGCCCGTCAAGTGCATGATCGTTCCAGTTCCAGCAGACGAAAAATTCAAGAAATTGGGATTGGCTTTTGCAAACGTCATGAAGTCTTTTAAATTCTTAGCCGGAAGCGTCTTGGTGATCAAAAAAATGTTGGGGGCCACTGCGCCATAAATGATGGGTGTGAAGTCAGCATCGTAATTGAAAGGTGCATTCTTGTTGAGGATTGCGCCAATCGAATGCGTGCTCGAGGACGTGATCAAAATGGTGTAGCCATCAGGCACGGCCTTGGCAACAATGTTGGCGCCAATGTTGCCGCCAGCGCCTGCGTGATTTTCAACAACAACAGGCCTTGCCAGCACTTCAGTTAACTTTTGAGCAATCGCTCTTGCCACAAGATCGGTTGAACCGGCTGCAGGAAAGGGTGTGATCAAAGTGATCGGGCGGTTTGGGTAGTCGCTCGCCTGAGCACAGACCCGATCTGTCGCACTCAAAGCCACAAGCAAGCTCAAACTTAACCCACACAGACGTTGCCACATCAATGTTTTTATCAATTGTGTTTTCATCATGAAATCCAGCGTTTTATTCAAAATTATGGATGGATTCGAAAGACAAATCGAATCGCCTCACGGTGAGGCAATGCAATTATTGAGCCATGAGACACAATGGACACCTGAACCGTTCGAGTTGCACCCAGTGCAATAGACCTGCCTTTGCCTCGAGGCGGCGCTCAATTTCTACCGCACTAAAACTGTGCACGGATCAATGGATTGAATTGGATTCATGCATCGCAGTGCACTCAAGCTTTAAATTGGTGCAATCCATTTCTAACTCACATACAATGTTCGTGAGCTGGCATCCGAGCTACCTCGGGGCAATCGCGAGGGCTGGATGTCGGCTTCTTTTTTAAGCCAGATGATATTGACTGCAAGCGTTCACAGAGATCTTTTAATTCATGCCCTGCAATGGTTTTGCAGGGGACTCGGCCTTGTCTTGAGCTTGGGCGTGAATGGCGCCACTTTGACAGCTCAAGCCCCTTCAAACACGCCCCAAAACAACGAGCAATGCATTCCTGCTGCATCGACATACCATGTTGTCAACCCAGCTGTGCTGAAAGCCATTTTGATGGTCGAGTCGGGCCTCAATGCATGGGAAGTTAGAAAGAACAGCAACGGCACCCTTGATGTGGGAATGGCGGGCATCAACTCCATTCATTTCAAGGAAATTGCGAAATATGGCATTGCACCTGAACAACTCTTGGATGCCTGCGTCGCGACCTATGTCGCCGCATGGCATTTGAAAAAAGGCATCCGCCAGTACGGCAATACTTGGTTTGGTATTGCGGCCTACCATTCGGTCACGCCTTATTTGAACAACCGCTATCAAATCATGGTGTACAACCAATTGGTCAAAAACCATTCCATCAACGGTCAGCTTCTAAGAGTTCCGCCCATCAATCCATAGAGGCATGGGACTCGATGGTTGGGTTCGATCAAGTGTTGGGCTCATGCGCCAAGCACGAACAAAGGGTATTCCCTTGATCAGTGTTTACGGTGGGTACAAAACACTGATTTCAGCGGTAAACTTTTAAATTGTTATCTCCTCAAACATGAACATCTGAAGCCGTTATGACTCAAACTCCATCTAAACCCAAACTTCACAAAGTCACTGCTGAAAATGCAATGCAATCTTTGGGCGACTGGCCAATACAAAAATTCCATGTTTCTCACTTGGCGGACGCCGAGTTCAAAGGTGAAGGCCTGCGCCCCTACATCGTTTATAGAGATCTAGGTGCCAAGGAGGCGACCGGAGGGCTTGTCGACGCGCATATCAACGCCAGGGGTCGTCCCTTTGATAAAGAGGCCGTGACAAAACGACACTTCCACGATGTGAAGTTTCAAATGGTTTATGTTTTAAAAGGATGGAACAGGGTTGAATTCCAAGGACAAGGGGAATTCATGATGAAGGAAGGAAGTTGTTGGATTCAGCCAGCAGGCATCAAACACACGGTGCTTGAATATTCAGATGACTTGGAAGTGCTGGAAATCATCATCCCTGGAACGTTTGACACAGTCAATGTTGATGAACCGCCCGGATTTGACTGATCCGAGCGTCTAAGCCGTTAACTTGGCATCAAACTCTGCGGCAGCTTTGGTGAGCGCACCCAGCAAATAGGAGCCATCGTTACCGCCTGTAAAAATTTTAGCGCCCATCCCTCTGAGTTGATCCACCAACTCGTGACCCGCCTCCCCAACCACGAAATGTATGCCTGCTGATTGAGCCGCCTTTGCAGCTTTAAGCGTGGCCTCGATCACGAGAGCGTGATGGGTTTGACCGGGAACACCCAATTCAAAACTCAAATCCATGGGGCCCATCATCAATGCATTGACACCTGGAACGCTTGCAATTTCTTCTGCCTTCTCTACGCCCTCTGCATTTTCAATCATTGCAATGACAAAGACACCGTCATCTCGCTCTTGCTTTAACTTTTGCGCAGGCGCCTTTTGATAAAGGGACGCAGCACTCAAAGCCGCCATGCTTCTTTTACCCAAGGGAGGGTATTTACACAGCTGCACGGCTTTTAAAGCCTCGTGCGCATTGCTGACGTGTGGGAAGATGATTCCATTTGCGCCAGCATCTAAGATCGGACCGACAAGGGAGACTTGCGCTTGAGGGACTCGGACCCAAGAAATTAAGCCATTTGACTTTGCAGACAATGAAATATCAGAGATCTCACGCAAAGAAAAGATACCGTGCTCAGCGTCTATATAGAAGCCATCAAATCCCGACTCTTTGACCAAGTAAACAATATCAGCGGTTTTGGATTGTCTGAGTGAAATGATTTTTAAAAAACCCTTTGTCTTCAGTCGAACATCAAATGTATCGTTCATATCTTTTCAGTTTTAAATTTAGTCAGATGGTAAAAATTTAAGCGCAGTCAGGGGGTGCATATCCCCTGTTTGCAAATCCAGCGTCAACAGTAATGACATGCCCAGAGATTGCACCGGCCTTTGATGAACAAGCAAAGGTGACCACATCAGCGACTTCCGCTGGCGCCAGCAAGTGCCCTCGTGGGAATTCCCGCGTCAACTCACGCCAACGCTCCTCATCACCCAACTCTAAGAGCGCTCGTTTTTTCAAAGACTTTTTAGACTTCTCGGTCTCCACCCATCCGGGATTGACCCCCAACACGCGAACACCATGATCCATGCTGACACTACCAACTGTTTTGGTGAAGGCCACCAAAGCTGCGTTGCCCATCGAACCGGCCACATACGCGTATTCAAGTTTTTCAGCACCAATCCCAATGACATTCAGAATCACACCTTTTTGTCTTTGAGCCATGTAGCGGTAAACCTCGCGAGTCAAGTTGATGTAGCCAAATATTTTCAACTCCCAACCATTGCGCCAAGTTTTTTCGTCCAAATTCAACAACGTGCCTCTTGGTGTATTGCCTGCATTGTTGATCAAAATATCGACTTTTGGACACTCAGCCATCAAGCGTTCAATGGCATCCGTTTGCGTAATATCTATCGCATGGGGTGTGACTTGCACACCATAAGCTTGCGCCACCTCTTGCGCAACCGCATTGAGTTTCTCTGGGTCACGGGCAACCAAATGCAAGTCACAGCCTTCTTGAGCCATTGATTTCGCAATGGCGAGACCTATGCCTTGCGAAGCACCCGTGATCAAGGCCGTTTTTCCTTTGAGTTCAAGATCCATTGAAACCGTATTCCTTTAAGTTTAAACAATCGATGTCTTCAACCGACGACAGGCCTGAGTTCAATCAAATCAGGACAACAGCCGTCCGAGGAAGTCAATGCAAAGAGCACAGCGTTGGCAACATCTTGTGCAGCAATGGGCTTAAATGTTCGATTGGCAATGGCTTTGAGTACTTCAGGGTGAGTGATCGCGCTGCGCATTTCGGTGTCCACCATGCCAGGCGCTATTTCAGTGACTTTGATCAGATCTTTTTTCAACTCTAACCTAAAGCCCTTGGCCAATGCAGATAAGGCATGTTTTGTTGCCGCATAAACGACCGAATGCATGTTCACATTGCGTGCAGAAAGTGAGGTGATAAAAACCAAATGACCTGCACCTCTGTTTTTCATTTGCTCAGCGATTGCTCTCGTCACATCGTATGCAGCAACCACGTTGATGGCAAACATGTGCTCACACTCGTCAGTTGTGACCTCTAAGACAGGCGCATAGGTCAAAGTACCCGCATTGTTGACCAAAATATTTGCATTTGAACTCCACTCAACAAGTCTTTTCACAAATTGACGGTCACCTAAATCACCATTCATGTAGGGCGCTTGAACGCCATACGATAGGCATTCAGATTGAACCGCTTTTAGCTCGACTTCTTTTCTGCCCGTGAGGTAAACATTCACGCCAGCACGTGCAAGCGTTAAAGCACAAGCTCGACCTATTCCTGCGCTAGCACCTGTGATCAAGGCCCATTGGCCTTTTAAATTTGCATGGGTTTGCATTTTTTCGACTCCTTAGTCTGGAATGCCTGCAGGGGGCTCGTTCAAATTTACAGTATCGTAATTGGCTGGAATGATCACTTCTAAAATTTCTAGATCATCAGAGAACCCAAGGACGGTGTGTTTGATTTTTGGGGGTTGCAACCAACAACTCCCCTCTTTCATTAAAAACTCGCCCTTGCCCTCAAATTCATTTCTCACCCAACCTTTAAGCACGTAAACCATTTGATAATGAACATTGTGAAAGTGTCGATGTGCAATCTCTTTGGCATCATAGGGTTTGGCTCTTTTATTGACATGTACATCAACCATTCCACCGGTTGCCTCAATCATGCCCATGTCTCTGGATAAGGCCCAAGGCCTAAATCCATCCGTTTTAAATGAATCTTCTTCCAAATGACTCACGTGAAAGGCTTGCTCTGGCCAATCAGGGTAATCACTTGCTTTCTTATCAGCAGGGTAATTTTCTTCTTTATAAACTTTAAATTCGCGATCTTTAGATGTATTCATTACCAACTTCTCCTCTATACAAAGATGACTTGAATATGATAAGGTCCATTGATTAAATTCAAATAGGGGAAGCCCTTGTCAATTAAAGATAAAGTCATCATTGTTACAGGCGCCGCTTCGGGGATTGGCCAAGCGACAGCTGAATTGTTTGCAACTCAAGATGCAACCTTAATTTTGGTCGATCGCGATCAAGTCAAACTTCAGAAATTGGTCTTAAAATTAAAACGCCCAACGAATAAAGTGACCTCCTACTACTTGGATGTATCCCATTCCAACGAGGTTTCACAGATGGTACAAGCTTGTCACGCTGAATTCGAAAGAATTGATGTGTTGATCCACGCTGCAGGCATATGTAAACCGGCTCCACTGCTCGACATGAGCGATGAACAGTGGCATGAAACATTATCAATCAATTTGAATGGGGCTTTTTTCCTCACGCGTGAAGTCGGCAAGGTGATGTCGGCACAAAAATCAGGCACCATGATTTTAATGACCTCTGACAGAGGCCTTTATGGCAGTGCAGACTACGCGCATTATGCGGCATCAAAGGGCGGGATGATCGCTCTTGTCAAAAGCTTGGCCCTCTACTTGGGAAAATACAAAGTGACCGTCAACGGCTTGAACCCTGGTATGACCGATACCCCATTGGCACGTGGAGCCAATCCAGACAAGTGGGATGCCAAATTGGCCTTGGATGTTCTTGGTCAAGCCACTTCGCCTGAAGAAGCCGCTCAAACTCTTTTATACCTCAGTGGCTCTGCAAGCCTCTATACAACAGGACAAATCATTGGCACTCGACTGCGCTACGGTCAATAACCCCTTACACAAAGGAGAGCTTCATGTTACAAGGTAAAGTGGCGCTTGTCACAGGATCTTTGAGCGGTATAGGATTTGAAATTTCTATGGCGTTGGCTAAAAAGGGCTGCGCTATCGTTCTCAATGGCCTTGGTGATCCAGCGCTTATTGAGAGCCAACTCCTTAAGCTCAAAGATCTAGGGGTCAATGCGATTTTCATAAAAGCCGATCTCTCTGTCCCTCACGAAATTGAAGTCTTGGTTTCTCAAGCCATGTCAACCATGGGTTCGATTGACATTTTGGTCAACAATGCAGTCTCAAGGTTTGATGCTGTCATAGAGAACCTTCCTCCAGAAAAATGGGCGTATGCAATGGCTGTCAACCTCTCAGCCCCCTATCACTTGAGTCGATTGATTTTGCCCTCCATGAAAGCAAAAAATTGGGGCCGCATCATCAATTTGGCTTCCATCTATGGTGTTGAGGGTGTTGCAGGTCGGACCGATTATGTTGTCACCAAGCATGGCTTGGTTGGCATGACCAAGGTGATAGCGCTCGAATGTGCGGAATACAACATCACGTGCAATGCACTTTGCCCTGGCGCAGTAGAGACCCCTTTCATCAAAGAGTTGGTCACTCATCGAGCCCAAGAAGCCAGCTTAAGCGTAGAGGCTTACACCAAAGAATTCCTCAAAGCACGCCAGCCCAGCAAGCGCTTTGTACAGCCCTCAAGCGTAGCGGCATTGGCCCTGTTCTTGTGCTCAGAAGAGGCCAGAGATATGACTGGAACCCCCATTGCGATGGATGGTGGCTGGCAAGCCAGGGCCTAAAGATCACAGGCCCATGGGCATGGGCTTACTCGGGTTTGATTTTTGCAAACTTTGCCACGTCCGACCAAACCTGCAGGTCATCACGAATCAAACGCATAAATTTTTGAGGGTTGCTGTTGCCATCCAATACATTGGCCGTACTTAGCAACTTCTCTTGAACCTCGGCCTTTGCCAAGACTTTATTAAAGGCCAGCGCCAAGCGATCTGTGATGGGCTGAGGCAAGCCTTTAGGTGCAAAAATACCATTCCAATAGCTTGCATTGAAGTTGGGGTATCCCAACTCTTCCATGGTGGGTATCTCTGGCGCGATGGCAAGGCGCTCTTTGCTGGTCACGGCCAAGGCTTTCACCCGTCCATCTCGCACCGGCGGTAGTGCAGTGGATGCAACGGCGAAGTGAAACGCAACTCGCCCAGTGATCTGCTCAAGCATGGCCTCCGGGGAGCCTTTTGTGGGAATCAAAGTGGCTTTGATGCCAGTTCTAGCTCTAAAGAGTTCGGCGACAAAGTGCGAAGGCGCTCCATAACCAGACGATGCGTAGAACATGTCTCCTTGCTTGGCTGTGGCCATGGCCACCAAGTCTTGCGGTGTTTTAACGTCAAGTGCGGGGTATGAGACCAATACCATTGGTGAGCTAAAGACGTTGACGATAGGCGTAAACGACTCAGGCATCTTATAGGCCGTTTGGGTACCCATGGCTGCGAGCATATTCATTGCCGCCGAGTTGAAAAGCAGTGTATAGCCATCGGCCGGTGCGTTGGCTACAAAAGTGGCGCCCAAGGCCCCAGCCGCACCAGCTTTGTTTTCGACCACGATGGTCTGTCCCAACTCTTCCTTTAGGGCATCGACCATCCGCCTCATCACAATATCTATTCCACTCGATGGGGGCCATGCAACAATTATTTTGATCGGCTTGTTGGGGTAGTCCGTTTGAGCAAAGCCAAGCAAAGGCCAAACAAAGATCAAAATAAAGATGGTTTTTAAGAAATTAAAAATCACTTAGCGCTCTCCCTATGAAATAGATAGCCTGAACTTTGTACCGAGTCAAAGGTCAAGTCAATCGGGATAGCCCCAGAAAAACATAGAAAGATCTGAAAAAAATAAAAAAGTGGAAATTAACGATTCGGTTTTAGGGGCAAGACCGAGTTCAACGCGAACTTCTCGCCACTCATGATCTTGAAAGTCCTTAAATTCTCAAACTCTCCAAGCATGGTGGGCGCCGTCGTGTGATTTTGCGTCAAGGATTGAACCAAGTTTTCAATTTTTTTGGCCAACTCATCCAAATCGCGATGGATCTGTTGTTCATGGTCCTCAATGGTTGGGATGGGCTTTTTCTTTCCAACAGCATGGTCCACATCATGATCTGCATGCTCGTGACCGCCCTTGCCTTTGTCCGTTTCCTCCAAAACCGGCTCGGGAATCCGGGACAAGGCCTCTTGAAGTTGCTGGGTACGCAACTGCTGCACATCATGGAGCTGCGCCTTTAAATCCAAATACACCTCATAGGCACTGTAAAGGCTGTGCGCGATTTCTTTCTCAAACGCCATGATCGTTTTTCCAAGCAGGTTAAAAATAACTGGTCTTCTAGGCTCTCAGAATAGCAAAAAAAACTGTTTTTTTCTGATAAAAATCAAAAACCCTCAAGTTACAGCTGTAACGAGAGGGTTTTTAGAGCCTTACAAGGCTTTGATAAGCGCCGTTGGGGTCAATGACCCGACTTCAGACGCCTTGGGTGCTGCACTTAAGCAGCTTGGCCGATCAAGGCTTGGCGTGTGGGATCTTGAACACGTGCTCAGCATTGGTCTGGAAGAACGCCATCCTATCGGCATCGGACATCTTCATGTTGTCCAAAAATCCAACTTCCTCAGGCGCATATTGATAAGGATAGTCCATCGCATAGAGCACGCGATCCACGCCCATGAACTCTTGGCTGAATTTAATCGCTGGCTCCCAAGCCACACCACTGTTGGTGATATAGAAGTTGGACTTCAAGTAGTCACTGGGTTTTCTCAAGGTCGGCTTGATGGCTTCATAGCGCTTGGACTTGACCGTTGCGTTGTGCATGTAATCCAAACGGTAGGCCCAAAATGGCAGCGCCTCGCCCATGTGACCGATGACCATTCTCAATTTAGGGAAGCGGTCAAAGACACCCGCAGTGATGATGCGAAGAGCGTGCAGACCCGTCTCAACGCCAAAGCCATAAACAGCACCATCAAGACCGGCCTCTAAGAAAGGCTTGATCATCTCTTTGGGCAGTGAGTTGGGGTGCAAATAAATGGGGGTATCGTTGGCTTCAGCTGCTTCAAAAATTTCCCAAAACTTTGGATCAGACAAATACTCACCATGGGTGTGTGAGTTGATCACCACTGAATGCATGCCCAATTTGTTCACGCCTCGCTCGATCTCCTTGGCCGCGGCATGAGGATCTTGAGGAGCAACCGTGATCATGCCCACAAAACGTGTGGGGTGACGCTTGCACGCCTCGGCCAAGATGTCGTTGGCAACAGGTGTGAATGCAACGGCCGTCTCTTTGTCCATGATCTGTACACCAGGAGATGTCAGCGCAATGACTTGGACATCGACACCCGACTCGTTCATGTGACCCAATCGAATGTCATCCAAGTCCTCCAAGCAGCGCATGATGTGCTTGGCACGGTCGCTTGGACTGGACATGTAAAAGCCCATCAAATTGGCAAAACCGACATCCGTATTGCCTTTGGCCAATATCTTGTTGTAGATGTCAAGCATCTCTTTGGGAGCGAAGGCCTCCTCGGTTGCGATGCGACGATAGGGAACTTTTGCGGGAGCTGGAATAGACATTTGATACCTCTTGAAAATTTAGAGCATTCTATGGCATCTGGGGGGTATTTTTCCTGAGGACTGTCCCTGATCTTTCAATTGTGGAACAAAAAAACATCCTGTTTTAATACCTGTCAAATTTCTCTGGCTTAAAATTTCTGCTATGTAAATCATCCACTGAAGGTTCAACATGCGTGACTTGCTCTTTGGCTTTGATGTCGGGGGAACAAAGATAGAGCTCGCCCTCCTCAGCCTTCAAAGTGAGGTGGTGTGGAGAAAGCGCATGCCGACCCCCAAAGAGGACTACGCGGCAACACTTCAAACCATCAACGACTTGCTTGAAGATGCCCTTCACGCCCTTGACTTGACAACACCGCCCGTCATCGGTTTTGGCATTCCTGGCTGCTTGGACCCCAAAACCCAAGTCGTTCGAGGGGCCAACTCTCAGGTCTTGAATGGCAAAGCACTCAAGGCAGACTTAGAAGCGCGACTCAAGACCCGCGTCGTTTTAGAAAACGACGCCAATTGCTTGACCTTGAGTGAGAGTGTCGATGGCGCAGCACGCGGCATGCAAACCGTCTTTGGGGTCATCTTAGGCACTGGATGCGGCGGCGGTGTGGTGTTCAATGGGCAGATCTGGACAGGCGCCAATCACCTCGCAGGCGAATGGGGTCACACACCCTTGCCGCTTGCCTTGGAGAAGGAAAAGAGAAGCAAAGCTTGCTGGTGCAAGCGCGACAACTGTCTTGAGCGCTGGCTCAGTGGGCCTGCGTTCAAAGAGGAGCATGAATTATCAAGTGGCCAAAGCATGGCGCCAGCGCTTGTCGTTGAAGCCATGCGGCAAGGCGAGCCCCAAGCGACTTTGAGTTTTGATCGTTATGTGGACCGCTTGGCAAGAGGTTTGGCCCAAATCATCAACACCTTGGATCCCAATTGCATCGTGATCGGAGGCGGCATGAGCAATGTGACAGAGCTCTACCCTGCCTTGCGGCGCCAAATCATGCACTACACCTTTGCACCCGCTGAGAACACCCAGGTGCTCCAAGCGCTTCATGGGGACTCCTCTGGGGTTCGAGGTGCGGCCTGGCTTGGCCGCTCTGGGCTAGGGTGAGGCGGCGCCAGCAAGGCATGGCCTCTCACGCAATGCTTGAGGACACTGTTTAACCAAAGGGGCCCAATGTTTTACCACCCGCTTGCACTGAGTTGGCATGCACCAAAATCACGGCCATCACACAAGACTCTGTGCCGCGGTTGATCCAATTGTGCACGGTCCCGCGCTGAACCATGACGTCACCAGCCTTCAGGTGCACTTCTTCGCCGGCCTCAAGCTCCATGTGAATTTCACCAGACATCACCACAATGTAGTCAACAGAATCGGTGCGGTGAACTCTTTTTTCAACACCGGGTTTGAAATCTAAAATTCTAAAAACAGATCCGTTTTCGATCATGGTGAATTTGCCGTCGCGCATGCCCATGTCTTTATCGGACGAGTTGTCTGCTGGGGTCGTGTCTGTCGTCCAAATGTTGCATGAAAATCCGTTCTTGCGCCCTTCTTTAAAGTGCTGGCACGTCTCATCAATTTTCACCACTGCACGGCCCGACTCGTCGTGCCCTGTGATCACTCGCCTGACTTTCACTGTATCCATTGCTCGCACTCCTAAATGTAGTAAGAAAAGAAAACCAACCGCTCGCCACACTTAAAGCCGCAGCGAAGCCTTGGAGTCTAAACGCTTACAACATGAGCGTCTGTCAGGACATCTACCAAAGCTTGCGACTTTGAAGCTCGGTGGCCTTAAAATTTTCGGACAAGAAAACACCTCACCAAAAGTCGGCTCAGGTGGAAAAGAAAACAAGAGAGGCAAGTGACGCGAGCACAGCGCACCGATAGCGACAAAGCGGTGATGGCCAACCCCTGATGCTTGCGGCACAAGAAAAGAGGTCAGCTAAAAAGCCCTCCCCGAGTCTGAAGCGACTCCATCGGCACGCGATGCAGGGGAAGCGAGACCCGAAAAAGAAGACCCCTCAAGCTCCCCGCACGACAGCCATGCAGCGAGCTCTAAGCCGCTCAATCAAGCAGGGACAGCGTCTTTCGCGGGGATGCCCATTTGATCCAAGGCTTTGGACAAATGTTCAACGCTTCTAGACACATTGTGCAACTTTTCAAGTCCAAAAAGTCCCACCCTGAAGGTCATGAAGTCTGCAGGCTCATCACATTGCAGGGGCACGCCAGACGCAGTTTGAAGACCCATGGCCAAAAACTTCTTGGAACTATGGATCTCAGCATCTTGTGTGTAACTCACCACGACGCCAGGTGCTTTGAAACCGTCAGCCGCAACGCTCTTGATGCCACGCGACTCAAACAACTGTCGAACCTCAGCACCCAATTTCACTTGCTCGGCTTTGACTTTTTCAAACCCATAGGCCTTGGTTTCTTGCATGACTTCTCTCAAACGCGTCAATGCATCCGTAGGAAGCGTGGTGTGATAGCTGTGGCTGCCGCTTTCATAAGTCTCCATGATTTGAAGCCACTTTTTAAGATCACTTGCAAAGCTTGTGCTTGTGGTTTGGTCAATGGCTTTTCTTGCTCGCTCACTGAGCATCACCATTGCACAACAAGGCGATCCGCTCCAGCCCTTTTGTGGGGCTGAGATCAAAATATCGACACCCGTTTTCTTCATGTCTACCCACATCGCCCCTGAGGCAATGCAGTCCAGTACCATCAAGCCACCCACTTCATGCACCGCGGCACTGACTTCAGCCAAATAGTCGTCTGGCAAAATCATGCCCGCCGACGTCTCCACGTGGGGCGCAAAGACCACATCGGGCTTTTGTTCTCTGATGGTCTTGACCACCTCTTGCACAGGGCATGGAATCCAAGCCGACTGGCTGTCGTTGCTGAGTCGTCTGGCTTTAAGGACGGTTGACTGAGCGGGAATGTGACCCATGTCGAAAATTTGTGTCCAACGGTAGCTGAACCAACCGTTGCGAATGACCAAGACCTTCTTGCCCGTTGCGAACTGGCGCGCAACAGACTCCATGCCAAACGTGCCGCTCCCAGGAACGAGGACCGCTGAATGGGATTGATAGACCTCTTTTAAAATGGAGGAAATGTCACACATCACGCCTTGGAAGCGCTTGGACATGTGGTTCAGTGCTCAGTCGGTGTAGACAACTGAGAACTCTAACAATCCATCTGGATCAATATTGGGAAGTAAACCTGGCATTGCGTTCTCCATGTGTTTGGCATCAAACTGTGCCAAATGATTGATTTTTAATCACTTATTATGACTGAAGTGACCTTGTTTTGCCAAATAGGCCACTTAGACGTGAGGCAAATAAGGCCTTTCGGGAGCTCCTTCGTGTCATTTGCACAAAAAAAGCACGAAAAATCAATGATTTACCTGGGTTTACCCCAGACAAGAACAATGACCTTTTGACCCCGCAAGCAAAAATAGACGCCCAAGACGCAAAAGATCAAGGACAGCATCAAATGCAGGGCCGTGGGCTTACCCGAAGGAGGAAGCACCACAAATTGCACAATGAGCGCCAATGCAAAGCAATAGATGGATAAGAAAAACGAAAAATAATCCCGTGTTTTTTGCTCCATGGTTCCTCGATGTTATAAGTCTGTGGGCGGCTTGTCTTGATCTTGATCTTAATCTGAATGGGCGCGTTGATGTTGCAAAGCCGTCCAGACCTTCACGGGTGTGAAAGGCATGTCCATGCGATCAATGCCGTAGGGCCTGAGTGCGGACATCATGGCATTGGACAAGGCAGGCAATGAGCCCGTACAACCAGATTCACCCACGCCTTTTGCACCCAACAAATTCCAAGAGGTGTGTACATCCACGGTGTCGTTTCTGATGGTGGGCATGCCACCCGCTCTAGGAAGCGCATAGTCCATCAATGAACCACTCAGCAACTGACCTTGCGTGTCATAGACCACTTGCTCACAAAACGCTTGGCCAAATCCTTGAATGACGCCACCGTGCACTTGACCTTGCACCAATTGAGGTGAGATCACCGTGCCCAACTCATCCACGGCCACGTAATCAACCACTTCAACCTCACCGGTTTGTGGGTCGATCTCAATCTCCGCCACATGGCAGCCATTTGGGAAAGTGGAGCCCGACTGTGCTTCCCCCATGCCACTGAGGGTTGCGAGCTCAGACGCTGAGAGGAAAGCCAAGACCTCAGAGGTTTTCAGCTGACCCCCCTCGTGCCCCAACCGAGTCCAAACCCCAGATTGAAAACTCACGTCGCTTGCTTCACAAGCCCAGTGCTTGGCCAACAAAGTCGTCAATTGAAGACGAATGCTTGCACATAAATTTTTAATGGCGCTGCCCGCTCCATACAAAGTTCGCGAGCCACCCGTGCCGTTGCCAATCAAGGCCAAACCATGTACACCGGCTTGGTATTTGACAAACTGAGGGCCCAGACCCAATTCGTTCTCGACAATTTTTGCAAAAGAGGTCTCATGTCCCTGTCCTGATGCACCCGTCACACCAGAGATCACCAGCACGCGCTCAGACGAGAATTGACCATCCACTTGGTCCTTTTGAACATTACCAGCCCCAGACGCCTCAAGGTATGTGGACAGGCCAATGCCACGCAATTTGCCTTGGGACAAAGATTGAGCGCGCCTGTGATCAAACCCCTTGTAATCCGACAAGGTCAAGGCTCTGTCCAACACCAAATTGAAATCACACGCGTCATAGACGGTGCCATTGGCTGTTTTGTAGGGGAAGTCTTGCACCGCAATGAAGTTTTTACGCCGAATGTCGATGGGATCGAAACCGTGTTCATGGGCGGCAAAATCAATCAAACGTTCAACGGCATACGCAATATCAGGTCGTCCTGCCCCCCTGTAGGCAGAGGTTGGCACCGTGTTGGTGTAAACGATGGTGCTTTGCATATAAAGGGCGGGCACTTTGTAGACCCCACCCATGGTGATGGAGAGGTTTCTAGACCCAATAAAAGAGGACATGTAGCAGTTGTAAGCCCCCACATCGACTTCGTCATCAAAACGAATAGCCAATATTTGACCCGTCTCGTCCAATGCAATGGCACCGTTCAGGCTCAAAGCACGGCCGTGCCAGTCACTCAAAAAGACTTCTGAGCGAGTTCCCACCCATTTAACAGCCTGATTGAGCAAGCGAGTTGCGATCACCACGCCAACGTGCTCGCTATAGGCGGCAGTGCGCAGGCCAAAGGAGCCCCCAACGTCTTGGGTGACAATGAGCATTTGCTCGGGCTTGAGTCCCGTGCATTGGCTCAAATAGCCCTGGATGCTCAAGAGACCTTGGGACGGTGTGTGAATGGTGGTTTGTTGAGTGACGGCATCGTATTTCGCCACCACGGCTCTGGGCTCCATGGGAAAGCCAATCAAGCGTTGACTGTTCACGCACACCTGACTGGTGTGCTTGGCAATTGCAAAGGCTTGCTCCACAGACGCTTTGTCACCCGAGGAGAAAACGCACGAGACGTTGTTGGCCATGTCTTTGTGCAGAACTGGGGCCTCATGCTTGAGGGCACTTGAGACATCCGAGCAAGCATCCAACACCTCAAACTCAATTTGAGCCAATTCGCTCGCATCTTGCGCTTGAAGGGATGTCTCAGCAATCACAAATGCAATCGGTTGCCCCACAAAATGCACTTTGTCTTTGGCCAAAACGGGCATTTTGTTGATTTTCTGAGGCTCCCCCGCGATAGAGGTCAAGGTCACTGCATGGGGCAAGTCTTGTGCGCCTTGGGCCATCAAGTCGTCCTGGGTCAAAACCATTTTGACCCCAGGCGCCGACTTCACGGCACTCAGGTCAAGGGATTTGATGTTGGCGTGCGCATGAATCGAACGAATCACGACCATGTGCAACATGCCGGGATAAGACTGATCGGCCGTGAATTGCCCTTTTCCGGTGATCAAGCGCAAGTCTTCTTGCCTTGAAAATGAAGCGGTGTCGAATTGAACTTCGCTCATGCTGATGCTCCCATTCGCATTTGAGCGGCGGCCTTCCTCACCGCCGCCACAATGTTGACATAACCTGTGCAACGGCACAAATTGCCTTCCAAGGCGGTCATGATGTCCTCATCGCTTGGATCGGGATTTTTGCGCAACAAGTCAACGCTGGACATGATCATGCCTGGGGTGCAAAAGCCGCATTGCAGAGCATGACACTGAGCGAAAGCCACTTGTACCGGGTGCAGTCCATTTTGCCCCAGTCCTTCAATGGTGGTGATGCTGCTCTCATCGGCTTGCACCGCCAAGGTGGTGCAAGCCTTGATGGAGACACCATCCTTTAAGACCGTACAGCAACCACACTGAGAGGTGTCACACCCCACATGTGTGCCCGTCAAATGGCAGTGATCTCGCAGCAAATCAACCAGCAAGGTTCTGGGCTCGATGTCAAAGGACTGAGGGGTGTTGTTGATCTTGAGAGCTATTTTCATAAGAGTACAGTCAGTAGACGCTTAAAGGACAGGATGGCGCTCTACGGGGAAGACGTGCCATGCATTTTGTTGTCCCACATTGTAGTGCCAAGAGGTCAGCTTGCGTCAAAACCCCTGCCCTGAACTCGGATGCCCAAAGCGCATAAAAGCAAGGCCAAGAGAGGCAAAAAATCAAGGCATAACGCCAAGACACACGTAAAAGTTGACAAAGAAATTTAATTATTTGTGTCAACACTTCTATTTCAGCAGCCGTTGTATAGACACTCCCAATACGAGGAGTGAACAAAAAACCGAAAGGCTCTCGTCATGAAAAAAATCTTCACCTTATTGACCATTGCTTCTATCGCCTCACTCTCGATGGCTGCAAGCCCCTCAGCGACCACGGCTGGCAGCGCTGCGCCACTTGAGAGCACTGCACCAGTGAAAGCCAAAGCACCCGATGGCACCGACAAGGCCAAAGGCGCTGCAGTCACCAAACACAAGAGTGCGACAAGCACTTCACATGCAACAGAGATTAAAAAATAATTTAATCCTGCATTAGCGTAGCGCCTGGCTCAGTCTCAAGAGTCAGGCGTTATTTTTTGGGGGGCGAAGGATTCAAGGCCGTGTGATAAACCGTGTACCGGGATAAGACATCTTGATAGGCCTCAAAGTCAAACTCGTTCTTATCAATGGACAAATCAGTGAGTTGATCTTGTGCACGGTCGTATCTCGCTTGGACCTTGATCACCCAAGGTGCTTGGTTGCTCACAATCAAACTAAAGTTTGAAGCAATGACCAAGCTCCAATGCTGTGAATGTGGCGCAGATTGCTCACGAACCACCAGCACATTGATCTCCCCCTCTTTGGCAAAAGACAATAAATTTTGAGTCTCTCTAAGGGTCAATGCGTTCTTTAAGGGCCCAGCAAGACGAAAATCCTCCACCAAAGCGATGCTCTTGGCTTGAACGGTGTGTTGCTGAAGATCATTGACGTGCGAGGTCGAACTCGCAGTCTCAAAATACCCATCAAAATAGGCAGCCAAACTGCTTCGATGCGCCTCAAGGCCTGTCATTCTTAGAATGAGTCCAACAAAAGAAACCGGTAAATGATCCATAAAAATACAACGTGAGAGGAAAGCGCAAAAAGGGACGTTTAATTAGAAATTTCTAGCTTCAAACACAATTGATAGCCCTTGCCCCAAACAGACTTGATGGCTGGCTCGGTATCGGCAGGCGTCACCGCTTTGATTTTTTTTCTCAGTCGAGCGATCATCTCCTCCAACGCATGTTTGCTCATGATGTCGTCCACATCTTCAGAGGTGAAAAGGTCACTCAAAGAGCCCGAATCAAGGATATTGCCCTTGGCATTGACCAAGGCAATCAATAGGGTTTTCTCACGACTCGTCAAGCGCAACTTGTTGACGCCATCCGGGGTCACCAAGACCCGGTCTTGGATTTTCAAAGTCCATGCGTTTTCGGTCAACAGTTTCTTCACGCGTTTGCCCAAGCCCTGTAAAACCAAAACCAACTCAACTGGTGAGACCGGCTTGGTCAAGTAGACATCTGCCCCGCCATGGCTATAACCTGCAATGCGGTCATGAAGATTGGCGTTGGCTGTCATGATGACAATGCCTGCATTGGGCAAGCTTTGACGAATTCTTTTGGATAAACTCAAGCCACTCTCACCAGGCAAATTCATATCCAGAACAAAGATATCGATGGATTCAGAGATGAGTGAATCATTCAACTCTGAGGCACTGGCTGCAGAGTAAACAATAAAGCCGTTGGCTTGCAGGTGAGTTTCTACCTCTTGGCGCAAAAGCCTGTCGTCCTCTACAAGCGCGACAACAAATTGATGGGGGTTGTTTAATTTTAGATTCATCCTAGACAATCAACTTAAAGACGGCCCGACGCTCACTGATAGAAAATTGAATTTCTCTATTGAGCTTGTCGAGCGCTGTTTTCACAATACTGAGTCCAATGCCCATGCCGGGCTTGGTCATCACGTTCTCTTGACGATAATAACGGTTGAAAATTTTCAATTCATCTGGCCTTTGATTTTCCGCAAAGAAGTTTGAAATCTCAAAAACAACGCGATCTTCGTATTCTGTTGACGCTTTGTTCGCCATGGCGGGCTCGTTGGGCGGGCACTTATAAACAGAGATGGTGATCGGCCCCTCGCGAGAGTCGTATTTATAGGCGTTGTCAATTAAATTTTTGATCACATGGTTTAAGAGGATGGGGTTGGTGTAAAAACAAATGTCTGGGCTCACGTCAAGACTGAAGCGACTTTCATCGGCATAGTCACCCATCAACGACTCAATGAAATTCAAAGCCGCAATACGCTCAAGTGGATAGGTAATTTCATGGGTTTCCAAGCGATTGGACAATGCAACTTGTTCGATCAAATTCTTCATTCTGTCAACAGATGACTCAATTCGACCCAATCGCTTCAAAGTGGTCTCTTCCTCAGTCGTTGGACGCTGCAAGGACGCCAAAGAAAATTTCATGGCGCCCAAGGGATTCATGAGCTCATGCGTCAACAAATCGATCAAAGTGGAACGCTCGCGAAGTCTCTCCTCGTTCAACTTTGACTCATTTGAGATGACCTTTAACTTCTCTAGCTCCAACTCTGTGTCCAGTTTTTTTCGTCTGGCCTCGTAAATACCAACGATCAAAAGCAGTGTACCCACAAATGTGCCGTTTAAGTTTGAATAATATTGGACAACAAACGGAGCTGAAATGTTTGTCAGCGCAAAAATATTCGAGATGCCCAACAAAAACAAAACAAGGTAGACAAGGGTCGCGACAAGCAACAAGTTCTTGATGTTTTGATGTTTAATCTTGCCCGTAAACAGTCCATAAATTTGGGTCAACACATTGAACAGATGAATGCCCAACTGAACCTTCAAAGCCAAATTGATGTACCCCAATGGAATCAAAAGAATGTCAATGACTGTCAAAAATCCAATCAAATACAGCAAGCGAAAATAACCTTTGCTGAGCTCATAGGACTTCAGCAAAGAAAAGACCAATTGAGCAATCAAAATCGCGCGCATACAAGCGACATAGTAGCTGAAGGATTTGATCTGCTCTGGCGTGAGAAAATCAATGTAAGAAGTGATCAACCCCGTCGCATAAAAAAGATTGAAGACGATCACAATTTGAAGACAAATGTAGGAAAAGACCAAGTAACTTGGGCGGTACAGGAAAAAGGCGATCGTGGAGATCAAAAAGATGACGCTCAAGGCGAGTGATGTCGTCGACTTCCTGACTTTTTCAATATTAAGAAAAGCCATGTCTTCGGCATGCAGCACATCCACGTGCAAATAAATCACTCCATGCGATTGAACCTTGAGGTAAATCGTGTTGGCAATGGAAGGGTTGGAGAGCAACTTGAAACAATGTGCATCTTCCGAGCAAGCCTCATTGGTTTCTTTGACGATAGCGCCTTTGACGGCCTTTTCCCAGGTGTGATTGACCGATTCGTACTTTTCAATCCAGTCTGTGAAATAAGGACCAATTCTTAGCTTCAAAGGATTGGCTTGAAAAGACAACTGCTCAAACAAAGGTGCGACTTGAATTCGAACCCAAATGGGGTGATCAACATAGCCCAGTCGCAACTCATTTTCGTAGTCCTTGAAAGGTTGTTCCAGAACAGTCTCGATGGTCTGAGTGCCTTCCGTATCAAGAAAATAACTTGTTTTAAAGGCAACACTGCGCTCTGCACCCAAGCACACCGTAGAGACCCAAAAAATAAACAAACAGCGAAAGAGAAAAGTCATGATTGGCATTTTATGGGCCATCATCCTATGAAAACTGAGACCCCGGAGAAGTCAAAGAAATAAATTGGTATTGATGTGTATATGTGAGTTTTTGTGGGTTTTTCGGCTTAAGGGGTGACTATCGCAAAAATCGACGCCAAAAAACCTGAGGAGTTGTGAGTTTGAGGTAAGGAATATGTGGGTTTTATCAACAAGAAACCTATCCTAACTCAACCTCTATTTTTTTGTAATACCCGTGCAAATCGCGACTTCTCGTCTTCACACCATGCACCCCCCATTTCAGGGGCAGCGTTGCTGTGCAAAGAAAAGAAGTCCTACAGACCCCTGCTCCCACAAAACGCTGGGTGTGCACGCAGCCAAGCGAGCGTGCAGCATAGCTCTTTTTGAGGGGGCTTGCCATGTCTAATGCCTCCCAGGTTCAAAAAGAGTTGAGCAACGTATCAACCGCACACCCCTCTGGCCTCACACCCCACATCATCTTGGTGGCGGCTCTGTTGTACATGATGTCCACCGATGGGGATTTGGCACCAGAGGAAATCTCAAGACTGCAAGAATCGGTTGGCAAGGACAAGGACGCGATCCCAACAGCAAGAAACTACATCAAGAAAAATAAATTTGATAATTTCTTAAGAGACTCAGGCGAAATCTTAGACAAGCCAAGCAAACTTTGCATTCTGGCCAATGTGTATGAGTGCATGCTCTCCGATGGTGTTGTTCAAAAAGCAGAAACCAAACTCTTTCAAAAAATTCAGAAGGAATACGGATTCAACGACAAAACTTTTGAAAAAATTTCAAGCGTTATCCTTACCAAAAACGACGGCGCCGTTTTAGGGAAGTATCAACCCTCTCCAACGGGTCAAAATACGCTCACACCTCACATGATCCTTGCGGCATCCATTTTGTACATGATGTCTGCCGATGGTGAGGTCAGCGAAGAAGAAATTGGACAATTGTCTGCGGTGATCAATCCCTACGAGGGTTTGCAAGATGCTGCAATGGCCTATGCTGAAAAAGTCAAGCTGCATGAATTCATCATCGGCGCGCAAAAGTCACTCAACCCACAGCAAAAAATTTATGTGCTTCTGAATTTGTGTGACTCGATGCTTGCCGACGGGTTTGCTGAACCCCGAGAAGTTGAAATTTTCAATCAATTTTTAGACGTCTTTGGCTACACAGAACACGCGTTCAAGCCGTATTACAGTGTCATACACATCAAAAACGTCAAGCCCTTTGAGAGCAAAGATTCAAGCCTTGAAGAGTCTCATGGTTTGTTCAAGAACATCATCAATGACGACAAAGGTGGTTTTACAGTTGTCGGCTCTGACGGGACCCATTCGTCGGACAAACAAATGCATGAACGAGTGATTCAAGATGACACGGATGGCGAGAAAATCCGAAGGACCATGGAGGAGAACGCCAAAAATGTGAAAGATGGCTTTGGTTCAAGCGAACACATTGCTGTGGTTGCCGACAATGCCCTCTCAACCAAGAAGCAAGACTTCATCTCTCAAGAAAGCAGCGAGCTCAATATACAAAAAGCCTCCGCTGGCGATGGGACTGACAATGTACAAAAGGTCTCAAGTGACGGCCCGGAAGACAATGTTCAAAAAATAAACGACGGCTCTACAAGTCTTAACGTACAAAATATTGCCAACAGCAGCACAGACGAGAACACGCAAAAGATCAAGCTTTCAGCAGACGCCTCCAATGTTCAATCCATCGATGAATCAAAGAGCGTGGACAATGTTCAAACGCTGGGCACCAATCAGTCAAGTGGAAACACTCAAACCATCAGCAATGCTGGCAGTGCGGACAACACGCAGACCATCGGCAATGCTGGCAGTTCGGATAACACACAGACCATTGAAAGCGATTCGTCCCTTGAAAACGTTGCAAAACTAAACGTCTCCGCCAACGCTGACAACAAAGTTGAAATCTCTTCAGATCAAAGCACAAGCAATCTCCAGTCTCTTGATGAGAGCAACGCTGCCCTCAATACGCAAAAAATCAATTCCGCTGCAACCCTTGACAATGTTCAATCCCTGGCATCCAATGCGACCGATCAAAACAAGCAAAGCATAGATGCCGACGCTGCAGGTTCGAACAAGGCAAAAATTCAAGCCTCAACCATTGACATCAACATACAGCCTGGCGATAAAAAACAAAGCGCACA
>CAIOTD010000015.1 GCA_903861115.1 uncultured Burkholderiales bacterium
GTCTGCTGGCAAAGGCTCTTGCTCAAAGACGTCCAGTGCTGCCGCTTGGATGGTTTGCTGGTTCAAGGCCTTGATCAAGTCGGCCTCATTGACCACGCCGCCTCTTGCCAAATTGATCAGGTAGCTGGTCTTTTTCATGACAGAGAAGGTCTCTTCATTGATGATGCCATGTGTCTCGGGTGTGTAGGGCGTGAGCAGGACCAAATAGTCGGCTTGAGCAATGGGTCCAAGCGCATCCTGCCTGGTGTGGACCTCATCAAACCCGGGGATGGCTCTCACCGTGGTGCTGATGCCAATCACGCGCAGCCCCAAGGCTTTGCATTTGGGTGCGAGTTCGGCGGCAATCACACCGGTGCCGTAAATGACCACCGTCTTGCCATGCAAGAGAGTTGGGGGGATTTTTTTCTCCCACTTGCGGTTGTTTTGGTTTTCAAAAACGGTCCACAGGCCTCTTGACAATGCAAACATCATTGACAGGGCCGCTTCCGATACGGGGGGGCCATGGATGCCATGCAAATTGGTGACGGTGACGCCTTTGCCCAGTGAGGGGCGATTGGTGATGCCGTCCACACCCGTTCCGAGGGCTTGAATCCATTGAAGGCGCTTGGCTTTTTCCAAAACGTGTTCAGCCATCATGGGGCCAAAAGTGATCAAAACATCTGCAGTTTCAATGTGCGGATCCACCTTGCTGTGGTGATCAACCAAACTCACATGGATGTTGTCACTCAATGCTTTGACGCGATCGAGGTATTGTTCACGGACCCGGTTGGGAAGGGTCAACAAGAGGAGGATGTGAATCATGGCGTTGGTCGTCAGGCAAGGGACCCGAGTGGGTAAAGGGTGAATTGACCTTCTTTGGTTCAAGTCTTGGCTTGCAAACACTTGGCGTCTTTCATGCAAGGCTATTGAGCAGTGTACCCAGCTTAGACGCAAAAAGGCACTGGGACAAATACGGGTTAGCTTGCACGGGGTCGTGCTTTGAGGGGCGGACCCCCTGGCCGTTTTGCCAAGGCCTCAATGGCTGAGTCGTTGGGGACGTTCACAATTGAAGGGCGACCTCAAGTCGCCTTCAAATGGATCTTGAAGAGGCCCGTGCGCTGATCTAAGTTTTGCTCAATGCGCTTTGCTCGTCCAGGTTCTGAGTTTCCCTGGATTGAGGAGGCCACTTGGATCCAAAGCATCCTTGGTGGACAAAATCTTTGGATTTAAATAATTGGCAGACTTACCGTCCTCTAGCGTGTAGACATGGGGGTTGTTGATTTGAACACCATGGTCGCGATAGATCTGCATGATCTCATTGAGACGCTCATCTCTCGTGTATCGAATGATTTGTAGCCCACTTGCATTGACCACGCCTTCTTTGGTGCGAATGAATTCAATGTGCATCATCACCTCAGAGGAGAGCGCATGGTCCAAGGTTTTGATTTGCTCTAGATAACGGGTGGGGTCAAATCCACTTTGTATGTAGGTGAGGGACTTGTCCACCTTCAAGGCATGAAGTGTGGTGTGGTTCCAAGTGTACTCAAGAAGGGTTCGGTTGCTTTGCTCAACCTCTTGAGCCGTTTTTAAATACGAAATGTGGCCTTTGTGTTTGTGCGTCAGCTCTTTCACGCCCGTTTCTGAGCTCGGTGCGAAAAGCGTCAGCACCGCGTGTGCGCCCGGTTTTAAAAAGGAACTCAGTGCGGTGAAGTAAGGCGTGATGCTGGAGGAAACAAAGCAGACCTCTTTTTTGGCGTAGCCAGACCCCAGGCTCAAGTCATTGGCGAAATGCAAGGCGTCTTCAAATGCATCAAAGCACACGATGGCCTCCATCCACGGCGTGCTGGGTGCCAGAGCAAACTCCAGCTCCAATACGATGGCATTGGTGCCGTAGGTGTGGTGAAAATTCAAAGCCTCTTGGCCTTCAAACTCAAGGATTTGAGGGCTTTCATGCACACCCATGACTTTGACCTTCAAGATGTTGCCCAAAGAGGCGATGGGGCCGTAGTTGATGGAGCCTGCTCCTCCAAAGCCGCCCCCATACAAGCCGCCAAGGGTTGCACTCCTGAAGGTTGAAGGGATCCAGCGAAGTTCTTGTCCATGGGGCTTGGCCGCGCGGTCAAAGTCAATCAACCGAATGCCACTTTGGGCCCGTGCAATGCCGTCTTTGATCCACAGCACTTGGTTGTAGGCACTCATGTCAAGCACCACCCCGCCTTGCAATGGCACGCATTGGCCGTAGTTGCCGGTGCCTGTTCCTCGCAGAGTGATGGGGATGTTGTGCGTTGCACATGCACTGACCACGCGCTCGATCTCATTTTGTGTTTTGGGGCGAACGACCACATCGGCCGATTTGTTTTCAAGTTGGCGCTTAAGAACAGGGCTGTACCAGTTGAAATCTTGTGAGAGTTTTGCCACACGAGTGGCGTCGCTGATCCAGTCAAGGTCAGGCATCAGGGTGGGCAAGTTGGACGCGTGCATGTAACAAGTCACTTAAAAGTTATTCGCTTTGGATTTCACTCGCGTGCCAACCGCCCAAGGCTTTGTTGCTGATCCAAGCCATGGACAAGAAGAGCGCGACACCGGTGAGAGAGATCAACAAGAGAGCGGCAAACATGCGGGGAATGTTGAGCTGAAAGCCCGCTTGCAAAATTTGATAAGCGAGGCCCGAGCCCGTGCCCCCGGTGCCCGCCACAAACTCTGCAACCACTGCACCAATGAGGGCCAGTCCACTTGAAATTCTGAGCCCACCAAAAAAGTAAGGCAAGGCGCTGGGAATTCGGAGTCGTGTGAGAATTTGCCATCGGGTGGCTCGGTTGAGTTTGAAGTAGTTCATCAAATCGGGCTCAATGCTTTTGAGACCCAGGGTCGTGTTGCTGATGATCGGAAAGAGGGCCACCAAGCTGGCGCACAGCACCATGGAGAAGGTCACATCCTTGACCCAGATGATGATGAGAGGTGCGATGGCCACAATGGGGGTGACTTGGAGAAGCACGGCGTAAGGGAAAAGGGCCATCTCAAGCAGCGGGCTTTGAACAAAGACAAAGGAGATCAAAGTCCCGATGAGGGTGGCCAAACCAAAAGCCAAGAGTGTGATCTTGACCGTTGTGTACAAGGCCAGACCAAGGGGCACCCAGTCTTTGAACAAGGTTTTGAACATGAGCACCGGAGAGGGCACCAAGTAGGGCGGTAACTCCATCACCACCACCATCGTTTGCCACAAACTCAGAAGGACCAAACCGATGAAGAGTGGAAAGAAATACTTGCGCCAAGAAACGCTTTGCATGCGTGAGGACACAGCGCTGTTTGAAAAGGTGGGCATCATTGAGCTCCTTGGGTTTGGCTGGCCCGTTGGAGGCAGGATTGAAGTGCCTGTGCATAGTGCATGAAATTGCCCGAGACCATAAAAGATTGGCGGCGTGGATAGGGCTCATCGATGTTGAATTCTTGAACAATCTGCCCAGGTCTAGCCGCCATCATCACGACCCGATTGGACAAAAAGACCGATTCATGGATCGAGTGCGTGACAAAGATCACGGTTAATTTTTTCTTGGCCCACAGGGCCAACAAATCTTCATCGAGTTTGTGCCGGGTGATCTCATCGAGTGCGCCAAAGGGCTCATCCATCAACAACAAATCGGGATCGGTCACCAAGCCCCGAGCAATGGAGACACGCATTTGCATGCCGCCGGACAAGGCCCTGGGCAATTCGTTTTGAAACTTCAGCAAGCCCACCAACTCCAAGGCTTCGCTCACCTTCTCGGCGATCATTGGCTTGGGGACGCCACTCAGTTCGAGTGGCAGGCTGACATTTTTTCTGACCGTGGCCCAAGGCATCAGCGTGGGTGACTGAAACACAAAAGACATCTTTCGTGTGGTTTCGTGCAATTGATCAATGGGTTTGCGCCAAAGCAAAATCCGACCATCGGTCGGACTCAGCAGACCTGCAATCATTTTTAAGAGCGTGCTCTTGCCGCAACCCGAAGGGCCCAAGAGGGTGATGAACTCACCCTCTTGGATCTTCAAGTTCACGGGGAGCAAGGCCTGATAGCCGTTGGCATAGATTTTATTGGCCGATAAAATTTCAACGGCAGGCTCTGACTCTTCAAAATGCATGGTGTGGATGGCTCAAGGGAGGACTTTCAAGTCTTTGACAAATTCAGTGGTGTAAGTCTCTGAGAGTTTAACCTTTGAGGGGTCAATCAGTTTGGCACTGACCAAAAAGTCGTAGCTCGCTTTTGCTCTTGCATCGGTCATCACACCAATGCCTTGCTTGATGGCGTCACCGCTGACAATCATGCCACTCTCTTTGAGCTTGGCCACACTGTAGGCGAGTTGCTCATCGTCCATTTCAGAGTTGTCCTTTTTGATCAAAGCGTTGCCTGGTGCTGGATTTTGCAAGTAACTCTTCCAGCCCTCCATGGAGGCTTTGACGAAGGAGGCGACCGCTGCTTTTTTGTCTTTGACGGTCTTGTCCATGCAAGAAATGGTGGTTGCATAAGCGGGGTAGCCCTTGTCGCTAAAGCTCAGGACGTTGGCTTTGACGCCGGCCTTTTGAATGGCGAAAGGCTCGGAGGTGATGTAGCCTTGTTGAGCCACATTTTTGTCGGCCACAAAGGGTTGGACGTTGAAGGTGTAGGGCCGAGTTTGTTCATCGGTGAAGCCATACTTGGCTTTGAGCCAGGGCCAGTACCCTTTGTGCGCCGATTGTGCGATCAAAATGGTTTTGCCTTTGAGGCCTTCAAGGCTTTTGACATCATCGTGGGCAATCAAGACTTGAGGATCCTTTTGCATGGCCGCGGCAACGTTCACCACAGGCACACCGCCTTCTCGAATTTGGATCATTTGCAAGTCGCTTGAGCCCATCACGCAGTCTGCTTGTCCCGCGGCCATCAATTGGATGATGTTGACCTGTGGGCCGCCCATTTTGATGGTGACATCGAGGCCATACTTTTTGTACAAACCGGTGGCCAAGGCTTGATAGAACCCACCATGCTCAGCTTCAGCAAACCAATTGGTCATGTAGACAAACTTCTCCTCGGCTTGGGCCTGGCCTGAAAACGAGATGGCCGCACTCAAGGCACTCATGCACAACCAACTTGTGCGGGAGGGTTTGTGTTTCAAAAATCTAAACATTTCTAGGCACTCCGGTTGATGTAATTTAAAAAAGTGAAGCAATTTAAAAAGTCACAAACTCACTTAGCATAAATCAGACCAACTTTTACTGGGGACTCAACGTTGGATGAACCCATCGTGGTGCGACTTGTCCCAGGTGGGTTCAGTGCGAGCGGCCCAGGTGAGCGCATGCAGTTCGGTGATGGCTTGCGCCCAACTTTTGGCGAGAGAATCCAAGATGGCGTGTCCTTGTTCGGGCGTGGCGTCAAGGGGGTTGCCAATGATGCCGCTTGGGCCAAAATCACGTGCGCTCCAAGCACACGCGGGCCGACCGTCGGGCGAGAGCAGTTTGGAGGGGAACTCTGGCGGGTAGTTCTCAACGGCGTAGGCCATGTGAACGGTCTCTGGCGCCAAGGCCATGATGAGCGCGGTCTCAGCATGGCCGGCGTGCATGGCCAGTTTCTTTTCTTTCTCACTCAAGTACTGACCTGCTGCATTGGGCACGCGCCAGGTAAAGCCTGGGATCACAATGAAGTCACCGTGTCTCAGGCGCATTTCTCTGGCGGCCATCTCCATGACTTGGGGTTGACCGCCGTGGCCATTGACGATCAACAACTTCCTGAACCCTGCGCGGTAGACCGATTCGCCAATCTCATTCATCGTGGCCAGCAAAGTCTCACCGGTGAGCGTCATGGTCCCAGGAAAATGCAAGTGCTCTTCTGATTTGCCGTAGGTGATGGGTGACATGGCATAGGCGGGCACGTGATCTGGCAAGAGGTGCAGTGCAGCCCCAACGACGCCTGCGCAAATCAAGGTGTCGACGGCACAGGGCAAGTGGGGACCGTGTTGTTCCGTCGCACCGGTTGGTAAAACGATGACGGTGTTTTCTTTGTCTTTTAACGCGCTGATCTCCCGCCATGACAGGTAGGGTAAAAAACGTTTGGGAGGATTAAAGCCGTGGATCATTCAGAGGGTCCTTTGTTGTCTCAAGAATTGACGTGTTCACTCAATGCCGCAGCACGCGTAAAAAAACGTTTGCTCGTGGGTCACGCTTATTTAAGGGGCAAGTAAGCGGTGGCTTCAACTTCAATCAAGATGTCCTGTGTGGGCAGCATCTCGCTGACTTGCACCACCGTGGAGGCGGGCGAGGGTGACTCAAAGAATCGATTGCGCACCGAGCTGTACAGCGCAAAGTGATCCAAATTTTTAAAATATTGAACCAATTTGAAGACGTCGGCCATGTCCCCGCCCAAGGACTCCATGGTGGTTTTAATTTTGTTCAAGACAAACCAGCTTTGTGCCAGGATGGGGCCTTGTTTGATGTCGGAGGAGAATTCACCGGTTTGACCAATGATCTGTGCCACCTCTGGTGGGATGTCTGCAAAGCCTTTCACGATCAAGCCGCTCGTGGGCTCCACGGCGATGACGCCGGAGAGGAAAATGAAATCCCCAGCACGTCTGTAAGGCGCGTATTTGGCCAAAGGTTTTGCCGTGGGGCTTGGAGGGGGGGAGGCATCATTGTTCATCATGGCTTCGTTGGGCGGCTGACAAAAGTTTCGCAATTCAAAGCAAGACGGCGTCTCGCACGACGGCTCTTGGGTGGGTTTGAGAGGGAAAGCCAATGGTGTTGGCTTGCTTGAAAACAACGAGATTGGCTGTAGAGCCTGGCGCTAGAACTCGGGGTTGAGCCGCGTCAGACGGGGAGTCGATCCAAGCGGTTTGACAGATGCTTTCTGACCAAACGTCAAAGGCTTGCCCAAGTTGCCCCATGGGCGTGCCAATGATCATGGCCTCCAAGGGGTCGTAGCTGCCCATCGCGCAAAAGGGATCTTGTACATTGTCACTGCCCATCAACACGGGAATGCCTCTTGCACGTGCTTCTTTGACAAGGGTCATGCCACGCAATTTGGGGGTTCGATCAGGGCTCGCATCTTGGAGCAACAAGTTCGTCACCGGCAGGGTCACCAAGGTCAGGCCCGATTGAGCCACTTGGTCCAAAATGGTGAGGCCTTCGGCCTGTGGCTTTTGTGCCAAGGCACAGGTGTGTCCACACACCACACGGCCCTTGAACTGCATCTGAGTGACAAGTTGAGCGATGCTTTGAAGGCCCTGGGCCTTGGGGTTGAGTTCTTCATCCACGTGCAAATCCAAATCGAGTTCAAAGCGTTGAGCCGCCTCAAAGAGGTGCTTCAAAGCTTGTGGGTCCCAATTGGAGGTGTGGATGAAGCCCCCCAATGACGCTCGGTGCTTTGACGCGTTGGACTGGGAGACCGCTTTGGCCAGGGCGTTTGCACTCTCTTGCTCTTTAAAGAGGGTCAGGGGAATGAGGGCCGAGCGCGACACCTTGATGCTGCTTTGCCACTCAAGGGCCAAGTCCTTGATCACGTGCCAAGCCAAGGGGGTGGTGTTCGGTTCCCACCAGTCGCAATGTGTTCTGAGGTGCGTCACGCCTGCGGCCTGTGCCCACTGAAGCGCTTTGCTGGCTCTGGATCGAATGTCTTGCTCGCTCCAACGGGCTCGGTCCACCATCATGGCTTGAATGGCATTCAAGAGACCTGGCTTGACGTCTTTGATGCGGCCCAGGGTCAATGTTTTGTCGATGTGGGTGTGGGCATCCAAAAGACCCGGCAAGACGAGCGCACCTTGCACATCCAGCACGTGTTCAGCGCTGACGCAAAAGGCGGCCTCAGGCGAGGGCGCAGCCGTCTTCCATTCAGTCGTGTTGTCAAAGCTCGCGCTTGGCGTGATGTGATCGATTTTGTGGCCCAAAAACACAATGTCCGCCAGTGCAAGGGCCCCGTTTTGTTGGGGCCAACTCGCAGGCAAGGACCAAAGGGGTAGACGGGCATGGGTGATTTTTTGTAGGGCTTTCATGGTCTGTGCAATGGGGTGCGGTGCGCCAAGGTCAAGCGCTGAAGTTGCGCATTTTGAGGGCCACTTTGTCCTTGAATTTTTTCAAAGACGCGGGGGTTGCAATGTTCATGTGGTAGTGGGCCATGTAGGAGAATTTTGCACGCCCACCGTTCAGTATTTTCAAGTAGCCCGTGATCATGCGTCTTGGAGGGTCTCCCATGTAGAGCGCCATCCACCAAGGCCGCCCATAGGTGACCACCGCCGCGATGTGTTTGAGGTGTGTGAGAGAGGGCTTCACATGGGCTGGGTCGCTCAAATCAAAGGCGACACCAGGCATCAAGACCCTGTCAAAGAAGCCTTTGAGCATGGCGGGCAAACCAAAGCACCAGGTCGGGAAACAAAACACCAAGCCTTCGGCCCATAAAAGCCGGTCCACATAACCTTGTACAGGGATGCGGTTGCTGGGGACCTCATGGTAGCCAAGACGCTCCTCGCGTGACAAAACAGGGTTGAACTGCTCTGCGTACAAATCGCAATCGTCCACCTCATGACCGGCTGACCTGAGTTGCTTGAGCACCTCTTCGTGAAGACAGGCGTGGTAGCTGGTCTCCACGGGATGGCAATAAATCACCAAAATACGCATGCTGCAGTCCCTTTTTTGGTGCGAGGTTCTATTTTGGTGCAACCCAGAACCCAATGTGGGGCTGGGTGGACTCTTCGACCAAGGCGGGCCCAATGCATTCGATGTCATGGGGGGAAGATTTGAAAATATCGCGGCAAGAGAGTTCGACATCCTTGGCGGTGGCCACTTGACCTCTGAAAACGCGAAGGCGAACGGCATCGATGCCAAAGACCACGCGACCCACGCCCGACCAAAAGATCGAGCCCGCGCACATCACACAAGGCTCGCCCGAGGAGTAAATGGTTGCGTTTTCAAGGGTGGTGCGGTCGTATTTGGCACCCAGGTTCCTCACCGCCGAGGTTTCGGCGTGCCCGGTGATGTCGCCTGTCTCAGCGGTGTTGTTAAAGCCTTCGCTGAGCAGTTGCCCGTCTTTGGAGATGATGACCGCTCCAAAGGGTCGATTGTTGCCAGCGCGTGCGCGCTTGGACAATTCAATGGCTTGTCGCAGGTATTTGGCATCTGTGTCGTTCAGTTGGACTTCGTCTAAGGGGGTGTTGCTCATAGGGACGGGTTTCAGGTTAAAAAGTTAAAAAAAAGGGCTCAGGGGTGAAAGATTTCTTGCTCGCCGGCCGCGGTCAAAAGACCCATGAGTCGTTTGCGAATCAAGAGACCGGGGCGGTCGCTGGGCATCGAGAACTCGATGCCTAGGCGTTTGGCGTCGATCACCGCATCGGGGTTGGTCGACTCGAGGATGTCTTTGTCCTCTCGGGTGATCACTTCATCAAAATCAATGAGCATTTGAGCAGGGCAGTCCTCTTCCTTGTCGTTTCTGAAGAGCCACTGACACAGCTGAATGTGTGCGTCATCGATGGGCGTGAAGGCGTTGAAGATGATGTGCCGAATGCCAGAGGGGTATTCGATGTCCAATCGCCGACAAAAGGGTTCGTAATAAGCGTTGCGCATGTGCCGAGTGGTCAAGGGGTTTTTGTCGCCACTGATGCGTTGAAATTGCTCAGGATTGGTGGCTGGCACGACGGTCTCGGCGTAAAAGCCGTGGTCGTTGTCGACCAACTCGTAACTGCTGGGCTTGGGTTGAGAGGCGATGCCAAAGGTGGCACGGTGCACAAAGCTGAAGTGGGAGTTGTCAAAGGAATTCTCTAGCGCTCGCATGGGAGAGGTGGCCCAAGTCTCATAGAACTGAAAGATGGTTCTGAACTTGGGGTCCTCAAATTCAGGCACCTCTGGGATGTCGGCCAAAGGCTCTCCCAGGCAGACCCAGGCATAGCCGTATTTGGCTTTCGCATGGTAGGCCGTCGTGCCGAGTTGATCTGGAATGGGTTTGCCGTCCTCCCACTGGGGGATGTCGACCACTTTGCCTCGCCGGTCATAGGTCCAACCGTGGTAGCCGCATTGGATGCGTCCCTTGTTCCCCCAGCCCTTGGAGAGCTTGGCCGTTCGGTGGCAACAACGGTCTTTGAGCGCCGCAGGGGTCCCCGTCTCGTCAAGAAACACAACAAGGTCTTGACCCAAGAGTTTAAAGGGCTTGGGGCCATCCTTTAACAGAGACAAAGGCATGACGGCATGCCAGTAACGGTGAAAAACGGGTTGTTGAGTCGTGAGCATTTTTGGGTCCTTGCCAACAGTCTAGCAATTAGCATTCCAAAGTGATGTGGTTTGCTGGTGAAACAAAAAAACCATCTGCGGGGCTTCATGTCTTGCAGAAAAGGTAAAAGTTGCGCAAACGTTGCGCATCCTGGATCAAGATCGTGTCATTTGTGTCATGATCTCTTCACAAACAAAGCCTATCATAAGGCTTCAATGCAAAAGCCTTCAGGCCCAACACCGCCTTGCGTGCGAAGGTCTGTGCGCAGCCCATGGTTTTATGGGGTCAGGCAGGGTGCTGATCGGTTCACTGGGAACTTTTTTTAAAATTCAAAAATGTTTTCAAATTATTTTTTAATCTGGGTGACACGCTTGTCCTTTTGTTTTTTTGCTTGGAGCGTGTCCCATGCTCAAAGTTTGCCATTCTTGGCGCCAGGCGCCGATCAAGAGGCCCATGAGATGGCCTTCAAGGATTTCTTTCAAATGCCATTTGGCCCGAAGGGCCTTGCATTCAGCCCCAAGGCCTTGGCCATGGACGGTCAACGCGTGAGCATCACAGGGTACATGGTCAAAGTCGAGCAGCCCGAGCCTGGGGAATTCATTTTGTCGCCACGTCCCGTTGAGATCAATGACCATGCCGATGGCGAGGCCAACGACTTGCCCGCCAACGCCATATGGGTGAAGTTGGACCCGTCCCAGTCGGCCACTTGGGTGCCACACCGAAGGGGTTTGATCAAACTCCAAGGTCGTTTGTCTTTGGGGCGCCAAGAATCAAGCCAGGCTCAGGTGTCATGGATCCGACTGCAACTGGCGCCCAACGCCGTCCAAGTCCAAAGCGAACGCACGCCTGTGGTGCCACTCGCCCCTAGGGGATAGGGAGGGGCTGTGAAATTTTTTGAGACCATGCGCTGCGCTCAAGCAACTGGGCATGCGGCCTTCTTTTTTTCAACTTCACTGAATTGAAACTTTTATGACCTCTTTTAAAAAGACCTTTTTACCTGCTGTTGGCCTTTTGGTCGCTCAAATGGTTGTCGCAGCCCCTGCGGTGACCCGTCTGACGCCGCCAAGCGAGCTCTTTACAAGCGGGCGTGGTGCGCCCATCATTGCGCGCTTTCTTCCTGATCAGCGCTTTGATCTGCAAGCCACGATTCGGCCCGACGAGGCCAGCAAAACCATCACCAAGGTGGAGTTCTCGATCAATGGCCAGCCCCTTCAATTGCCCACGAGTTTGAGAGACTGTGCGCAGGGCTGTGTGGCCAGTGCGCCCAAAAACACGGCCATTGCCACAGTGCGGGCCTTGGGGCTCAAAAAGCCTGGGGTTCATGTCTTTAGCGTGAGTGCCACCCAAAGCGATGGGCAAATCACCGTGGCCCGTGGCAATTTTGAAGTGATGGCGTTGACCCAGGGCGGGCAAAAGATCAAGAACATCATCATCATGCTTGGTGACGGCATGGGGGCAGCGCAAAGAACAGCGGCCCGCATCGTGGGCGGGGGCTATGCGCAGGGCAAGGTGATCGAGCCTTTGACCATGGACACCTTTCCCGTCACTGGGATGGTCAAGACCTCTTCCTTGAATTCGATTGTGACCGACTCCTCGCCTGGCATGACGTCCTATGTCTCGGGCAACAAAAACAACAACAACGAAGAGGGGGTGTTCCCAGACGACACCCTGGACCCTTTTGACAATCCACGTATCGAGTATTTGAGCGAGTATTTGCACCGCACACAGGGCAAAGCCTTGGGGGTGGTGACCACGGCCGATGTGTTTGATGCGACGCCTGCGGGCAACGCGGTGCACACCAGCAACCGTGGTGCGGGCACGGGCATCGTGGATCAATTTTTGGACGATCGCCATTTGACGGGTTTGTCGGTGTTGATGGGGGGCGGGCGCAAATGGTTTTTGCCGTCCACAGAAGCAGGATCGGCCAGAAGTGAGAAAAACGATTATGCGTTCTCACCCACTGAGCCCCACACCTCCCTCATTGCGTCTCAATGGGGCGCCAATGCAGGTCGCATGGACCGCGACAGGAATTTGATTGGTGACTTTCAAGCCGCTGGCTTTGCCTATGCGGCCAGCAAGACCGCCTTGGACCAAATTGACGCAAAAAAAGCGGATCAATTGTTGGGTCTGTTTGCCTATTCAAACATGAACGTGGCGTTGGACAAAATCGATGGACGCCGCGCAGCGCTCAAGGGACAAAAGGGGCGTGTGGTGGACGACTTCGGTCTGCCCGATCAGCCCATGCTTGACGAGATGACGCAAAAAGCGATTGACGTCTTGGCGAAAAAGAAAAACGGCTTTGTCTTGATGGTCGAGGGCGCATCGATTGACAAACAAGCCCACAACATGGACACCGAGAGGTGGATCCTAGACACTTTGGAGTTTGACAAGGCCGTCAAGGTGGCCAAGACCTATGCCCAAAGCAGGCGCGACACATTGGTGATTGTGACGGCAGATCATGAGTGCTCGGGCGCTGCATTGATCGGGGGCTCAATGGTGAGCGATGCCAGACTGCAAGAACTCACGCGAGCAGGTGGGGTTGAAAATCTCAGAGATAAAGTGGTGGGCATTTACGAAAAGGCCGGGTTTCCAAAGTATGTGATGGCCCCAGACGGTTATCCTCAAACCACGGACATTGATTTCAAGATTTTGGTCGGGTACGGTGCCAACGCCGACCGTTTCGAAGATTGGAGAAGCAATGAATTGCCTCTTCAAGACGTGCAGCAGCCCTTTGTCAATCAAGCGCCCTTGAAGGCCCACCCCGCCGACCCAAGAGCCAGAGACACCGAGGGGCATTATGAGGTCACGGGCCAGGTGCCTGGCAACAGTGCCGTGCACACGGCCACAGACATTCCGATTTCCGCCTTTGGCCCAGGAGCCTGGTCCTTCACGGGCGTGATTGACAACACCGATGTGTTCTTCAAATTGGGCCAAGCGGCTTTGGGTGGTGTGGTGGCGCCCAACTTTGGCATGGGTCGCCCATAAACAGGTGGATCACAGGGCTTGATCTGCATGGCTGCAGATCAAGCCCCTCAA
>CAIOTD010000016.1 GCA_903861115.1 uncultured Burkholderiales bacterium
AACCCATGGCGCTTTGATGGCATAGAGAAGCGCGGCTTTTGAGGGCCTGCCCGCAAAGACCGTGAGGCCATCGAGTCGTAAAAAGTGTTCCATGCTGTGACCTTAAATCAATGCGGGCAAACACTTTTGATAATTGTCAACTCCTGCTCATTTTTTAGATCACAAAAATCTCCAGTCCATGTCAAAGAAAAAAGTTCTATGAGCGTGCGTGTCTGTTAAATTGGATTCGGAGCGCCCATTGATTTTGTTGAGCGCGAGCGTAACCATTTGTAAAACAGTTGTTTGGCCACTTCGACAAAGAACAAATACACCACAATCAGCGCCATCAACATGGCGTAAAAAGCAGCCGGAGGGGTTACGAAGCCAAAGAATGCGCCTAGGGGTGTCATTGGCAAAGCAATGGCGAGTAAAACGATGCCGATGGAGGTCATACTCAGCAAAGGGTGGGGCTTGCTTTGAAAGGGGTTTTTTCGCGTTCGAATGATAAAAATCACCAGCACTTGAGTGCACAGTGATTCGACAAACCAGCCCGTTTGAAAGAGCTTTTCATCGGCATTCAAAACATTCAACAATACATAAAAAGTCAAGAAATCAAACAGCGAGCTGATGGGCCCAATCACGAGCATGAAGGTGCGAATGAACGACAAGTCTAGTGTTCTGGGTTTGAGAATTTCATCTGCATCGACTTCGTCAAGAGGGATTGGGATTTCTGAAAGGTCGTACAGGATGTTATTGAGCAATATTTGAGTGGGGAGCATCGGCAAAAAGGGCAAAAACAAAGAGGCCCCAGCCATGCTGAACATATTGCCAAAATTTGAACTCGTGCCCATCATGATGTACTTCATGATGTTGCCAAAGGTGCGTCTGCCTTCCAAGACGCCGGCTTCGATAACGTTCAAATCCTGTTCAAGAAGGATGATGTCTGCCGCTGATTTGGCCACATCAACGGCCGAGTCCACAGACAGGCCCACATCTGCACTGTGCAGTGAAGGCGCGTCGTTGATGCCGTCACCCATGTAGCCGACCACATGTCCGTTGGCTTTCAGTGCCATGATGATGCGCTGCTTTTGAGCAGGGTTGGCGCGGCAAAAAAGGTTGGCACTTTCAACACGTCGTTGAAGGGCTGCATCATCAAGCTCCGAGACCTCTTTGCCCAAAAGAATGCCTTGGACAGCAAGACCGAGTTGAAGGCAAACATGCTGTGTCACCAAGGGACTGTCGCCCGTGATGACTTTGATATCAACGCCTAGGGCCTGAAGTTTTGCCAGGGCCGCGCTCGCACTGACCTTGGGTGGGTCTAAAAAGGCGGTGAATCCTGCCAAGGTGAGTGTTTGTTCATCACTGAGTTGTGCCGTGTTGTGTTCTTTTGAGACCTCTCTCCAAGCAATACCCAAGACGCGGAGTCCATCGCTTTCGAGCCGGTGGTATTGATCTTGAATGCGTGTCAACAGGTCTTCATCAAGGTTTTTTTTCTGTGGCTCAAAGGGGTCATGGACCGTGGTACAGAGCTTGATCACATCTTCAGCAGCACCTTTGACCACCAACCATCGCTTGTCTGCACAGTCAACCAAGACCGAGACACAGCGGCGTTGATAATCAAAGGGAAGCTCATCAATTTTTGTCCATGTGCTGACATCACAGGCATTCGCCTCTAAAATGGCCGCATCCAGTGGACTTTTTAAACCGGTTTCAAAATGGCTGTTCAGGTAGGCCAATTCCAGCACAAATGGGCTTGAACGGCCTTGGACGTCAAGAGACTTTTCAAGGCGAATTTTGGCCTCTGTCAAGGTGCCCGTTTTGTCCGTGCAAAAGGTGTCCATGGAGCCCAGATCTTGAATGGCTGACTGTCGTTTGACAATCATCTTCAACTTTGCCAAGCGAATCGCCCCTTTTGAAAGGGTGACCGAAACCACCATGGGCAAGAGCTCGGGGGTCAAACCCACCGCCAAGGCGACGGCAAAGAGAAAGGACTCAAGCCATGGCTTGTGAAACCAGGCGTTGACAAAGAGCACGAACAACACCAGCACAAAGGTCAGCCACATGATCAGCATGCCAAATCGTCGGGTGCCCAATTCAAAGGAGGTGTCGGTGTTCGGTTGTTGAATGCTTTGCGTAATTTCGCCAATCATGGTGTTCATGCCGGTGTGGATCACCAGAACCTTGGCGCTGCCTCCAATCACCGATGTGCCCATGAAGACGGCGTTGCTTGCATCGTGCAACTCCGTGGCGGAGTTGGGCGGGAGAAACGAATTCTTTTCAATCGGGAACGCTTCGCCGGTGAGCAAGGACTGGTTGACGAAAAAATCTCTCGCTTCCAAGATGAGTGCATCGGCGGGGACCAAATCACCCGCTCTTAGCATGACGACGTCTCCAGGTACGACCTTTTCAACTGGAATTTCTATGGATTGGCCGTCTCTCAAGACGTTGGTCTGAACTCGTACGGTCAGGCGCAATTTTTCTGCGCTTTCGTTGGCTTTGTACTCTTGAACGAAATCAAGGGTCACGCTCATGGTGACCATCAATGCAATGATCACAAAATTGGCCATTTCTCCTGTAATGGCAGACACCAAACTGGCGGTAAGCAAGATGATCACCAGGGGGTTCTTAAATCGGGTGATGAACTGTAAGAAGATGGAGAGTGATTTGTGCGCCTTGAGTGTGTTTTCTCCCCATTGTTGGATCAGTGCGCTGGCCTGCGTTTGGCTCAAACCAGCTGGGTGTTGAGCGATTTGTTCTTGCCGTATTGGATCAAGCCACCAAACCGTCTTTGTTTTTGGTGTTTGATGCGTCGGGATGAGTTTCTTGAAGGACTTTAAATCATTGAGCATAGGGAGGGATCATGAAAGGTGTCCTATAGCGGACTGTTTTTTTAACCGATGATCCCCTCTCAAAAGCTCATTGATCTTTGAGCGGCGAGGGCAGCGCTTTATGCCAAGTGGCTGGCCTTGGTCTTCTTTGCTTTGATGGGGGCATCCGAGATCTTAAAGTGTTCAGCCGCAGATTGTTCGTACCGTCGAGCAATGTTATCGCAAACAAGCTCACACATGGCATAAATTGATCGGTCTGCAATGCGGTAAAAAGCACTGACGCCTCGACTTTCTCTCACCACAATGCCATTTTGGGCCAAAAGAGCCAAGTGCCTTGAGATATTGGCCGCCGAATAGCCACTCAGCTCGGCAAGGGAGCCCACATTGTGCTCCTTTTCTCTGAGGAGATTCAAGATCTTTAAGCGTGTCGGTTCAGCAAAAACCTGGAAATAGGCGGCAATTTCTTCTAGGGCCTGCTCCGGCAAGTCTTTCATTCGAGGGTCCTTTTTTTTAACGTTTGTTGATTTTAAGCATGTTTGTTTGCTTGTTTTATTGTATTATTGCATGATTACGCAAATAAGCAAATAGATATATTTTATGAAAATGGATCTTATGAAGAATTTTTGTGCCCTGTTGGCGTCTGTCGGTCTGGGTTTTTACTTGCAACTTGCCACTGCACAAGACAAGGTGCAAGAGTTTAAAACCTGGGTCGTTGGGGGCGGTGCTCAAAGCAAATCTGAACTCAGTTTGGACGCCACGGTGCAAGCGGTCAGAGATGCGGTCCTTTCCAGTCAAGTCGCAGGTGCCGTGGTCAGTTTGAATGTCAAAGCAGGCGACCGGGTTCAACGGGGGCAGGAATTGATCAGAATAGATGCGCGCGCCGTCAATCAACAAATGCTTTCGAGTCAAGCCCAAATGGAGGCGGCAAAAGCGACGCTCAAGGTAGCAAGCAAGGAGTTCGAGCGGCAAAAACAGTTGTTTCAAAAGCAATACATCAGCCAAGGTGCCTTGGACAGAAGTCAAGCGCAGTTCGAATCCGCGCAGGCGCAAGTGCAGTCCTTACAAGCACAAACCTCTGCCGCTCAAGCACAAACAGGTTTCTTTGTGATCCAAGCGCCCTTCAGTGGGGTTGTCAGTGAGGTGCTTGTGAGTCTTGGCGACATGGCCATGCCTGCGAAACCCATGCTCAATATGTACGATCCAAGTGAACTGAGAATTTCTGCTGTGCTTCCACAGTCATATTTGAGCTCGATCAACTTGGGTAAAACAGCGTTTCGCTATGAAGTGACAGGATTGCAAGGGTCTTTTGCCGTTGCCAGCGCCTTGGTCAAATTGCTGCCCGTGGTTGATCAAGGCACGCACTCTGCGCAACTGCGTTTTGAGCTCAAAGGGGATACAAGCCTGTTGGTTCCAGGCCTTTTTGCGCGTGTCTTTTTGACACGGGACGCCAATTTGCCGCCTCAAAGTGTTGCGAAAATTCGAATCCCACTTCGCGCTGTGGTCAAAAGAGCTGAGATGACAGGCGTCTTTGTGCTGGACGCTCAAAACAAGCCACGATTAAGACAAGTTCGTTTGGGTGAGTCGAACGCTGAGGAGGTTGAAATTCTAACCGGCGTGTCCATCGGTGACAAAGTGTTGCTGGAACCCGCGCAGTTGAGTGTGAACAAGTGAGTCGCCCAAAATGAGCCACCCTAAAGAACTAGGCCCCTCAGGCCAATTGGCCCAAAAATTTCAAAGTGCTCAAATCACGCCCTTGTTGGCGCTTGTCGCTTTGCTCTTGGGCCTCTTTGCCGTCATTGTGACGCCCAGAGAGGAAGAGCCGCAGATCAATGTGACGATGGCCAATGTCATCACGCCTTTTCCTGGCGCGTCCGTCAAGGACGTTGAGAGCATGGTCTCCATACCGGGTGAGCAAGTGTTGTCAAAAATCGCGGGTGTTGATCATGTGTTTTCTGTCTCCAAAGCGGGTGTTTCCATCCTCACCGTCCAGTTCAAAGTGGGTGTGCCAAGGACGGACGCGTTGGTTCGATTGCACGACACGATCAAGGACAATGAAGATTGGTTGCCGAAGAATTTAGGGGTCATGGCGCCTTTGATCAAGCCCAAAGGCATCGATGATGTGCCCATCATGGCGTTGACCTTGCACGGCAAAACCCCTGACATGGGTGCTTATGATTTGGAGCGAGTGGCTCACAGCATTGAGATCGATATCAAACGTGTCCCTGGTACGCGAGATGTGGTCACCCTCGGGGGGCCTGCTCGCTCGGCATTGATTGAGATTGATCCTCAGCGCATGGCTGGATTTGGTGTGACGGTTTCGCAAATGCGCAGTGCGCTTCAATCAGCCAATCAGGGCATCCCCGTCGGTGAGTTGCTGGGTGGCAATAAGAGCGTCGCCATTGAGGCGGGTCCTTACCTCTCAAAGATCAGTGACTTGGAGGAGTTGGTTGTCAACGTCAAAGATTCAAAGTTGGTTTACTTAAGAGATGTGGCCGATATCAAGCTCGGCCCACCGCCAGCGAGTCGCTACGTCTGGCACGGTGAAAGCGAGAAATCTGGTGGGAAACAGTATCCTGCCGTGACGATCTCCATCACCAAGAAAACTGGAGAAAACGCCATTGATGTCGCCAACAACATCTTGGCCAAAGTCGAGCAGCTCAAGGGAAAAGTGATTCCAGACGATGTGCGTGTTGAGGAGACAAGAAATTACGGTGCCAGTGCCAACGAAAAGGCCCAAAAACTCATTCATAAATTGATGTTTGCCACCGCCTTGGTGGTGGCCTTGGTGTTTTTTGCCTTGGGTCAAAGAGAAGCCTTGATTGTTGGATGCGCTGTGATTTTGACGCTGACTGTGACGCTTTTTGCCTCTTGGGCATGGGGATTTACCTTGAACCGGGTGTCCCTTTTTGCCTTGATTTTTTCAATTGGTATTTTGGTCGATGATGCCATTGTGGTGGTGGAGAACATCCATCGGCACCAACAACTCTACCCAGAAAAGTCCTTGAGAGACATCATCCCGCACGCCGTGGATGAGGTGGGGGGGCCTACCATTTTGGCCACTTTTACGGTGATCGCTGCTTTGTTGCCCATGGCGTTTGTGAGTGGTTTGATGGGGCCTTATATGAGTCCCATTCCGATCAACGCCAGCATGGGCATGGTTTTGTCTTTGATCATTGCGTTCGTTGTGACCCCTTGGCTGTCTTTGATTTGGATGAAAAAAACGCCCCAAACGTCATCCCATCCAGGAAACCCGCATGAAGGTGTCAACGAAAAACTGCAGTCTTTCTTTGAGCGCCTCTTTGCGCCTCTCTTGGACGTCAAGCGAGGGGCGGCCAACCGTTTGCGTTTGGCGCTAGCAGTGGCCGCGCTCTTGGGCCTGAGTGTCATGCTGCCCGTCACAGGTTGGGTGGTGCTAAAAATGCTGCCCTTTGATAACAAATCTGAGTTTCAAGTCGTGGTGGACATGCCCGTGGGCACACCCCTTGAGAAAACCACGGCTGTTTTGCAAGAAATGGGGCACTTTCTCTCCACTGTGCCAGAAGTCGAGCATTACCAAGCCTATGCGGGCATGGCGTCTCCCATCAATTTCAATGGATTGGTCAGGCAGTATTACCTTCGCTCAGGTGGGGAATATGGCGATATTCAAGTTAATTTGTTGGACAAAGAACACCGCCATGAAAAAAGCCATGCGATTGCGACCCGCTTGAGACCCGAGTTGCAAAAGATTGCAATGACCTATGGTGCGAACGTGAAGGTGGTGGAGGTTCCACCAGGTCCCCCCGTCATGTCACCCATTGTGGCTGAAATCTACGGGCCTGAAGAAGAGGGGCGACGCCAAGTTGCAAAAGAGGTGCGACGCGTGTTTGAAAATACACCCGGCATCGTGGATGTGGACGACAGCAGCATTGCCCAAGCGCCTAGAAAAATGGTTTTGGTTGACCAAAGGAAAGCCGCCTTGTTGGGCGTCTCGCAGCAAGAAATCGCTTTCACCTTGCGAGCCGGTTTAAGTGGTGAGGCGGTGACCTTTTTGCACGATGGGAGCAAATACCCCAATGCCGCATGGATTCAACTCCCGCCTGAGAGGCATGGCGACTTGAGTGCTTTGTTGCAGCTTGGTGTAAAAAGCAACACGGGAAAAATCGTTCCCATCAGTGAATTGGTGAGCATCACAGACAGTACGCGTGAGCAGCCCGTGGTCCACAAAGATCTGCTGCCTGTGAATTTTGTGACCGCAGACACCGCGGGCGTCGTCGACAGTCCCTTGTATGGGATTTTTAAAATGCGCTCTGAAATCGCAAACATCAAAACATCGAATGGAAACCCTTTGGCTGAGTATTTCATTGCGCAGCCTCCTGAGGCTTGGAGTGCTTATGCCCTCAAATGGGATGGGGAGCTTCAAATCACTTATGAAACATTTCGTGACATGGGGGCGGCCTATGCCGTCGGGTTGGTGCTGATCTATCTCCTCGTGGTGATGCAGTTTGGTTCCTATTTGTTGCCTTTGATCATCATGGCGCCCATTCCTTTTACGATCATTGGTGTGATGCCAGGACATGCCGTGCTGGGCGCGCAATACACGGCAACCAGCATGATCGGCATGATTGCCTTGGCAGGCATCATTGTGAGGAACTCTATTTTGTTGGTGGATTTCATCAACCTGCAGCTCCTTCAAGGCGTGGACTTCAAACGTGCAATCGTTCAATCCGCTGTCACCAGAGCCAAGCCCATCGCGTTAACTGGATTGGCTGCCATGCTGGGTGCATTGTTCATTTTGGATGATCCTATTTTCAATGGCCTGGCCATTTCTTTGATTTTTGGAATTTTCGTCTCCACCTTGCTGACGTTGGTGGTCATTCCTCTTTTGTACTTTGTCGCCTACAAGGACAAGTATGCCTCTTAGTTTTATTGTGTTCACCAAGGAGTATTCATCATGAAATCATGGCAATTGGTTCGGTTCATTGCGGGTCTATTTATTCTTGCTTCGCTTGCAATGGGTGTGCAAGGCAGCCCTTTGTTTGTCAGTGAATGGTGGCTGGGATTCACGGCTTTTGTGGGCTTGAATTTGGCTCAAAGCGCTGTCACCAAATGGTGCTTGATGGAGTCTATCTTGAGAAAATTCGGACTCCAAGCCGGTTGTTAAGGAGCAAAACATGCATTTGATCTGCCCAGCTTGCGGGGTCAAGAACCGAGTTCCCGATGACACCTTTGACAAAGAGATCCGGTGCGGACGCTGTCAGCGCGATCTCATGGCCACAGAGCCCGTCGCTCTCAGCGATGCCAATTTGGCGTCCTTTTTAGAAGGAACCGATCTGCCCGTGTTGGTGGACTTTTGGGCGGCATGGTGTGGGCCATGCAAAGCGATGGCACCTCAGTTTGCTACAGCTGCAAAAAGTTTTCCCAAGGTGAGGTTCGTCAAAATAGACACCGACGCTAGTCCCATTTCATCAAGAAAATACATCATCAAGAGCATACCAACACTCATACTGTTCAAGCAGGGTAGAGAAATTGACCGACAACTTGGGGCCATATCAGCCTCACAATTGTCGAGTTGGCTTTCCGACAAGGGCATAAGGAGCTGAAGATGTCTTTATTAATGAAGTTCACTTTAAAGGTTGCGCTAGTTGGAATCCTGTCGCTATCCAACCATGCGCAAGCCTTTGATTTGATGCAAGCCTGGGAGATGTCCTTGTCACATGATCCACAAATGGCTGTCGTTCATGCAAGCAAGATGGGGGCAGAGGCCTATAAAGAGCAAGCCGATGCCTTGTGGCGACCCACGGTTCTAGTCAATACCTTGACAGGTGTTTCCTCCAGCAAGTCGTTGCTCAATGGGGCGGAATTTTCTGCTCCAGGGTTTGGTCGCTCAACAGGGGTTGAATTTGGAACGTCCATGGGCAATGGAAGTATGAATCGCTGGACCTTGAGTGCCAAGCAATCGATTTACGATGTGGAAAAACGTGCACAAGGTGAGCAACTGAATTCTGCGTTCAAAGCGTCAGAGCTGAATGCGACGTTGATGGAGCAGCAGTTCGCATTGACCACATTTGAACGCTATGCCAATGTTCTAAAGGCCCAAACCCTTTATGCCCTAATCAAAAATCAACTCCAAGCTGTTACGGCTTCTTGGAGGGAGGCAAAGGACAGATTTGAGTTGGGTGATGCGCCTGTCACAGACGTTTACGAGGCCAATGCGAGAGCGAAATCCCTACAAGCGCAGTTGAACAGCGTAGAGAATGAACTCCAACTTTCAAAACTGATTTTGGCCAATGCCATGGGTATACCTGCAAATGAGGTTCTCGTCAAAGAGCTTAAAGTATCCACAAAGAGACTGGCCTTGGCCCCCTTGAGCCAAACACTGCTTGACGTTCAGGCCAAAAACATTTCTCTTGAAATTCGTTCACTCGAAGTTGCTAATGCTCAGTTAGAAAGCCAAAAATACACACAAACCATCTCACCGGTATTGGATGCAGTCGCATCCGTTTCAAAAGATCAATTGCAAGGGTCGGGTGATTTTGGTTCAGCAAAAAGCATGCAGTCTCAGCAAATGTTTGGTTTTAATTTGAGCATTCCCCTTTACACAGGAGGGGCCAGAGGCGGAAAACTAAAAGAAACCTTGGCATTAAGAGATAAGAGCAAGGCAGAATATGACATGCGGCGCGATCAACTCTTGCAGCTCACCCATTCGGTTTGGAGCGATCTAAACACAGCTTCAGATCGATTGTCTGCCTTTGATGAAGCACTTTTCGCCAGTCAAGCAAGATTGGATGCCACTCGCATTGGTCGACAAGTCGGTGATAAAACGACCTTAGAGTTGTTGAATGCAGAAAACGACATGTCACAAGCGCATTTGGCGGCACTTCAAGCAAAATTAGATTTTTTGAACAATCAATTGAAGATTGATGTGTTGACGAATGAGTTTTCAATGCACAGCATGAAAAAAATCAACGATGACTTCAATTGAATTTTTTATTGACCATGAACACTCAGGGAGAATGAAGATGAAAACAGCGATGGATTTGGTGATGCAAGCAAAAGCTCAAATTACCGAGGTGACTTTAGAGCAAGCTCAAAGCAAGATCACTGAGAGCGATTTTTTGATCGATGTGAGAGAGCCTCAAGAGTTTTCACAAGGGCACTTGCCCGGCGCCGTGAATATTCCAAGAGGACTGCTTGAGTTTCAGATTGGCGACACACCCGCATTGAGTGATCGAAGTAAATCCTTGGTTCTTTACTGTAAAAGTAGTGGTCGAGCGGCTTTAAGTGCGCAAGTGCTCATATCAATGGGTTATGCGAATGTTGTCTCAATCGCAGGCGGCATTGATGCTTGGGTTGCTGCGGGTCTTCCGACAGCTCAACCCAAACTACCAGATTTCAATTAATTGACATCCTCGCCGCCCTGAAGAGACGGTGATTCCTTCTGCAAGACGGCGATGTCCCGCCGCAAGAATGTTCTTTGCTGCGTTCGTGTCCCGGTCGTGTACCGTTCCACATTCGCTGCAAACCCATTCTC
>CAIOTD010000017.1 GCA_903861115.1 uncultured Burkholderiales bacterium
CATGCTCAAATGGTCCAAGCAGGTATTTTTTGTAACAGCACTGAGCATGTTTTTTTCGCTCTCAGGCTGTGGATCTAGCTCAAAGTACGATGAGTTTTTCCCAACTCGAATCATCTCCATCGGTGACTTTTTAAGCTATCAAGGTACCCAAGCCAACGCCTATAACGATAAATTAACCGTGAACGATCAAACCATCAACAGTTGGATCGCTCAACTTGCGGCCAGTTATAACATCGTCTTCGATCCCAGCCTGACAGGTTTTGCAACACCCAGTGCGACGGTTGCTGACTTGCCCAAACAATTGAACAACTTTACTCCTCAAACGGGAGACATGTTGGTCATCAATGCGGGCATGAACGATATTTTAAATCACACCAATGCGGTGCTGAACAAGTTGGAAAGTCCTGACACAGCCGTTGCAGCAATGGGTTCACTGGGAACAAGCTATCAACTTTTTGCTCGGGATCAACTGAAAAACTTCTCTCACATTTTGATCCTGAATGCCTACGACTTAAAAGGCAGTCCTTATGCTCAAAAAAATGCCGCACAATTTGCAGCCGCTTGGCCAAACTACAGCGGTGGACTGTCGCAATTCATTCAAGATGAGACTCGAAACTTTAACAACAAAATCATCTCCAATGCTGGCACCTATGTCTCAGGTCAAGGGGTGAGATTGTTCGACGCGGAGGTGCTTTATCTGAGCGCTGACTACCAAGGCTATGGCATCACCACAGCAGGCCTCACGCTTGCCGCCTGTCCAGTGATCATGGCTGGCATCAACTGCACCGCAACCACAGCGGACCCCAACTACAACACCTACTTGTATGCTGATGACATCAATGTAACGCCTGTCGCTCAACGTTTATTGGGCGCTTATGTTTATACTTTTTTAAGAAGTGCAAAAGGCTGGTAATTTTGAAACAGGTGCTTCATCTGCTAGAAACCCACTGAACCAAGCTGTCTAAAATAACGGCGCCATCCTTGGCTTTTGGGTCGTTCAATATTGCCACCAAAATAAAGCGCTTTTGTTGTCTGCCTTGTACAAATCCAGCAATCGCACTCACATCTTTCAAACTTCCAGTTTTTAGGTGTGCTGATGCATTGTTTGAACTTCGCTTTAACGTGCCATCCATGCCACTGATGGGCAAGGAAGAGATCAACTCGGGCATATAGGGCGATCGCCATGCATAGCTCAACAAATCCGATAAGCCTTGCGCGCTGATTCGATCGTCTCGGCTCAGCCCTGATCCTTGCTCGATCATCAATGGCGTTTGAGAGACCTTTTCTTGCCACCATTTTTGCACCAACTCTCTAGAAAGAGACTCCGTTGGCCCCATGGGTACGCCCATGCTCAAAGTCAAAAAAAGGTGCTGTGCCATGACGTTATTGGAGTACTTGTTCATGTCTCTTACAACATCCCCCAAGGTAGAAGAATTCTCCGACCAAAGGAGCGACGCTTTGGGTGGCAATGAACCCAACTTAAATTCACCCCCAATCTCACCCCCCAAACTCTTCCATAGACCCGCTAGAACTCTTTGCGTGAACTCCTTTGGCTTTGCAAACGCCAGGGGCCAAATCTTGAGGCCACACGTCTTTGAATACGTACCTAAAAATTTAATATCAAGGGGTTTTGATAAGTCCGCCTTGAGTTCTTTTTTATAATCCAGGCAAGCTCCACTTGTTAAAGGCACTTGCTTTGTGTACACCAATCCTTCGATAGGCGGTTCGATATATACATGCGCAAACCCAGACAGTGGGTCGGGCGTAAAACTCATCAGCAAAGCATTGAAGTTGATCAACATCGCGTCTGCAAAAACGTTGTAAGCCCTCAGCGGCTCACCATCGAAGCTTGCCGGATCCTTGTCTGAGGCATCAAATAAGCTTTTGTCGACGATCACGTTGCCTTGAATCTTTTGAACGCCCATTGCGCGCAACTTTTGCAACAAATGTGTGATATTTTCAACGCTTAATTTTGGGTCCAGACCACCGCGTATGATCACATCGCCCTGCAAGACCCCCGAATTTTTAATTGCGCCCGTGATAAAAACATCCGTTTTCCAAACATAACTCGGGCCCAACATATCCAAGGCGGCCTGGGTGGTCACCAATTTCATGAGTGACGCTGGCGTACGCAATTGCGTGGCCAAATGACTGAGCTCAGGCACGGTCTGCCCAAGAGAATTGAGTGCCCCCCCATTTTGGGGGACCTCTTTTACAATCACACTGAGAGAGCTTGGTGAAATATTGCTTTTTTGCAAAAGTCTCAAAACTTGCTCAGGAAGCTCGGAGAACTCACTTGACTGATGCGAAGACGCGAGGAGAGGCTCCATCGCTTGGGCCGCCTTGGCCCAAGATGTGTGCATCAATACGCCCAAGAAAAAGCATAAAGAAATGTGCCTCCATACAAGTCCACGACCCATTGCTATTTTTGTAACTCTGAATGATTCCATGGATCGACTTTGCACAAGAATCCTCCTACTGTCAAGAAGTCTCTGGGTCTGATGAGGTCCATGCTCTTTGATTTTATAGGCGTCTAGAAAAACAAAAGCCTTCTCATTGGGAGATAATAGTGCCATGAACTTTTTAGCGATTGAGTGCAGCAGTGAAACACTGTCCCTGGCTGCTGCCAATGACTTGGATGCGTGGTACTTTGAAAGTGCTGGTGGCGCTCTCACGTCAAGCGCTTTAATTCCTGCGTGCTTGAATGGTTTGACTCAACTTGACTTGGAATTTGCTTCTTTAGATGCCATTCTTTTTGGCAAGGGGCCCGGCTCATTCACGGGTCTTAGAACAGCTTGTTCGGTTGCGCAAGGATTTTCTTATGCACACAAAATCAAAACTTTGGGCTTCGACTCATTGCTGACCTTGGCTCAATCGACACGTCAATTTAAACCTGAGTTCACCAAAGTGCTGTCCATCTTGGATGCACGAATGGGACAACTTTACGTGGGCGCTTACGAGTGGGTCGACAAGCGCTGGCAAGTGATCTTATCGCCTGAGTTGCTCTCACCCGAAGAGGTTTCACCACCCCTTTCATGGACACAGGCCCCCACGCAACCGCCTTTTTTGTTGGCGTCAAACATCTCCATTGGTGAACAAGAGCCTTTATTTCACGCTCTCCAACGACACTCTCATTGCTATGAGTCCATGCAGTTGAGCCCCAGAGCCGATGCCCTGATCGAACTGGCAAAGATACATCTCTCGCGCCCTGATAATGCAACGTCTTCATTCAATGACTTTTCATTGCCAACCCCGTTTTATTTGCGAGACAAGGTCGCACAAACCACACTTGAGAGGCTTCACTCTCGATTGGACACTCTTCCTAAAACAAGCTAACTGTCCGCTTGAGTGCTCAACAACCATCAAGTGAACTTGTTCTTACATGCCACAATCGACCCATCCCCCTTTGCATTTTGTTAGCTTAACGCCAGTTGAGCTAGATGAGCTGTTAAAGATTGAGCAGTCTGTTTACGCAAAGCCTTGGACCCGTGGGAATTTTTTAGATGCCATGAAAAGCGACAATTGGTGCCATCTGTTGATGAGCAAAGATACCTTGTTGGGCTATTTTGTTGCTATGATGGGTTTTCAAGAAGTCCACCTCTTGAACCTAACCGTTGCCAGTGCCTTTCAAAATAAAGGCTTTGGCTTGCACATGTTAGAGAGCTTGGTCTTGATGTCCAAAACCGTCAATGCCCAGTGGATATGGTTGGAGGTGCGAGTGAGCAATGAACGTGCACTCAAAGTTTATGAGAAATTTGGCTTTAGAAAAGTCGGCGAAAGAAAGAACTATTACCCTCTTGCGACGAACAAACGCGAAGATGCAATCATCATGAGCTATCGACTTTAATAAGATTCATGAAGCTACAACTCTCAACCAAAAAACAGGCGATCCTAGAGGAAATGGGCATTTCCCTTTTTCTTAAGAAATCTCCTTCAAAACCCCATCAACCTCTCGCTCTGTCTTCACAAGCCAGCGCCAGTCCTGCCCCGACACCTTTTGTGCCTGCGCCCAATCGGTCAATGGTTCATCAACCACGCGACCCACTTGATCGCGACATCATCTCTATTTCCGTCGACAACCTTGTTTCTAAAAACCAGCAAAAACCAAGTGCTGCAAAAGAAATCTCAAACCTTGACTTGGGCGTTCTGCGTCAAACGCTTGCCTCTCAAGTTCAGAGCATGAGCGGGTCGAGTCTTGAATCACACCTCCAAAGCTGTCAATCTTGCGAGCTTGGCACGCACACAGCGCTGCGTTATATTGAACCCCTCGCCTTGACCTCCACCGCACAAGCGGGTGAAACACCAAGCCTGGTCGATTGGCTGATTGTGGCCGACGCCCCCAAAAGAGCGCTTGATGGCTCTGTTGTGGCCTTCGCTGAAAACAGTCAATCCCTGTTGGATGCGATTCTCAAACATCTGAGTTCAACGGCCAAGACATCTGAACCCCCGAGCGCTCAAAGTATTAATCACCACATCACCCATACGGTCAAGTGTCTCAGTGCCAGCCAACAAATTCCAAGCGATGTGGCTGTGCAAACTTGCTTGGTCCACTTGTCGCAGCAAATTAAACTCCTAAAGCCTAAACTTATATTGGTCATGGGCTTGGCAGCCGCACACGCCTTGTTGAAAGAGACCCCACTTCACCATGAACCCCTTGGTAAACTTCGCTCTAAGGTTCATCGTTTTGAAAACACACCCATGATTGTGACTTATGCACCAGAACAAATGATGCGTTCCGGAGAAACAAAATCAAATGCTTGGAACGATTTTTGTTTGGCACACTCATTGACACATTGAACACCTCACCCCTTAATTTGAGTTGATTATGAACTTTATCGATCAGTTGACCTTGTCCAATACCCATAACAAGTCCATGTTGTGTGTTGGATTGGACCCAGAGCCCAAGCGCTTTCCCCTCAAGTGGAGAGGCGACGAGCGTAAAATTTTTGATTTCTGCGCTGAAATCGTTGATGCAACGGCTGATTTGGTCATGGCCTTTAAGCCCCAAATTGCTTACTTCTCATCTCACCGAGCCGAGGCGCAACTTGAACGCCTGATACAGCACATACGTGAGGTTGCGCCTCATGTGCCAGTTGTGCTGGATGCCAAGCGCGGCGACATTGGATCCACCGCAGAACAATATGCCATTGAAGCTTTTGAACGCTACGGCGCTGATGCCTTAACGCTCTCACCCTTCATGGGGTTTGACTCCATTGCACCCTATCTCAAGTACCACAAAAAAGGGGCTTTTCTTTTATGTCGAACCTCAAATCCGGGGGGGGACGATTTACAAAATCAACGCCTTGCAAACATTGAGCACACGCCGCATTTGTATGAACACATCGCCAGTTTGGCCAACGGGCCATGGAACACCAATGGCCAACTTGGCCTTGTCGTGGGCGCCACCTACCCCACAGAAATTGAGCGCGTTCGATCATTTGCCCCCAATTTACCCCTTCTCATTCCTGGCATTGGTGCTCAAGGGGGAGATGCCCAAGCCACTGTAAAGGCCGCACGGAGCAATCAAAATGCACGCGTCATTGTGACCTCTTCACGCGCAATCATTTACGCGTCTGAGGGCGATGATTTTGCGAGCGCAGCTCGAAAAGAAGCCCTCAAGACCCGAGATCTTTTGCAAAGCTGTTTGTAGCCGGTTTGAAGCCCATTTCTTACCCCTTACGGTGTGGGTAGCAATTTTTTCAGGTAATGCCCTGTATAACTTCGCTCATTTTGAGCCAGAAGCTCAGGTGTTCCACACCCAAGCATCTGTCCACCTTGATCCCCGCCTTCGGGTCCCATGTCAATCAGCCAGTCGGCTGTTTTGATCACATCCAAATTGTGCTCAATGATCACAATGGTATTGCCCGCATCCCTCAATCGATGGAGCACCTTTAAGAGCAACTCGATGTCTGCAAAATGCAGACCCGTCGTTGGCTCATCCAAGATGTACAACGTTCGCCCCGTGTCCCGTTTAGAAAGCTCTAGGGCGAGCTTGACCCTTTGTGCTTCGCCACCTGACAGCGTGGTCGCCGATTGTCCAAGCTTGATGTAACTCAAGCCCACATCCATCAAGGTTTGTAACTTTCGCGCAATACTGGGCACCGCTTGCAAACTCGCCATGGCCGCTTCGACGGTCAAGTCCAATATTTGTGCAATGTTTTTACCCTTGTAGGTGATTTCTAAGGTCTCTCTGTTGTAACGCTTGCCGTGACACACATCACACGGCACATAGATATCAGGCAAAAAATGCATTTCAACTTTGACCACCCCATCGCCTTGACAGGCCTCACAACGTCCGCCCTCAACGTTGAAAGAAAAACGGCCCGGTCCGTAACCTCTTTCTTTTGCCATGGGCATTTCAGCCAGCAACTCTCGGATGGGGGTCAGCATGCCCGTGTAGGTTGCCGGGTTGCTTCTAGGCGTTCTGCCAATGGGTGACTGATCGACATTGATGACTTTATCAAAGTGCTCTAAGCCCGTGATTTGCTCATGGGCCGCAGGTTCCTCATGCGCACGGTAGAGATGCTGCGCGGCCGCCAAATACAATGTGTCGTTGACCAACGTTGATTTACCGGAGCCAGAAACACCCGTCACACACGTCATCAAGCCCACAGGAATATGGACATCGATGTCTTGAAGATTGTTGCCTCTCGCGCCTTTGATAAACAAAGACAAGCCCATCGTTGAAACGGCTTCCCCCTTGTTTTTGTCCTGTGAAGTCTCAGCACCCTCCGCGTCATGGGTGGGCGCCGTTTTTGAGAATTTAGAAAAGGGATGTGGCTGCTCTGACAAGGCAGAAGAGGCAACAACACTTTTATAACCCTTTGCGCTTGAGGCCTGTAATTTTGTCTTCACCCCTTTTTTCGTATCGGCGTCATTTGGCTTTTTTTTCTGCCCGACATCGCCCTCTTGGTGAGTGAGCCATGCATGGCGCTGAACGGGGACTTCAATTTTTAAATCCCCGCTCAAATAACGACCGGTCAATGAGGCCGGATTTTGCTCGACCTCTGTTGGCGTGCCTTGAGCCGTCACATGCCCACCATGCACGCCTGCACCCGGCCCCATATCAACACAGTAATCTGCTGCACGAATCATGTCTTCATCGTGCTCCACCACCAAAACGGAGTTACCGATGTCTCTTAAGTGTTTGAGGGTGTCGATCAATCGATCATTGTCTCTTTGATGCAAACCTATGCTGGGCTCGTCCAAAACATACATCACACCCGTTAGGCCTGAACCAATTTGAGAGGCCAATCGGATCCGCTGCGCCTCACCACCCGAGAGTGTCTCAGCACTTCTTGCTAGACTCAAATAGTTCAAGCCCACATCGTTCAAAAATTTCAAGCGCGATTGAATTTCTTTGACCACTTTTGAAGCGATGTCGGCTTTTGCCCCTTTCAGAAGCAATCCATTAAAGTACTTTAAACACTCTCCCAGGGTCAAATGGCTGACTTCATGCAAGCCTTTTGCTTCGTGACCTTCGCCAAGCCTCACATGCAGGGCTTCTAGCTTTAGTCTCGCACCAGCACACGTGCCACAAGAGCGGATGCTTTTATAGCGCCCCAAATCCTCACGCACCAAGGCCGACTCGGTTTCTTGGTAGCGCCTTTTCATATTGACGAGAATGCCTTCGAAAACATGTTTTTTACTTGTTTTTCGTGCCGGCTTTCCCGCTGCATCAATCACGTAATTGAACTTGATCTCCTCCGTGCCCGAGCCATGCAAAATGATTTCTTGAATGTCGGGTGCAAGGTCTTCAAATGCGGCCTCAATATTGAATTGATAATGTTTAGATAAACTTTCCAACATTGAGAAAAAATATGCATTTCTTCGATCCCAACCCTTGATGGCTCCACTGGCCAAACTCAGACTGGGAAAAGCGACCACTCTGTTGGGGTCAAAAAACTCCTCATGTCCAAGCCCCTCACAAGCCTCACACGCACCCGCCGGTGAGTTGAAGGAGAAAAGCTTTGGCTCCAACTCACCCATCGAAAAATGACAAACAGGACAAGCAAATTTTGCATTGAAGCTTCGCTCCTCCATGGACTCCAAGTTCAAGACAATTGCTTTTCCTGAGGCCACCATCAAAGCCGTTTCAAAACTCTCTGCCAAGCGTTGCGCTGCATCCCCCCTGACTTTGAGTCTGTCAATCACGACATCGATGTCGTGTTTCTCGGTTTTTTTAAAGCTCGGCAATTCTGCGGCTTCAACCACTTGTTTGCCCACTCGAAAGCGCACAAATCCTTTTTGCTGCAAAGCCATCAGTTGGTCGGCAAACTCTCCCTTTTTCTCTCGAGCGATGGGCGCCAAAACCATGATGCGTGTTTCTGTTTCAAAGGACAAAACCGTGTCTACCATCTGTGAAACGGTTTGGGCTTGCAAGGGCAAGCCATGTTCGGGGCAGTGTGGCGTGCCAGCTCGAGCAAACAAGAGCCTTAGGTAATCATGAATTTCAGTGACCGTTCCGACTGTTGAGCGCGGGTTGTGACTGGTTGCCTTTTGCTCAATGGAGATGGCCGGCGACAAGCCCTCAATCAAATCCACATCGGGCTTGTCCATGCGCTGCAAAAATTGGCGCGCATAAGCCGACAAACTCTCCACATAACGTCTTTGACCCTCCGCATACAAGGTGTCAAATGCCAGGCTGGATTTACCAGAGCCGGACAGGCCCGTGATGACCACCAACTGGTTTCTGGGCAAATCAAGATCAATATTTTTTAAATTATGCGTTCTGGCCCCTCGAATGCTGATGAGACCATGGGGCGCTTTTTTTTGATCAATTACATGGCCTAAATATGGCCCTTCAGTGGATGCATTCACGGTAGGATTTATCCCTTAAATTAACCATACATGATAACTTTTTTCCCCCATTTATTCCACTTCAATCCGACTAATCTCCCTTCTTTTTAAGGTTCCCGCTTTGATCACTTCATTGTGGCACACCTTTCAAATTTCCCCCATGCACAGACCCGCCCTTTCTTTTCATCGGTAATTTTTCATATTTGCTCGTTTCAAACCCCATGGTATTGGTGGACAATCTCAATTTCGTTCATTTCTTCTTTTTGAGTGTCGCCCAGTGCAAGATCTTTCACAATCCCAGACCCCCAACCCACATCGAATGACCCAGGATGAGAAACGCGCGAGTTTTTCCCTTGCCTGTATCTATGGACTCAGGATGCTGGGTCTTTTCATGGTTTTGCCTGTTTTCGCGATAGAAGCAAAAAACTACACCGGGGGCGATGATGCAGTGGCCATCGGTTTTGCCGTGGGGATGTATGGTCTCGTTCAAGCGGTCCTACAAATCCCTTTTGGCTTGGCCGCTGATCGCATTGGAAGAAAGAAAGTCATCGTCTTTGGCCTCTTGCTTTTGGCCCTTGGCAGTTGGATTGCCGCCATCTCCACCTCTGTTCATGGCTTGGCCATTGGCCGTGCAATCCAAGGGGGCGGTGCTATTTCAGCCGCGGTCAGCGCCCTTTTGGCCGATCAAACTCGAACGGAGGTGAGAACCAAAGGCATGGCTCTCATTGGTGTCAGTATTGGGTTAATGTTTGCATTGTCCTTGGTGTTGGGTCCCTTTTTGTCCCGTTGGGGTGGCTTGCCATTGATTTTTGAAATCACCCTGCTTTTGTCCTTCCTTGGTGTAGCCGTCGTTGTTTTTTGGACACCTCAGGAGCAATTTCACCTTCTGGAGCCCACCAGACTGTCTTGGACCGAACTTAGAACTTTGGTTTTTTCGCGCGACCTGTTGAAGCTTTATTTTGGTGTTTTTGTGCTGTACGCCGTTCAACTGGGTACTTGGATGTCTGTGCCAGACTTGTTGATACGCGCAGGCGTTGACAAAGCCGATCATGGCTGGGTCTATTTGCCAGCGGTGCTCCTGTCTTTTTTGGTCATGGGATCGACTCTTTTCCCATTGGAGAAAAAAGGTCTCCTCAGGCCCTTGTTTCTAGGATCAATTTTTTTGGTTTTTTTAGTTCAGCTGGGATTCATCTTTGAGACGCGCCAGACCCCTACGCTGTGGGGCTTGGAGATTCTTTTATTTGCCTTTTTTTGTGGCTTCAACATCCTTGAAGCCAGTCAACCCAGTTTGGCCTCAAAAATTGCACCACTTCGCGCGCGAGCGTCTACCTTGGGTATTTACAACACGCTTCAATCATTGGGTATTTTTACAGGCGCAGCGATGGGCGGTTGGGTGGCGAAACGCATTGGCGTCGAGGGTCTTTTTGCTGGCGCTGCCGTCCTTTTATTGCTCTGGATGGGGGCTTCTTGGCACATGACCTATTACCCCAACCCTTCGAGCAACAAAAGCTGACGTTTATGGGTGTTCGACTCGCCCAAGTTCTTGGCTCGCGCCTTGTCGACTTGTCGATTTGTCGATTTGTCGATTTGTCGATTTTTGCACATGAACCCTCCCAAGCCCTGGGTTTCCTGATCTTGACTTTACTTTTTCAAATCTTTGCCCAAGGATGTCCGGCGTTTGAGTTTGTCTTGTGTTGACCTTGAAACACTTGTTTTTTATGGGTTTTTAGCGAAGTATTCATCTGTTTTTCAAAGTAAGATAGGTGGGGTTTGGTATATCATTTCTATCTATACAGGCCCTTATTTTGGCAACCCGTTGTAGATGTTTCACAGCACATGGCCCAATGACTGTTACCAACGGGTTCCTATCGTGCGGTTTTCTAGAGGTGATATCATCATTCTTTTGCATGAAGTCCAATGAAGTGCGTCTCATTGGATTGGTTTTATTTTTTGAAAGTTTTATCATGGCATCTGTTAACAAAGTCATCTTGATGGGAAACTGTGGACGAGATCCTGAAGTGCGTTACTTGCCCTCTGGGCAAGCTGTTGCCAATGTGAGCATTGCGACATCGACCCGACGGAAAAATCGTGAAACAGGTGACATGGTTGAAGACACTCAATGGCACAGAATTACCTTTTACGATCGTCTGGCAGAAATTGCTGGTGAATATGTAAAAAAAGGCCGTCCCATTTATGTTGAGGGGCGCTTGAAATACGGCAAGTACACGGACCAAGCGGGCATTGAAAAAAACACCGTCGATATCATTGCAACGGAGTTGCAGCTTTTAGGTGGGCGAGATGGCTCGAGCTCCAACGAAGAGGCCAATGGCGGTTATGCGCAGCAAAATGCCGCCCCTAAACCAGCCGCCAGGGCACCCATGCAAGCGTCAGGGCAAGCACCAAAAACCAATTTCGATGACATGGATGACGACATTCCATTTTGACGGCTTGCACCATCAGGGCACTTTTTGATCAAGTGCCCCGCTTTTTCTTATACATTTCCCATTTAGAGTATTCATGAGCTCCATCAAAGACGCAATGAGTTGTTTTACAACTGGCGTGACTGTCGTCACGACGCACTTCGAGAATCAAGACTGGGCCATGACCTGCAACTCTTTCAATACCGTCTCCATGGATCCAGCGTTGGTTCTTTGGAGCGTTGGGAAAGGGGCATTTTCTAATCGAGCTTTTACACAGTCCAGTGGTTTTTTGGTCAATATTCTCAGTTTAGAACAAAGAGATTTGGCCATCAAATTTTCGACTGGCTCACAAGCTGATCGATTTAAAGACGAGCCCATTGAGCGAATGAAAAGCCAACGCACAAAATTGTCGCTCTCTCTCGCATGGTTCGACTGTGAGATTGAGCAAAGGGTGAGCGCTGGCGATCACGATATTTTGATTGGCCGAGTTTTAGAATTCGGCACGTCAAATGGGGTAGGTTTGGCCCTGTCTAAAAGACAATTTGGGTACATTGAGCCTCTCAACGCATGAGCTCAGACCATCGTGTGACTGACATCGATCTTCATTCTCATCTCTATGCTCATGGACTCACCAGGCGCCAACATCTGAGCAGGTGCAGCGTGTTTCACGACATCCAAGGGAACATTGAGAACTTTGAGCAGTAACACGTCTCGCTCTTTGGATGGAATGGCTTGAAGTGTCTTAAGACTCGAGGACAGAGACAGTCGATACTTCTCTGCGTTCAAGCACGCGTCACCCCCCCACTCACTGTAACCCATGTTGTCACCGAGCTCTTGGATTGATCGGTCAAACCCAGTACTGTGGTTTGTTTTCTCATGGTTCACATCTTCTCTTGTGCGCTCTTTTGCAACAGAATGGCTTAACTTAATTTCGCTTTTTGCATTCAATGTCAATCGATCCTTGGGCATGATTGGCATGTTGAACGCCCAGCCCAAACCAACCGGTGAAGCGACATTGGATTGGTTGGTCAATGAAAGCGTTAAATAAAGCGCCCGTTCGTGAAGCCGAATGACTTGCGAGGCATCAAACAACCAAGGCCATTTTTTCTCGGCACGGTGCTCAAAACTCAAGAACACGCAATCCTCTTCTTGCTCTAGGATCTGCCAGTGACTTTGCCACCCAAGGCCCCAATCCATTTGCTCTGCGCTGACTTGATCGCTCAGCGCGGGATGACCCGTACCATGCCAAACCAACTCGCTCAAGGATGCATGGTGAACACATGGAATCAAAGCGACCACTCCAAGGCTTGGCGTCGCGTGGTCTTTTTTTTCTTTGAACTTGAAAATTTCTTCGCCCTGAACACGCAATTGAGTAATTTTTGCACCGTTTTCAGCTTCAACGGCACAGGACAGGCCTTTGCTCTCTAATTTGATTGATTTCATCCGATGCCTTACTTTGCTTGGTTTGACTTCAACCTCTTCCCCTTGGCTGTAGTTTGCCATACTTAAGACAAAACCCAAATAGGGGATGGCGCGTTTAAACATCGGCTGCACGCATGGTTTTTAAGGCCGGCTTATTTTCCCTGAGGTGTTCTTCTAGGACACGCCTTTCCAAGGCTCAAAAAAAACCCACCTAGCGGACCAGGTGGGTTTAAAAGTTCTTTGAAGAACTAGACATGAAACCAGACCCATTGAAGTGTTATCTTTTTTGTCCTTCTTTGGTTAAAAACTGTGATTGATGTATCAACGGTTGTATGCTGATTCACCGTGTGACGTGATGTCCAAGCCTTCACGCTCTTCTTCTTCTGACACACGCAATCCTAGGAGCAAGTCCACCACTTTGTAAGCAATGACAGAGACCACTGCAGACCAAACAATCGTTGTGATCACGGCTTGCAATTGAATCCATACTTGACCAGAAATGGAGTACTCAGGCGCTACCGCATTGGCAACGTAATCGTATATGCCTGTGCCGCCCAATGAGGGAGAGGCAAAGACACCGGTCAACAATGCGCCCAAAATACCACCCACGCCGTGCACGCCAAATACATCGAGTGAGTCGTCTGCGCCAAGAAGGCTTTTAAGACCACTGACACCCCACAAGCAGAACAATCCAGCAGCAAATCCGATCACGATGGCACCCAAGGGACCGACAAATCCACAAGCAGGTGTAATTGCAACCAAGCCAGCCACGGCACCTGAGGCGGCACCCAACATAGAGGATTTGCCTTTGCCAAGCGCCTCACCCATGATCCAGCTCAGTGTTGCGGCAGCTGTTGCAACCAATGTGTTGATGAAGGCAAGGGCTGTTACTCCATTGGCTTCCAAGTTAGAGCCGGCATTGAAACCAAACCAACCCACCCACAACATCGATGCTCCGACCATGGTCAATGTCAGGCTGTGTGGAGCCATTGATTCTTTGCCATAACCGGTTCTCTTACCAATCATGTATGCGCCAACCAAACCTGCCACGGCAGCGTTGATGTGCACGACTGTACCGCCAGCAAAGTCAAGAGCACCCTTGGCCCACAACCATCCTGCGGCTTCTGTTACTTTTTCCAAACTTGCTGCGTCTGTGATCGCATCAGGGCCGTCCCAATACCACACCATGTGAGCAACTGGCAAGTAGCTGAATGTGAACCACAATGCACAAAAGAGCAACACGGCAGAGAACTTCACGCGCTCAGCAAATGAGCCCACAATCAAGGCGCATGTGATGGCCGCAAAGGTTGCTTGGAAACCAGCAAATGTGTACTCAGGAATCACAACGCCTTTGCTGAAGGTTGCCGCAACGGAGTCGGGTGTGATGCCGAGGAAGAACAACTTGTCCATGGAGCCAAAGAATGGATTGCCAGCGGTAAATGCAATGGTATAACCATACAACAACCACAAAACATAGATCAAGGCCGTCACGACAAAGACTTGCATCAAAATCGATAGCATGTTCTTGCTACGCACCAATCCACCATAAAACAGCGCCAAGCCTGGGATGGTCATCATGATCACCAAAGCAGTTGCAACGGTCATCCAAGCGGTATCACCCTTGTTGGGCACAGGGGCCGGTGCAGCCGCAGGTGCTGCATCTGCAGTTGCGCTGGCCGCTGCGGGCGCAGCTGCCGCAACTGCGGGTGCGGTATCGGCCAAAACGGCCGCAGAACCCATTAGCAAACTCAATCCGAGTGCTAGGGAGGCGAACAAATTTTTCATGATTACTTCTTTCTTGAAATGGATGCTTAAAGCGCTTCTTGACCAGTTTCACCGGTTCTGATTCGAACCACCTGTTCAAGATCATAAACAAAGATCTTGCCGTCACCGATTTTGCCGGTTCTAGCAGACCCTTCGATGGCCTCAATGGATCGCTCGAGCAGTTCAGTTGCGACTGCAACTTCAATTTTGACTTTGGGTAAAAAGTCAACCACGTATTCAGCGCCACGGTAGAGTTCTGTGTGTCCCTTTTGACGGCCAAAACCTTTTACCTCTGTGACGGTAATGCCCTGAACACCAATCGCTGAGAGGGCCTCGCGGACCTCATCGAGTTTGAATGGCTTAATAATGGCGGTTATCAATTTCATGTGATGTCCTTAGTCTTTATCAAAAGTTCTTTTTCAAACCCAACACCAACGCTGCGCCACTGAGCTCTTTTGTACCAGAGCCTGGTAAGACGTAATCACCGTGACGTGTTTTGAAGTTGGTTCCAAGCACGGTCGCACTGAGAACTGTCCCGTCCATGTCCTTGTTAATGGCAATGGAATAATCTGAGTAACTCGCTGGGTTGTTTGCCACATATTGGTCACCCAAATGAGGAACAACTGTCAAGCCGTCACCCAAGTCGAAGGTGTAGCTCAAGTCCAAATATCGACTGTTCTTGCTGTTGGGCGCGCCAAACAAGTTTCCAGTACTGTTGGACAATTTAGCCGTCAAAGCACCAAAAGACAACGCACCATAAATTTCAAATGTGTTGGCATTGACCAATCCGGGGACCGTGGCCAAGTTGTTGGTGGCATACCAGTACTGCAAGCCGCCAACATCAAAAGCGATGTCATCGCTCAAAGCACCTTTGTAGCCGCCATATACGTCAATTTCAACGGGACCTTTGGCTGAACCTTTGGGGTCTGAATCTTTGATCCAAGTAATGCTTGATGCCCATGCGCCGATGTAGGCACCACTTTTATCCGCATAGTCAAATCCACCTTGCACGGCAGGTTTCTTGGCAGACTGCGAAATGCCACGATAGCGGTATTCACTCACCACGCCCAAATTAAAACTGAGCGTTGACTCTGGCTCGGGAGCGGGGGCGGGATCAGCGGCCTTGGCCACATTCACGAGTCCCGTCATCACCAATGACGCCAATAAAACGTTTTTAATCTTCATGCATAACTCCTTTTAAATTGATCTGTTGACCATCAGCATTCTTCATGCCATGAAAAATTATCCGTTTTACGCTATTAATGCACCAAATAGGTGGCGGCCGTTATGGGGCAAGCCACGGGCGCACCATAATAGTGCTATCAATCGCCCTCGATGCATTGGTTTTCGTGGCGCACTCATTTGGTGCGTCCATTCATGCCATATTTGGCCCTAAGAATTGACTGCATTGCTCCACGGAGACGCCTTGTCTCTTTGCCAAATCCTGGACTTGGTCATCGCCAATGCGCCCGACATTGAAGTACTGTGCCTGTGGATGCGAAAGATAGAAGCCACAAATGCTGGAAGCAGGCGACATGGCCAAACTGGAGGTCAACGTGATGCCTATTTCTTCGCAAGCCATGTGCTCAAACATTTGTCTTTTAATCACATGATCTGGGCAGGCGGGATAACCAGGCGCTGGACGTATCCCAACATACTGCTCAGCGATCATTGAGGGTACGTCAAGATTTTCTTTCGGACTGTACCCCCACAAATCTGTTCTCACGCGCCAGTGCAAGTACTCAGCATAAGCCTCGGCCAAACGATCTGCCAAAGCCTTTAGCATGATCGACTGGTAGTCGTCGTTGAGGGCTAAAAATTGCGCCTCCTTTTTCTCAACACCTAGGCCCGTGGTCAAGGCAAAACAACCCACATAGTCATCAAGACCCATGGGTGCAACAAAGTCGGACAAACAACGATTGGGGCGCCCGTTGGGTTTTTTGGTTTGCTGCCTTAAACCGTGCCAAACCATCAAGGGCTCCTTGCGCTTTTCATCTCGCCAAATCACCACATCATCGCCCAATGCATTTGCAGGATAAAAGCCGAGCACCGCATTGGCTTGAAGCCACTGTTCATTTACCATTTTTTTCAGCATGGCTTGCGCATCGCCAAACACTTTTTTCGCCTCAACCCCTACAACTGGATCGGTCAAAATAGCTGGGTAGGGTCCGGCCAAATCCCAAGTTTGGAAAAATGGCGCCCAATCAATAAAGGACGACAACTCTGCAAGATTGTGCCTCGCAAATGTCCGCGTACCGATGAAATTGGGCCTTTTCGTTGTGTGTGTGGACCAGTCCAATTGGGGCGCATTGCGCCTCGCCTCTTCAATTGCAATCAGTGGGGTTGTTTTCTTTTGTGCGTGTTGTTGCCTGACGCGCTCGTAATCTAAATTCAACGTTTCTATGAATGTTTGTGCGCCATCCGACAAGAGTCCTTGCGCAACACCGACACTTCTTGATGCATCGGGAACGTACACAATCGGCCCCTCGTAGTGAGGCGCAATTTTGACGGCTGTGTGGACCCTTGATGTCGTCGCACCCCCAATCATTAAAGGGGTTTTTCGACTTCTAAAATACTCGTCCTTTTGCATCTCAGATGCCACATGTTGCATTTCCTCTAAACTTGGTGTGATCAAGCCTGACAAACCAACAATGTCTGCACCAACCTCCTTTGCCTTTGCAAGTATTTCATGACATGGCACCATCACACCCATGTTGATGACTTCAAAATTATTGCACTGCAACACCACGGTCACGATGTTTTTTCCAATGTCATGGACATCGCCCTTGACCGTGGCCATGACAATTTTCCCCTTGCTTTTGACCGCATGGCCAGCGGCTTGTTGGCGTTGTTTTTCCTCTTCAATGTAGGGAATCAAAACGGCCACCGCTTGCTTCATCACTCGAGCACTTTTCACCACTTGAGGCAAAAACATCTTGCCCTGGCCAAACAAATCACCCACCGTTGACATCCCGTCCATCAAGGGGCCTTCAATCACGCTCAAGGCTCGTTTGCCTTGAGCCAGCGTTTGTTCATAAGCTTCTTGGGTATCGATCTCTATGAATTCATTGATGCCATGGACCAAGGCATGTGAAAGCCTCTCTTCTACCGTTTTGGGTGCTTCGGGTGTCCCGCGCCATGCGTGTTGGTTCAACTGCTCTTTGGCCTGCCCTTTTGCATTCTCAGCAATCTCAATGAGTCGCTCGGAGGCGTCTTCTCTGCGATTGAGCACCACATCCTCTACGCGCTCTTTCAAATCTGGCGGCAAATCGTCGTAGACACTGATCATGCCGGCATTCACAATGCCCATGTCCATACCGGCTTTGATGGCATGGTACAAAAAAACCGTATGTATTGCTTCTCTGACGGCCTCATTTCCTCTAAAACTAAAAGAGACGTTAGAGACCCCCCCCGAGACCTTGGCCCCTTTTAAGTTCTCTTTGATCCACCGAGTGGCATTGATGAAGTCAACGGCGTAATTGTTGTGCTCCTCAATCCCCGTGGCAATGGCAAATATATTGGGATCAAAAATGATATCTTGCGCATTAAAGCCGACCTCGTCCACCAAAATACCGTAGGCTCTTTGACAAATTTGGATTTTTCGATCAAAGGTGTCTGCTTGCCCTTTTTCATCAAAGGCCATCACCACAGCTGCTGCACCGTAACGCATGATGAGTTTGGCTTGGCGTTTGAACTCTTCAACGCCCTCTTTCATGGAGATCGAGTTGACAATGCCTTTGCCTTGAATGCATCTGAGGCCTGCTTCGATCACACTCCATTTAGAGCTGTCAATCATGACAGGCACTCTGGCAATGTCGGGCTCTGTTGCCATCAAATTCAAAAAGCGAACCATGGCGGCCTGACTATCAAGCATCGCCTCGTCCATGTTCACATCGATGATTTGCGCACCATTTTCAACCTGCTGCCTTGCAACGGCCAGGGCGCGCTCGTATTCCCCATTCAAAATCATTTTGGCAAATGCTTTTGAACCCGTGACGTTTGTTCTCTCGCCAATGTTGACAAATAAACTGTCTTTGCCAACGACCAATGGCTCTAATCCGCACAGCAAAAGTGCAGACTCATTGAGAAAATGTTTGTTGTTTGATCTATCAGTGTTCGACATGGCCCTCACCTATGAGTGAATACTCAGGTGAGCGCAGTTATCTCTGATTTCAACCCCAAGCCTGACCTGTCAAATTCGCTAGGCTGCAACGCTCCTTGGGATGATCATCATTCTAATTTATTTATCCAAGGATACGACGCGGGCTTTCCATGGTGACACTTTTTTTAATCTCAAACAAATGCGCCGGTGTCGTTCCACAGCAACCACCCACGATGTTGAGCAAACCCTCTTTTGCAAACTCGTGCAACAAACGGCTCGTATCTGCAGGCGTCTCATCAAAACCAGTCTCGCTCATTGGATTGGGCAGTCCTGCGTTGGGGTAACAACAAATGAACGTCTCTTTTGCGACTTGCGACAGCTCTTGCAAGTAGGGTCTCATCAGTGCAGCGCCCAACGCACAATTGAGCCCCACGGCCAAAGGATTTGCATGTCTCACACTGTACCAAAAAGCACTGACCGTCTGACCCGATAAGATTCGACCCGAGGCGTCTGTCACCGTTCCACTGATGATCAAGGGGAGTCGTTGTTGGGTGGCTTCAAAACACTCTTCAATTGCAAAAAGCGCGGCCTTTGCATTCAAGGTATCGAATATCGTCTCAACAATCAAGCCGTCCACCCCACCTTCGAGCAAGGCGCTGACTTGCTCATGGTAACTCGCTCTCAATTCCTCAAAGTCAACATTTCTTGCGCCCGGATCGTTCACATCGGGGCTGATGCTGGCCGTCTTTGGCGTAGGTCCCAATGCACCAAACACATACCTTTTTTGCCCAGGACTTGAAAATTTGTCGCAGGCTTGGCGGGCAAGTCGAGCCGAGGTCTTGTTCATCTCATAGGCCAAGTCGGCCATTTTGTAGTCCTCTTGTGCAATGCGTGTTGCACCAAAGGTGTTGGTTTCAATGATGTCAACACCACTGCTTAAATAAGACTCATGAATGTCTTGAATCACTTTCGGGTGACTCAGACTCAACAACTCATTGTTGCCCTGCACAGATCGATCAAACGACTTGAATCGCTCTCCACGGTACTGTGCCTCAGTTAATTTCAACCTTTGTATCATGGTCCCCATCGCCCCGTCGAGGATCAAAATTTTGCTTGCTAGCAAATCCACAAGCTCACCAGAGCGGGTATAGGGGGCGTGTTCACTGTTCATAAGACTTCTAATGTAGGTAATTGGGCTGACTTGGGGACCCGTCAACGTATTTTAATGATTTCATTTCGCGCATCATTTTCACGGGCAGAGCATGGACGATATTAGTCACTTTTTATTACATTTTAATACCCTTGTCCGCATGTCATTTTTTAATCCTATTTCTAAGCTGTCATAAAGGGTGAAAAGGATGGCAAAAAAGTTATAATTTCTGACCTTTTAAGGATAACCAAAATGTCTACCTCATCGAATCAAAACCCCCAAGAGCACACCGACGTCGTTGAATCCATCGTTCCAATGATGCCGATTGTTTTACCCATTGGCGGTGCCATTTTGATTTTTTTACTCGCCTTCATTGCGGTTTTCATGGCCTAATGATTGAGGGACTTCATTGTTGAAGCCCCAGCCATCAGCGGGCCTTGTCCAGCATTGAGTGAGCCCTTACCGATGGGTGGCTTTCTCTTCAAGGGGACCCATGCCCACCTTTCACAAGCCAAGTTAGTATCAACGCCTATATTAACTTGCCCCCAAATTCATTAAGGTCAGGGTCTTGATGCCCGACACAAGTGCTTGACCTTAATTAATTTGATCAGGAGCGATTTATGAATGCACCCGCACAGAAAGGTTTGGGCGTTAATCCCCCAAGCCATGTAAAAAACACCCACTTGATTGCCTGGGTCAGTGAAATGGCGGCGCTTTGCAAGCCCAAAGACATTGTTTGGTGCAATGGGTCCGACGAAGAGTACAAGAGCTTGTGCGAGGCATTGGTTCAAGCCGGCACCTTTAAGAAACTCAACCCCATCAAACGCCCGAACTCCTACCTCGCTTGCTCTGACCCCAATGATGTGGCTCGTGTAGAAGACCGAACGTTTATTTGCTCACAAAAACAAGAAGATGCAGGCCCCACCAACAATTGGTGCGACCCCACTGAAATGCGCAACACCCTCAAGCCCTTGTTTGACGGTTGCATGCAAGGACGCACCATGTATGTTGTTCCTTTCTCAATGGGTCCTCTAGGCAGCCCCATTGCGCACATTGGCGTTGAGTTGTCTGACAGCGCCTATGTGGCTGTCAACATGAAAATCATGACCCGCATGGGCAAAGAAGTCTATGACGTTTTGGGCACAGATGGTGCCTTCGTGCCATGTGTGCATACCGTTGGTGCTCCTTTAAGCAACGGACAAAAGGACTCGACTTGGCCATGCAACGCCACCAAATACATTGTCCATTATCCAGAAACGCGAGAAATTTGGTCTTACGGCTCCGGTTACGGTGGCAATGCTTTGCTTGGCAAAAAATGTTTCGCACTTCGCATCGCGTCCAACATGGGCCGCGATGAGGGCTGGCTGGCTGAGCACATGCTGATCTTGGGTGTAACGCCTCCCAGTGGCAAAAAATACCACGTTGCTGCAGCGTTCCCAAGTGCCTGTGGCAAAACCAACTTTGCCATGTTGATTCCCCCAACAGGCTTTGATGGTTGGTCTGTAACCACCATTGGCGACGACATTGCGTGGATCAAACCAGGCACCGATGGCCGTTTGTATGCGATCAATCCAGAGGCCGGCTACTTTGGTGTTGCCCCCGGGACCAACACACTGACCAACCCCAACTGCATGGCCAGTTTAAACAACGACGTCATCTTCACGAATGTGGCATTGACGGATGATGGCGATGTTTGGTGGGAAGGCATGGGTGACGCGCCTGCTCATTGCATTGATTGGCAGGGAAAAGACTGGACCCCTGCGATTGCAAAAGAAACGGGTGCCAAAGCGGCGCATCCCAATGCTCGCTTTACTGTTGCAGCAACCAACAACCCTGCCATTGATGCCGCTTGGGATGACCCCAAAGGTGTCGCCATTGATGCCTTCATCTTCGGTGGGCGACGCTCTACAACCGTGCCTTTGGTCACTGAGGCCAGAAGTTGGGTTGAAGGGGTCTACATGGCCGCGACCATGGGTTCTGAAACGACCGCGGCCGCAACAGGTGCTCAAGGCGTGGTCAGACGTGATCCCTTTGCCATGTTGCCCTTCACGGGCTACAACATGAGCGACTACTTCCAACATTGGTTGGACTTGGGTGCCAAACTGTCCAAGCAAGGTGCCACTCTGCCTAAAATATATACAACCAATTGGTTCCAAAAGGGTGCCGATGGTAAGTTCATTTGGCCTGGCTACGGCGAAAACATGCGCGTCTTGAAATGGATGATCGACCGCATTGAAAACACCGTCACAGGACAAGACCATATTTTTGGTGTCAGCCCCACCTACCCAGAAATCAATTGGAAGGGATTGGATTTCACAGCCGATCAATTTGCGCAAGTCACCCACATCGATCAATCCGCGTGGCAAGCAGAGCTTGTTTTGCACAAAGAGCTCTTTGAACAGCTGTCCTATCATTTACCCAAAGAGCTCAAACAGGCTCAAGACGATCTTGAAAAAAGACTCGCCAGTGTTTAAGTCCTAAATTGGACGCAAAAAAGCCTCTTGATTTCAAAATCAAGAGGCTTTTTAATTTACTCGCTCAATCTAGATGCGCTGGACTTCAACCCCTGAGCATTAAAACCGTCAACTCTGCCATCAATGCTGGGTCTTTTTGAGCAACCAACCAAGTCTTTTCATCTTGCTTGCTCTGCGCCCTTGAGACCAACCACTGGTGAACGCTTCTTTTCAAATTTTGCGCAATGGCTCTCACGGGACCGTCAAACAAAGCAAGAGAAGAAAAAGCAACAATCCACAAGGCGATCCAAGCAGCCATCAGGTGTCCGTCGCTCCAAGAGTCGATGACTTGATTCGCAACCACAAGCAAAGAGGACACCAAAGCGCCCAATAAAACGGCGGCCAGTGCCTTTGCGCCCTCAAACGGACGGGAATAGGCTTGATATTTCTCCACAATGCCTTCGACACGCTCAACACCCGGGTGTTTTTGATTAAATTGACTGTGTACAAATGTAGACATGATGTTTCCTTTTAAAGTAGCTCAGTTTTTTAACTGCATGGGTGCATCTTAGGGTTTTTGCTAGTATTGTTCAACTTTATATTAGTGATGTATACTATTCATAAAAATGATGATGAAAAACCAAGCCACCAACTTTAAGACACTTGACTTGAATTTATTGCGTGTTTTTGACGTCATCATGTCCGAACAAAGTCTCACCAAGGCCGCCGCTAGGCTTTCTTTGACACAACCGGCGGTCAGCAACGCCTTGCGTCGACTCAGAGAGCATTTGAAAGATGAACTGCTCGTGCGCGAGGGGCCTCGCCTAAGTCCGACGGCCCAGGCCAAATGGCTGTGGCCTCAAATTCGAGAAGCCCTGAATCAACTCGAAAAGGCCATCTCCCCCGATCCTTTTGATCCCTTAAAGACCAACATGCCCTTTATTTTGGCCATGGCCGATGCCACGGCTGCAGAGCTGATTCCTGCCTTGTCAAAAATTTTCGAAAATGAAGCGCCCAAGGCCAGTCTGAGGGTCATTCCCCTGACCACACGCGATCCCAGGAAACTTCTCACCGAGCACTTGGCCCACATTGCTGTGGGTCATTTTCCTGGCGTCTTGGCCGATCTCACAGCCAAAGCCCAATCCGATGAGTTGGTGATGTTTGATCACTTTCGACTGTTTGAGGGCGAGTATGTTTGCGTGATGCGTCGAAATCACCCCTTGAGTGATCAAGTCTTGGACTTGGAGGCCTTTTGTCGAGCGCGACATATGCTGGTGAGTTTCTCCGGTCGTCCCTTTGGCTTTGTGGATGAAGCGTTGGCCGCTTTGGGTCGGCAAAGAAAGGTGGCGGTCACGGTCAATCAATTCGCCACAGCAGGCCGAGTGGTCTTGAACTCAGACCTTTTAACGGTTTTACCCAAACATTTTGTTCGCGTGGCGGGCTTGGCCGAGCAATTGTGCATCAAACCCATCCCCCTGAAACTACAACCCGTTCATGTGGATTTGCTTTGGTACACACAGTTCATCTCCACCCAAGCGCATGAGTGGCTTCGTTCAGTCCTTGTCCGCGCCGCCAAAGAGGTCATGGATGTGAGTTAACCCGAGCGTTTGGCTTGAGCACTCATGCGTTCGCCTGACTTTGCAGCGCTTCGAGCTCAAAACTTTTTCTAGCACAGTAGCCCCATATCACCCCTCCACCCAAGCACTCGTCTCCGTTGTAGAGCACCACAGATTGTCCGGGCGTGACGGCCCACTGAGGTTGATCAAAGCTCAAACTCAACACCTGTTCACTCACAGATTGAACCGAACAACTTGCATCAACTTGCCGGTAGCGTGTCTTTGCTGTGATAGCACAGCCAGAAAAATTGGGCACCTCTTCACCACTGGTCCAACTCAAGTCTTGTGCAGTCAATGCATCTGACAACAAAGCAGGATGGTCATGCCCTTGGACGGCACGCAACGTGTTGCGCTTCATGTCCTTGAATGCAACAAACCAAGGCTCATGGTGATCGTCTTTTTTCGGTGCAGCCGTGGCCAAACGATGGCTCTCCTTGACGCCACCAATGCCCAAACCCTGCCTTTGCCCCAACGTGTAAAAACTCAAACCCACATGCTGACCAATGGTTTGGTTCAATTCATTTTTAATGGGTCCCGGCTTAGACGCAATGTATTGGTTTAAAAAAGCTCGAAACGGTCTTTCTCCAATGAAACAAATACCCGTTGAGTCCTTCTTTTTAGCATTGGGCAATCCAATGCTTTGCGCCAAGGCCCTGAGGTCTGTTTTTTTCATCTCTCCAACAGGAAACAATGTTTTGCTCAATTGAGCTTGATTCAAGCGGTGTAAAAAGTAACTTTGATCTTTGTCCGCATCAAGACCCTTTAACAGCTTGTATCCGTTTGGTGTTTCAAGAACTCTTGCATAATGTCCCGTTGCAATTTTTTCCGCACCCAGTCGCATGGCATGATCTAAAAACGCTTTGAACTTGATTTCTGCATTGCACAAAATATCTGGATTGGGGGTCCTACCGGCTTTGTATTCTTTCAAAAATTCCGCAAAGACCCGATCCTTGTAATCTGCAGAAAAATTCACGTGCTCTATTTCTATTCCCAAAACGTCAGCCACTGCAACGGCATCGACGAAATCTTCATTGGAAGAGCAATATGTGTCATTGTCATCGTCCTCCCAATTTTTCATAAATATGGCGTGCACCTCATGGCCTTCCTTTTTTAAAAGGTAGGCCGCCACCGCCGAGTCCACGCCACCACTCAACCCGACCACGACTTTGCTTTTAGATTGCATGTTGCTTGGGGAAAAAGTTTTCAGTGTTTCACATCAGTTTGCAAAGGCGGCAATGCCGGTTTGGGCACGACCCAAAATCAAAGCATGCACGTCATGGGTGCCTTCGTAGGTATTGACCACCTCCAGGTTGACCAAATGTCTGGCCACGCCAAACTCGTCACTGATGCCGTTGCCCCCCATCATGTCTCGCGCCAAACGAGCCACATCCAAAGACTTTCCGCAGGAATTTCTTTTGAGCAAAGACGTGAGCTCCACCGATGCACTGCCGTCGTCCTTCATTCGGCCCAACCTTAAACACCCTTGCAAACCCAAAGCAATTTCCGTTTGCATATCGGCCAACTTCTTTTGAATCAGCTGATTGGCCGCCAAAGGCCTGCCAAATTGAATCCGGTCCATCGTGTACTGCCGGCTGGCATGCCAACAAAATTCTGCTGCCCCCAATGCTCCCCAAGCAATGCCGTAACGCGCACTGTTTAAACACGTGAAGGGCCCCTTCAAACCGGTCACCTCAGGAAATGCATTCTCTTCCGGCACAAACACCGAATCCATCACAATTTCACCCGTGATAGAGGCCCTTAAACCCACCTTGCCGTGGATGGCCGGCGCACTCAAGCCCTTCATGCCCTTGTCCAAAATAAAACCTCTGATGGGCCCGACTTGCCCGCCTTCGCTGACCTCTTTGGCCCAGACCACAAAGACATCTGCGATGGGGCTGTTTGAAATCCACATCTTGCTTCCACGAAGTTGGTAGCCACCCGCCACCTTTTGTGCGCGCGTTGCCATGCTGCCAGGATCTGAACCATGGTCTGGCTCGGTCAAACCAAAGCAACCTATGGTTTGTCCGCTGGCCAAGTTGGGTAAATATTTTTCTCTCTGCGCCTGTGTTCCAAACTCATAAATGGGCAGCATGACCAAAGACGACTGCACGCTCATCATTGAACGGTAGCCAGAATCAACACGCTCGACTTCTCTGGCAATCAAACCATAATCCACATAACTCAGGCCTGGGCCTCCATATTCTTGAGGAATGGTCGGTCCTAAAAGACCGAGTTCTCCCATTTCTCTAAAAATACTTGGATCTGTTTTTTCATTTCGAAACGCGTCCAGCACGCGCGGCGCCAATTTTTTTTGGCAATAGTCTTGTGCCGCTTTTTGGATCATGCGCTCCTCTTCACTGAGTTGATCATCCAATAAAAAAGGATCTTGCCACTGAAAGCTTGCACGAGTCATTTGTGTTCTCCATGTCGAAATAAAGGAATAAACGCCCAACTTCAAAACACCCAGGGCGCCTGTGTCTCAAGTAGAGCAGTTTAATACAGTTATCGCCCTTTGTATTTACGCCACCACAAGCCCACGAGATGACTTTAGCACGGATCTTTTTTTCTTTTCTTTTAAGCGCTTTTCAATGGAGGATTTTTTGACTTTGGTCGCACGCCTTATTTTGGGCTCCTTGCCAAAAGCCTGGACCAACTCATCAAGCCTGGACCAGGCGAACATTCGATTCATGTCTTGGCTGCGCGAGTCTTGCACCTTCATCACAAAAACGCCTTCTTTGCTTATTCTTGTGTCTTTGGATGCCAAAAACCTTTCCTTGACCCGTTGGGGCAGGCTTGACGCGCCAATGTCAAAGCGCAGATGTATAGCACTTGAGACTTTATTGACATGCTGTCCACCCGCACCCTGCGATTTGATCGCAGACAGTTTCACTTCTGACTCTTTGATCTCAATTTGTTCGGACATGGTAGGCATTCATGGCGTTGGGGAGTACACTGAACTTTTCACTCTACAAGGACTCTATCATGGCCAAAGGTCAACAAAGAAAAAACAAAGAAACCAAAAAACCAAAAAAGGATCTCTCTGCGCCCAAACCTGTGGTCGTTGAAACGACCAAATCCATGCTGGCGACCTCCATCATTTCAAAAGGCAAATTGAAAAAGTAGCCCAGTAAAAACATTTCTTATAATACAGAGATCACAACCCAGCCCTTTTGAAACATGCGTATTTGGCAAAAACCGATCTCTCTCGATGTCTTGACAAAAATGAACGCAAACACGGCAGCGGATCACCTGGGGCTGGAGTTTACGCAGCTAGGAGATGACTTCCTTGGCGCTCGCATCCATGTTGAACGCAAAACCATGCAACCCTACGGTCGTCTTCATGGTGGCGTGAGCGTACTTGTCGCCGAAACACTGGGCTCTTGTGGTGCTTTTTATGCCTGTGGGCCACAGTTTCATGCGTTTGGTTTAGAAATCAATGCCAACCACGTCAAAGGCGCCAGCAGCGGCTATATTCACGGCACCGCTCGCCCCTTTCATATCGGCAAAAGCACGCATGTTTGGGGCATTGAGCTTAAAAACGAAAACAACGAGTTGATTTGTATGTCCAGAATAACCGTTGCGATCATTCAAAATCCCGCTTGATCAAGGCTTGGGGTTGGGCGGGTTGTTTTGAACCAAGAAGTGAAGAACCTCGATTAGATTTGATCCAAGTTGGCAAGCCTCTCGCTTTTCCAATAGACATCTTGTGCGCCCGCATCGCGGTTGAGTTTTCTGGCCAATACAAATAAAAAATCACTCAGTCGATTCAAATATTGAATGCCCAAGCCCTGATAAGTCTCCTGCGTTGAAAGTTCGACCAATGAACGTTCTGCTCGGCGAGCCACCGTTCTGCACACATGGGCCAAACAAGAAGAGCGAACGCCTCCAGGCAAAATGAATTCTTTCAAAGTGGGCAAATGGCTCAAATACGTCTCAATGGCTGAATCCAATTGAACAAGTGAAGCGTCTTTTAACAATTGCATGCCCGGTATAGACAGCTCGCCCCCGAGGTTAAAGAGTTGGTGTTGAATATCAATCAAAAGCCCTTGATCGGCAGGCGTCAACGCCTCGCACAACAACAAGCCGATCGATGAGTTCAACTCATCCACATCGCCCATGGCATGAACACGAACATGGCTCTTGGGGAGGCGTTCATTGTTACCCAGTCCAGTGATGCCCTCATCACCCGTTCTGGTCGTGATCTGCGTTAAACGTTGTCCCATTTTTGTCCCTTGAATTGATCTGAACCCATCCGCTGTTCATGCACATGCTTTGGACAGGCCGTTGAACTTTACGCTGATGCCATCATTTTGAGCTTGTCGATCAAACCATTGATCTCCTCCAGCGAGCCAAACTGAATGGCCAACTCACCCATTTCCTCTACTCGCCCATACCTTTTCACCCTCTTTTTAACTCGCACATCCACTTGTGCGGTCAACAAATCTGAGAGCTCTTCCTCTACCCTTTTAATATCACGCGACTTTTCTTTTTTGGGTTTAGATGCAACCAATTGGAATTCCGCACCAATTTTTTTCACCAAGCGCTCGGCCTCTCTCACCGACAAGTGCTTCGACGCAATTTGATGCGCCGTGGTAATTTGTGAGGCCCTGTCCAAGCTCAACAGTGCTCTTGCATGCCCCATGTCCAAATCTCCAGCCATCAACAAGGCTTGAACGGGATCGGCCAAATTCAATAGGCGCAACAAGTTTGAGGCCGCGCTCCTGGAGCGGCCCACCGCCTGTGCAGCTTCCTCATGCGTCAACCCAAACTCTTTGACGAGTCGTTGAAGGCCCTGCGCCTCTTCTAAAGGGTTCAAATCCTCACGTTGAATGTTCTCAATAAGCGCCATGGCCGCAGCGGCCTCATTGGGCACATCTCTCACCAAGACGGGAACGTGCTCAAGCCCAGCGATCTTTGAGGCGCGGAAACGCCGCTCACCCGCAATGATTTCATATTTGCCCGCGTGTTCTCCCTCTTTGAGGGGCCGCACCAAAATAGGCTGCATCACGCCCTGTGCTTTGATGCTTTCTGCCAGCTCATATAGAGCACCCTCGTCCATGCGGGTTCTAGGTTGATACATCCCTGGCACCATCTGAGCGAGATCCAATTGACTCGGTGCATCTGTGGCTTGCGCCAACGTCAAGCCCTCATCAGGCGCCTTGGGGCCCAGCAAGGACTCCAAGCCCCGACCCAAACGATTTGCTTTTTTTGTCGCCATTTTCTAACTTTCTCTATTCAACTGCGTCTCAAAGACACCCCCCTTGAAGGGCTCTTCTTGTACTAAAAAAGGATTAACTACAGGTTTTTTGCGATTCTCTCGACCATTTCATTGGCAAAAGACATGAAGGCTTGGCTGCCTTTGGCATTGGGGTCGTAGACCACGCCAGGTAAACCAAAACTGGGTGCCTCGGCCAAGCGAACATTCCTCGGTATCACCGCGTTAAAGACTTTATCGCCAAAGTGAGCCTTTAATTGATCACTCACCTGCAGTTGCAAACTCACCCGCGGATCAAACATGACCCTCAGCAGACCGATAATTTTTAGGGCTCGGTTCAAATTGGCATGCACTTGTTTAATGGTGTTGACCAAGTCCGTCAATCCCTCGAGGGCGAAGTATTCACACTGCATTGGAACAATCACACCATTGGCTGAGCACAACCCATTCAATGTCAGGAGAGACAGGGAGGGAGGACAATCGATCAAGACAAAATCATAGTCTTGATCCACTTTCTCCAAAGCCTCCTTCAAACGCTTTTCGCGGTTTTCCATCCCAACCAACTCTAACTCCGCACCGGCCAATTCACGACTAGCGCCAAGCACATCATAGGTTTTGTGCTGCTTGTGATTGGGTTGCTCGCCCCAATGGCTGACAACTTTTGCTTGAGCGATGGAGGCGCCCTCGATCAGCACTTCGTAGACGCTCAATTCAAGCTCTCTTTTATCCACCCCAGAGCCCATGGTTGCATTGCCCTGTGGATCCAAGTCGACCATCAACACCCGCTGTCCTAGCGCCGCCAGCCCCGCACTTAAGTTCACCGTTGTTGTGGTTTTACCAACCCCACCCTTTTGATTTGCAACACAAAAAATATGCGCCATGATTTTCTTTCTTCTTATGAAAAAGCCAGTTTGATGCCAAAACCGATGAACAAAACACCCATCAAGCGCGTCAATGTTTTTTTAAGCCTACTCGCGTCTTTAACCGTTCTTGTCAGCCACTTGAGCATCAAAAGCAAAAGCAAACCATAAATTAAGGTCATACCTGCAATTGTGCCAGCCAAAACAACCCAGGTCTGCAAATCAATGGCCCGCCCTTTTTCCAAAAACAAAGGAAAAAACGCCATGTAAAAGACAATGGCTTTGGGGTTCATCAAGGTGATTGCCACAGATTGCCTAAAGACGTCTTTCATTTTAAACACCGCCACGGGCGCGCTCTCCTGCACAGACCTCAACAACCCAACCCCAATGTAGATCAAGTAGACGGCGCCCAAGCACTCTATCCACCGAAACAGCATGGGCCACTCGTCCAAGAGGGCCGCAAGACCACCCAGGGCCAAAACAATCAACACCTGATCACCAAAAGCAATACCAAGGGTTGAAACCATGGCCGCCCTCATGCCCCCCAAACGATAAGCACTCAAGATGGCCAAATTGCCAGGTCCAGGCAACGCCAAAAACAAACCGATGGCAAGCACAAAAGAACCATAATCTTTAACGGGCATCACACGTGTTCAACTCCTTTGCTGAGTCTCTTTCCATCAGAGCCGCAGAGTTTACCTGTATTCCTTGAGCTTTAAGTCCTTGGACCCACAATCCGTGACAATATACCCAAACTGTTCCACGTGAAACGCTGGCTCAAAATGGGGTCACCTTGTCGGCTCCGTGTTTTAACCAAACAATGTTCCTAATGGCATCGACCGCTGGAACCCGCAAAGGTTCCACGTGAAACACATCCACACGCGCTGGGAGAACCTCGATTTCAGCTGGGCTGACCCGCCCCTTCATCGCCATCCATAAACCGGTCGGCGAGAGGTTCTTGGCCGTCAAGCTCACAAAATCCAACAAAGAGGAAAAAGCCCTAGATGTAATCACTTCGAACACACCCTCAAAGTCCTCGACACGACCATGGTGTGCGTGCAAATTGCTGAGACCCAACGCGATGGCCACTTGTTTGATGAACGCTGCCTTTTTAGCGACGGCATCGATACAATGGACTTGGACATCAGGGCACATGATGGACAACACCACACCCGGCAAACCGGCACCGGAACCCACATCGAGCAAGGTTTTGAGTGCTGGCGCCTCTCTGAGCAAAGGCCCAACCACCACCAAAGAATCCAACAAATGCAGCGTCACAATTTGTGAAACTTCTTTGTTTGCGGTGAGGTTATAGACCGAGCCCCACTTGTGTAAAAGTCCCGCGTATTGAGCCAATCTTTCGACTTGCTCAACTTGGACCAGCAAACCCATTTCATGAATCCCCTGTGTCAGCAACTCCGCATGGGCTCCAAGTTGTTTCAAATAGATCATGGCCTTGATGGGAACCTCATGGTGCAGTTGTGCTCAAGGCGACATCCGGCGTCTTTTGATCCTCAAAGCCCTTGTATCGCTGGCGCTTTAAATGAATCAATAAAAGCGAGATGGCGGCGGGTGTTACCCCAGAAATTCTAGAGGCCTGACCCAATGTTTGCGGCCTTTGGTGTTGGAGCTTTTGACGAACCTCAAAGCTTAGGGCCGTGATCAATGAGTAATCCAAGGTGGGCGGGAGCAGCATCGATTCAAAATGACTGGCGCGGCGAACCTCATCTTGCTGACGATCGATGTACCCCGCATACTTGGCCCTGATTTCAATTTGCTCAATGACCGTTTGTCGCTCAGTCTGAGGCAGCTCATCAAGATCTTGGCTACCGAAACGCACAGGATCCATTGAAATCACATCGGCGTATGTCACCCCAGGCCTGCGCAAGAGGTCGGCCAAGTTGTATTCGCGCTCAATCATGTGACCCAACACGCGTTCACATGCTTGGGGCTCAATGTTGCTCGGATTCACCCATTGCGAGCGAAGACGTTGTGTTTCACGTGAAACAGCTTCTTGCTTTTGCTCAAAAACACGCCAACGGGCATCATCAACCAGGCCCATGGCGCGAGCCTGCTCTGTCAACCTTGCATCCGCGTTGTCTTCTCTTAACTGCAATCTAAACTCTGCTCGAGAGGTGAACATCCGGTAAGGCTCCGTCACACCCTTGGTGATCAAGTCGTCAACGAGAACGCCCAAATAGGCCTCGTCACGTTTCGGGAGCCAGGGTTCTTTTTCCTGCGCTTTGCGAGCAGCATTGATCCCCGCATAAAGACCCTGGGCGGCGGCCTCCTCGTACCCCGTCGTGCCATTGATTTGGCCTGCAAAAAACAGGCCCTCGATCAAACGGGTTTCAAAACTTGGCAACAACTCCCTTGGATCAAAAAAGTCATACTCAATGGCATACCCGGGTCTTAAGATGTGCGCATTCTCTAAACCCCGCATGGAGCGAACCAAATCGTATTGAATGTCGAATGGCAAACTGGTGCTGATCCCATTGGGATACACCTCATGGGTATTAAGACCCTCGGGCTCTAAGAAAATTTGGTGGCTTGACTTGTCCGCAAAGCGATTGATTTTGTCCTCGACACTGGGGCAATACCTGGGGCCAACGCCTTCAATCTTACCGGTGAACATCGGACTGCGGTCAAAACCAGACCGAATGATGTCATGGGTTTTCTCGTTGGTATGCGTCACCCAACATGATATTTGACGCGGATGTTCTATAGACTGACCCATAAAGCTGAACACCGGAACAGCACCCGGCAAACCGCCGGGCATACCATCGCCCGCTTGCTCACTGCACTTGGAGTAGTCAATCGTCCTGCCGTCGATGCGAGGCGGCGTTCCAGTCTTCAGCCTTTTTTGCGGTAACTTTAACTCCTTCAAACGCTCACTCAAAGAAATTGCCGGCGGATCACCCGCCCTTCCTGCCGAATAGTTGTTCAAACCCACGTGAATCTTTCCATTCAGAAAGGTGCCCGCCGTCAAAACAACTGTTTTACCAGTAAAACGAATGCCCGACTGAGTAACAGCGCCAACGACCCGATGACCTTGAACAATTAAATCATCCACCGCTTGTTGGAAAATAAAGAGATTTTCTTGGTTCTCAAGACGGTCTCGAATCGCCGCCTTGTAAAGAATTCTGTCGGCTTGCGCCCGGGTGGCCCGAACCGCTGGGCCCTTAGAGCTGTTCAAGATTCGGAACTGAATACCACCCAAATCCGTGGCCAAGGCCATTGCGCCCCCCATGGCGTCTACCTCTTTGACCAAATGCCCCTTGCCGATACCACCGATTGAGGGATTGCAACTCATTTGACCCAAGGTCTCGATATTGTGCGTGATCAACAAGGTTTGACAACCCATCCGAGCGCTGGCAAGCGCGGCCTCTGTACCGGCATGGCCTCCACCGACAACAATGACATCAAAATATTTAGGGTAATTCATTTTTGAATCAAAAGTAAAAAAAGCCGATGCAAAGCCATCGAGAACAAAATCGGCAAAGGCCCCTACAACGATGAAGCAAAAGGGTCCAAGCAATCAAAGGAACAAAAGATTTTAACAGCCTCTAAAAAAATAGATATCTAAAGTTCAACTCTCTAAAACATGGAAAATGAAGGGACCCTTGCAAGTACACAACCCTCTTTGAACACATCAAAGAGAATGGCTTTACAATGATGGCATTAAAAGGCAAATGGCCATGTCCTCAGAAACGTTCAAAACAATACAAGCTCTGCTGAGCGAAAAATTCCAAGGCAATGAGGGTGTGGGCCCACAGACCGCGTTAACCGATCTGGGCCTAGATTCCTTGACGCTCATGGAGTTTGTCTTTGCTGTAGAAGACGCATTCAATATTAGAATTCCCGAAGAAAGAATTGATCCCCGTCAAGGGACAACAACACTTGAAGAGGTGTGTAAGATCATTGACGAAATAAAAGCTCAAACGAATAAATAGAAATGACGCAATCACGGGTCCAAATATCTGGCTACGGGTTCATCACGCCAATTGGGCGAAGTTTAGAAGAGTTTGAACGCGCTTTGAATACGCAGACCTCCGCAATTCAAGCACTGAACGTACACATCAAGGGTCACGAAGCGTTCAATGTGCCCATCGCACCTTGTGTTTTTGATGAAAAGATCATCACGAGCCCATCCAAATTGCCCATGGACCGTGCCACAGCGATGGCCGTGTACAGCCTGGACCAAGCCATTGAGCATGCAGGGATAGACTTAAATAACTATGACAATGACCGAATAGGCGTTTTTTGGGGTTCCGGCATGGCGGGCGCATCAAGTTTTGATCAAACAACCAATTTGATCTACGAAATGCATTCGAGAATTAGACCAACGTCGGTTGTGACGGGCATGCCCAACGCACCGGCTTCTGAGTTGTCCATCAAGACACGTGCACAAGGCTCTTGCATCACATATGCCTGTGCGTGTGCGTCATCGAGCATTGCGATCGGTGAAGGCATGCGAGCGATTCGCGGTGGTTGGCTTGACCTGGCCATCGTAGGAGGAAGCGAATCGATGCTAACACCTGGCATCCTCATGGCATGGAATGCGCTGAGAGTCCTTGCACCCATCAAGAACGGTGAAATCGGCAACGTCACCCCTTTCTCGAAAAACCGCAGCGGATTTGCAATGGGTGAAGGTGCGGCCGTATTCATCCTTGAAAAAGAGAATAAAAAAACCGACAAAAAGTTTTTCTTAACTGGTTTTGCTAGCAACAGCGATGGCCTGCACATGACCAATCCGCAAAGTCAAACTCAAGTGAAAGTCATGCAGGCTTGCCTAAAAGATGCCGAACTTACAAGCACTGAAATCGGCTATGTCAATGCACATGGGACGGGTACCCTCGTCGGGGACGCGACCGAGGCCTCTTCCATAGAAAGTGTTTTTGGAGATCAAAACATCTTGGTGAGCTCAACGAAGTCCATGCATGGTCATTTACTGGGCGCTAGCGGCGCTGTTGAACTGATCTCTTGCCTACTCGCACTGCAAAATGAAGAGTTGCCCCTTAATTCAGAACAGACCAACCAAGATGACCGTATAAAAATAAACTTGGTCTCAAAACAAAACCAAAAAACAAAGGACTTAAAACACGTCATGAGCAACTCATTTGCTTTCGGTGGAACAAATGCGTGCTTAATCGTTTCAAAGTAAGTATGAACTCTAGAAGTGTTGAAAAACTGATAACAGGCATCCATACCGCTGACGGTGATGGCGTCAAACTAACACGCGTATTGACGCAAGATCTACAAAAAAGACTAGACCCATTTTTGATGTTAGATGCATTTGGAAGCGATGAGGCCAATGACTACATCGGGGGCTTTCCAGATCACCCACACCGAGGATTTGAGACCGTTACATACATGCTCACGGGTAAGATGCGACACAAAGACAGTGCTGGAAATGAAGGTCTGCTCGAAAATGGAGGGGTTCAATGGATGACGGCAGGCAGAGGTGTGATCCATAGCGAAATGCCGGAACAAGAAAATGGTTTGATGAAGGGATTTCAACTTTGGCTGAATTTGCCATCACACCTAAAAATGTGTGAGCCCAATTACAAAGACTTTGTTGCTAAAGATATCCCTGAATTGCGACATAAAAATCTTTTGGTAAAAATAATTGCGGGTGAATACGGCGCAATCAAAGGTGCTGTTCAAAAACCCTTCACGTGTCCACAATACTTTGACCTTCATTTCGAAAAAGAGAATGCGGGTGAGACCGCCTTTGTCCATGCACTCAACAAAAGTACGAATGCATTCATCTACGTGTATGAAGGCCGCGTCAACGTCGGAGATGCAAACCATCAAAGAACCATTGATCAAGGCTTGATGGCCATACTTGACCACTCAGGCGAAGGGGTTCGAATTGAATGCGAAGGCGCCGCGAAAGCCATCTTTATCGCTGGTGAGCCCATCAATGAACCCATTGAACAATACGGGCCATTCGTTATGAACACTCGGCAAGAAATCATCCGAACGATCCAAGAATATCAAAACGGAACTTTTTTAAACCGTCAATGAGAAAAAATCTCCCAACATGAATGATGGGAGATCTGTAAAAGTTTAAATATCGATATTGGCGGCTCGAAGCGCGTTGGACTCGATGAAAATACGACGAGGTTCAACCTCATCCCCCATCAGCATGGTAAACACCCGATCGGCCTCTATCGCGTCATCAATTTGAACTCTAAGCAATCGTCTGACGGTTGGATCCATGGTCGTTTCCCACAGTTGCGAGGGATTCATTTCGCCCAGACCTTTATAGCGCTGTCTTGCGGTGACGTGTTCGGCTTGGGAAATCAGCCACTTCATGGCTTGGCGGAAGTCGCTGACCTTTTCTTCTTTTAATTTATCACCCTCACCCCGCGAGATTTTAGCGCCAGGCAAGACCAGAGATTTAAACGTTTGAGCTGCTTCGTACAAGGCCGCATAATCTGCGCCATGAACAAAATCCTGCGTGATGATACTGCTCTTGACATTGCCATGATGCCTGCGACTGATTCTTAAAATGGGTTTGTCCGTTCTTGTGTCAAACTCACCGGTGACTTCTGCACCACTTCCTAGCTCTCTTAATTTAATTTGAAGAGACGATGCCGCCTCTTGCGCTTGTTCCAATGAATCCAGGTGAATGTCAACACCATCGGCAATTGAACGCAAGGCTTCAGCATCCATGAAGCCACTTAAGCGATGAATGACAGACTCGGCAACCTGGTGCTTGCTCGCAAGGGACTCCAACGTCTCTCCAGTGATGATTTGTGGATCATCTCCACCCGTATTGAGCGAGGCATCTTTAAGTGCCACTTTTAATAAAAAGACATCCAATGCAGGAGCATCTTTTAAGTATTGCTCTTCTTTACCTACTTTAACTTTGTAAAGTGGGGGTTGTGCAATGTAAATATGACCTCTTTCAACCAACTCTGGCATTTGGCGATAAAAGAAAGTCAATAAAAGTGTACGAATGTGTGCACCATCAACGTCAGCATCGGTCATGATAATGATCCGGTGGTAACGCAGTTTGTCCACATTAAAATCATCTGTACCAGATTTACCAGATTCAGATGATGCTTTACCAATGCCCGTGCCTAAAGCCGTGATCAGCGTAAGAATTTCATTGCTGGTCAACAGCTTTTCATACCGTGCTTTTTCAACATTTAGAATTTTTCCGCGCAAGGGCAAAATGGCTTGAAATTTACGGTCTCTTCCTTGCTTGGCAGATCCTCCAGCGGAGTCTCCCTCGACAATGTAAATTTCGCACAGGGCTGGATCCTTTTCTTGGCAATCCGCTAATTTACCTGGAAGACCCATACCATCCAACACGCCCTTGCGTCGTGTCATCTCACGCGCTTTTCTAGCCGCTTCTCGAGCTCTTGCTGCGTCGACAATTTTTCCACAAATAATTTTTGCATCATTAGGACGCTCTTGAAGATAATCGCCCAATGCTTTGGCAACAATATCTTCAACTGGTGCACGAACCTCACTTGAGACCAATTTATCTTTGGTTTGACTGCTAAATTTAGGCTCTGGAACTTTTACAGACAAAACACAACAAAGACCTTCACGCATGTCATCACCAGTGACTTCAACCTTTGCTTTTTTAGCAAACTCATGCTCATCAATGTACTTATTGATAACGCGTGTCATGGCAGCCCTTAAACCCGTCAAATGAGTTCCACCATCGCGCTGAGGGATGTTGTTTGTAAAACATAAAACACTTTCACTGTAACCATCGTTCCATTGCATGGATACTTCTACACCAATTTGTGTTCCTGGAATACCGCCATATGTTTCAGCAGGACGGTCCCCTGTTGCGTAAAAAACAGTTGGATGTAAAACTTTTTTACCTGAGTTAATAAACTCAACAAAACCTTGAACACCACCAGCACCTGAGAAGTCGTCTTCTTTCCCAAAGCGCTCATCAATAAGACGGATCCTTACCCCATTGTTCAAGAAACTTAACTCTCTTAAGCGCTTGCTTAGAATCTCATAATGAAAGTCCGTATTTTGGGTAAAAATATCTGTATCTGGTAAAAAATGAACTTCAGTCCCGCGTTTTTCTGAAGTGCCCATGATTTTCATGGGAGAAACTTCTACGCCATCTTGGAGGGTGATAATTCGATTTTGGACAACACCTTTGGCGAATTCAAGGTTGTAAACATTTCCATCACGCCTAACGGTTAAACGCAACCACTTTGAGAGTGCGTTCACACAAGAAACACCTACACCGTGCAAACCACCTGACACCTTGTAGCTGTTTTGGTTGAATTTACCACCAGCATGCAACTCGGTGAGCGCTATCTCTGAAGCGCTGCGTTTAGGTTCATGCTTATCGTCTAACTTAATGCCTGTTGGAATTCCGCGACCGTTGTCAGTTACGCTGATTGAGTTGTCAGTATGTATGGTGACAACAATATCATCACAGTGACCTGCGAGCGCTTCATCGATAGAATTATCAACAACTTCAAAAACAAGATGATGAAGACCTGTACCATCAGATGTATCTCCAATATACATCCCTGGCCTTTTTCTAACAGCCTCCAAGCCTTCTAAAATTTGTATTGAGCCCTCGCCATAGGCTTCAGGATTAATGTCCACATTTAAATTCTCGTTATTTTCAGTCATATCTAATTCTCTAGTGATGCAAATAAAAAAAGTGATTAAATTCTCATTGGCATCACAACATACTTAAAAGAAACATCGTCAGGGATGGTGATAAGTGCAGAACTGCTTGAGTCAGGTAAATCAAAACATATTGATTTTTGAGTCATATTGAGTAAAACATCGATCAAATAAGTCACATTGAAACCTATTTCAATTTTTTCACCGCTGTAATCTATTTCAATTTCATCTGATGCTTCTTCTTGCTCAGCATTTGTAGAAGTTACTTTTAAAATATTGGGTTCAATATTTATTCGAACACCCTTGAATTTATCACTTGTCAAAATAGCTGTACGCTGGAGACAAGAAAGCAAACTAACGCGATCAATCAAAACAGTATTGTTTTGCTTTTTTGGAATGACGCGGTTGTAATCAGGAAATTTACCTTCAACCAATTTAGAAACAAATTCAATGTCATTGAAAATAAACTTAGCTTGATTTGTAGCAAAGCTGATCGAAATCGTATCTTCGTTGTCGTGCAGGAGCCTAGACAATTCGAGAACTGTTTTTCTTGGAAGGATGACTTCTTGTTTGGGAATTTCACTTTCGAGCTTGGCGCTTGAATATGCAAGGCGATGTCCATCTGTTGCTACAAGGCGAAGCTCATTGTTTTCAACAACAAATAAAATTCCGTTTAAATAATACCTGATGTCATGAACAGCCATTGAAAAAGAAACTTGATTCATTAGCTGTTTTAACGTTTTTTGAGAAAGTGTAAAACTTGCTCCAAAAGGCGATGTTTCCTTTAGGTTAGGAAAATCTTCAGCGGGCATGGTTTGGAGAGTAAATCGACTTTTGCCACCTTTTAAAACGACTTTATCTTTAATCGATTCAAAACTAACACTTTGTTCAGAGTCAATCGAGCGAAGAATATCAATGACTTTTCGAGCACCAATGGTGGTTGAAAAATCACCATCCAAAGCCTCAAAATCAGCCGAGGTTTTAATTTGAATTTCAAGATCACTTGTCATAAAGTGAACGCTGTTTCCAATTTTTTGGATAAGGATATTTGCCAGAATTGGCATCGTATGGCGTCTTTCAACAATCCCACTCACCGATTGCAGAATAGACAAAATTTTGTTTTGAGTCGTTTTTAAGATGATCACATTAACCTCTTAATGTATTAATAATAAATAGTAGTAGTAGATAAGCAATCAACTTTTCTGTGGATAAGTCCACTTTTTTGAGAAAAATCAATTACTTGGCGATTGTTTAACATGGGAAATTGCTTCTTTTTTTGTGCAAGGTTTAGTTGAATAACTTTTCAATGGATAAAAAATCTGTTGATAAGTATGAGGTTATTCTTTTTGTATCCACAAACTTATCCTTTCAGTGTTTGTTCCAATACATGCAGTTGTTGATTCAAATCATTCAGTTGTTGTCTTTCCGATCCGATCTTTCTAACCGCATGTAACACAGTGGTGTGATCTCTTCCACCAAAAAGCTCACCAATTTCGGGTAAGCTTTTTTGAGTCAATTCTTTAGCCAGATACATTGCAATTTGTCTGGGTTTAGCAATGGAGGCAGGTCTCTTTTTCGAATACATGTCTGCAACTTTAATTTTGTAATAGTCTGCAACAGTTTTCTGTATATTTTCAACAGAAATCTGTCTATTTTGTATCGATAAAAGATCCCTTAAAGCATCCCGAGCGAGTTGAATGTTGATTTCTTTTTGATTAAATCGGGAGTAAGCGAGGATTTTTCTCAACGCACCCTCAAGCTCTCTAACGTTTGAGCGGACATTTTTTGCAACAAAAAATGCAACCTCTTCAGGCATTTCCGTGCCTTCGTTTCGAGCTTTGCTGATCAAAATAGCAACGCGCATTTCTAATTCTGGAGGTTCAATGGCAACCGTGAGTCCAGAATCAAATCTAGAAACGAGTCTTTCGTGAATGTCGTTCAAACCTTTGGGGTAGGTATCGCTTGTCATGACAATGTGAGACTTTTTGGCAAGCAAAGCTTCAAAGGCATTGAAAAATTCTTCTTGCGTTCGATCTTTGTTAGCAAAGAATTGAACATCATCAATAAGCAACAGGTCTAAAGAGTGGTAATGGTGCTTGAACTCAGCAAATGTCTTGCGTTGATAAGCCTTCACGACATCAGAGACAAATTGCTCAGCATGGATGTACAAAACCTTGGCATCTGGTTGATCAGCCAAGAGCTTATTGCCGACGGCGTGTATTAAGTGAGTCTTACCAAGTCCAACACCCCCATAAATGAATAAAGGGTTGTAAAGTTGACCAGGGATGGTCGCTACGTGCATTGCGGCAGCTCTTGCCATTCGATTGGCCGTGCCTTCAACCAAGTTTTCAAAAGTAAGTGCCGTGTTGAGTCGTGATTTATGCCCATTGACAGGCGTGTCATCAGGAATACCACGACTTTCTAAAGGAATCTCAAATTCAGTTTTAGCCGGCGCAGTGAAATGATGGTGTTGGATCTCTTTTACTGAGAGGGATAACTCCAATTTGATGGGTTGTCCGTTCAGTTGCTCAAGCATCGTGCTCAGTTTTTGAAAATATTGGGCGCGGATCCAATCTAATTTAAATCGATTGGCGACCCAAATGATAATTTTGCTTCCATTGAGAGCAACGTCTGCTTTAAGAGGCTTGATCCACGTGTTAAATTGTTGTTCAGGCAGCTCATTTGCAAGTTGTTGAATACACAATTGCCAAAGAGATGAGTTTGAATCAAATTCAACATCTTTTGAATCAGGTGAGGGAGACGCGCCAAAAGTCATTATTTTTATATCTGTGGATAGACTGTAGTTTAACGTGTTTATTTAGGTGATTATCAATAATTTATCCACAGAAAAAAAGGCTTTATCGAAACCAAAGCGCATACTTCTTAAGTATTACTTTTGCGGAAATGCAAAAACCATAAAAATAGTCATTACAAATCAGCAAATTTTTGCGATAATACAAGGTTTCCCTCATAGGGAAGCTAACTATACTGGGCTTTAAAATGAAAAGAACTTATCAACCATCTAAAACAAAACGCGCTAGAACCCATGGTTTTCTAGTAAGAATGAAAACCCGAGGCGGAAGAGCGGTGATCAATGCTAGACGTGCTAAAGGACGCAAGCGTTTGGCCGTCTAATTGGACAGCATTTAAGTCCTAAATGAACAGTCTGAAATCTTGGAAAGAGTTTCAGACTGTCATGTCTTCTTCTACGAATTCTCGAGCAACTTATTTTTCGCTGCATTCATGCGATAAGGCTGTTGTCGTTCGGACAGAAAATTCGAATACAAATAAAGAGCAAATTTTGTTCGGCGCGCTTGTGCCAAAAAGATTTGCTAAAAGAGCTGTAACGAGAAACAGTATAAAAAGACAAATTAGATCTGTGTTGTCTGAGCAAACGAAGCTCTCAGAAAAAAAAGCTTATGTGGTCAGGTTGCATAAAGACTTGAAATCCTTAAATTTAAAAAGTGCAAACTCAGAAGTTTTAAAAGAAATAATTCGCAAAGATTTAAACGTATTGTTTGATAAGTTGGATAACAAATGATCAAATACATACCTTTGAGCCTTGTTTATTTTTATAGATGGATGATAAAGCCCTTATTGACACCTTCTTGCCGCTTTTACCCGTCATGCTCTTCCTATTCACTTGAGGCAATAGAGGTACATGGCGCCGCAAAGGGAAGCTATTTAACAGTAAAGAGATTGTGCCGCTGCCACCCATTCTCAGATGGTGGTTTAGATCCCGTGCCAAACAAAAAGAAATAAAGAAAAATGAACGATATTAAAAGAACCATTCTTTGGGTGATTTTTGGTTTTTCAATGGTTTTATTGTGGGATCAATGGCAGGTCTA